>NZ_JBVJWO010000050.1:35092-53396 GCF_055602345.1 Streptomyces sp. NPDC037401
CCCCTCCCCCTCCCCCCTCCATACAGGGCACCGACGACCCAACACCCCCCCCCCCCCCCCCCCCCCCCCCCCCCCCCCCCCCCCCCCCCCTTCGCCGTTTCCGGGATCGGCCGCCGCCGGTGTGGTGCGTGCCCCGTCCGTGATGTGATGGGGGCATGATCGAACAATTTCTGGCACGCGGCCTGTCCGACGTCGAGGAAGCCGTCCGCAAGGCGGCGGCGGTCGAGATCATGCCGAGGTTCCGGCAGCTCGCCGAGCACGAGGTCGACGAGAAGAGCGGTCCGCACGACCTGGTGACCGTCGCCGACCGCAAGGCCGAGGAGCACCTCACCGCCTCCCTCACCAAGCTGCTGCCCGGCTCCGTCGTGGTCGGCGAGGAGGCCGTCCACGCCGATCCCGCCGTGTACGGCGCCCTGCGCGAGGACGCGCCGGTGTGGATCGTGGACCCCGTCGACGGCACCCGGCAGTTCGTGCACGGCGAGCCCGCCTTCTGCACGCTCGTCGCGCTGGCGCAGCGCGGCGAGATCCTCGCCTCGTGGACGTACGCCCCCGCGCTCGAGGAGCTGGCGACCGCGGTCCGCGGCGGCGGCTCGTACGTCAACGGGCAAGCGATCCGCAGCGGTTCGCCGGAGCCCGGCGCCGAGCTGCGGGTCGCCACCGCCCACCCGCTCTACACGAGCGAGGAGGAGAAGCGGACGCTGGCGCGGCTGCAGGTACCGGGGGTGGCTCCGCGGGCGTGCGGCTCGGCCGGGCTGGAGTACCTGAAGGTCGCCCGCGGCGCGATGGACGCGCTCGCCTTCAACTGGCCCTCGGCCTGGGACCACGCCGCGGGCCTGCTGCTGGTCGCGGAGGCGGGCGGTGCGCAGACCACCATCGCGGGCGAGCCGTTCCGGATCGACCGGGACAACGCCCTGCCGTTCGCGGTCGCCCGGGACCTGGCCACCGCCGAGCGGATCCGGGACCTGCTGCGCGGCGGAGCTTAGAGCCCCTCGAGCGGGGCGCCCTATCCTGGGACCGAGGCCAGTGCCGCCGGCAGACGAAGGAGTCCGAAGGTGCCGTCGATTCTCGATGCGGTCGTCGTGGGGGCCGGTCCCAATGGGCTGACGGCCGCCGTCGAACTGGCCAGACGCGGATTCTCCGTCGCGCTGTTCGAGGCGGCGGAGAAGGTCGGCGGGGGAGCCCGCACCGACGAGCTCACCCTGCCCGGCTACCGGCACGACCCGTGCTCGGCCGTGCACCCGCTGGGCGCGGGCTCGCCGGTGTTCAAGACCATGCCCCTGGAGCGCTACGGCCTGGAGTGGCTGCACGCCCCGCTGCCGATGGCGCACCCCTTCGACGACGGCACCGCCGCCGTCCTGTCCCGGTCGGTCGCCGAGACCGCGGCGTCCTTCGGGCCGCGGGACGCGGGGACGTACCGGCGGTTGGTCGCGCCGTTCCTCGGCCGGTGGGACACCCTCGCCCGCGACTTCATGTCGCTGCCGGCCACGGCGCTGCCGCGGGACCCGGTCACCCTGGCCCGGTTCGGCCTGGCCGGGCTGCCGCCGTCGACCTGGCTGCTGCGCCGGTTCCGCGACGAACCCGCCCGCGCGCTGTTCGCGGGCCTCGTCGCCCACGTCATCGCACCCCTCAACGGCATCGGCACCGGAGCGGTCGGCCTGGTGTTCGCGCTCGCCGCACACGAGGGCGGCTGGCCGATGCCGCGCGGCGGCTCGCAGTCGGTCTCGGACGCGCTGGCCGCCTATCTCAAGGACCTCGGCGGGCAGATCCACACCGATTTCGAGGTCAAGCGGCTCGACGACCTCCCGCCCGCCCGCGCGTACGTCTTCGACACCTCGCCCACGGCCCTGGCCCGGATCGCCGGGCTGGGCCGCTTCTACGACGGCTACCGCTACGGCGCCAGCGTCTTCAAGCTCGACTACGCCCTGTCGGGGCCGGTGCCCTGGACGGCGCCGGAGGCCCGCCGGGCCGGTACCGTCCAGGTCGGGCCGCGGCTGCGGGACATCGACGCGGCCCTCCAGCTGGCCTCGGGCGGCCGCGCCCCGCGCGCCCCCTTCCTGATCACCGCGCAGCCCAGCCTGATGGACCCCTCCCGGGCCCCGGAGGGCAAGCACGTCTTCTGGGCGTACGGACACGTCCCGCACGGCTGGGACGGCGACCTCACCGACGCGGTGGAGCGGCAGCTCGAACGCTTCGCCCCGGGCTTCCGCGACCTGGTCCTGGCCCGTGCCACGGCCGGCCCGCCCCAGCTCGCCCTGCACAACCCGAACTACGTCGGCGGCGACATCGCCTGCGGGGCCGCCTCCGGCCTCCAGCTGCTGATCCGCCCCCGGATCTCGCTGCGCCCGTACGCCACGCCGCACCCCGCCGTCTTCATCTGCTCCTCGGCGACCCCGCCGGGCCCGGGCGTCCACGGCATGTCGGGCCACAACGCCGCCAAGGCCGTCTGGCGCCGGCTGCGCGGGGAGGGCGCCCGGTGAACCGCGCCAGGCTCGTCCTCGTACAGGGGGACATCACCGAGCAGGACGTGGACGCGGTGGTCAATGCCGCCAACTCCTCGCTGCTGGGCGGCGGAGGAGTCGACGGCGCGATCCACCGCCGCGGCGGACCCGACATCCTCGCCGACTGCCGCCGCCTGCGCGCCTCGCACTACGGCCGCGGCCTGCCCACCGGCCGCGCCGTCGCCACCACGGCCGGCCGCCTCCCTGCCCGCTGGGTGATCCACACCGTCGGCCCGGTCTGGTCGGCCGCGGAGGACCGCTCGGAGCTGCTCGCCTCCTGCTACCGGGAGTCCCTGCGGGTGGCGGACGGACTGGGCGCGCGCACGGTCGCCTTCCCCGCAGTGTCCACCGGCGTCTACGGCTGGCCGATGGACGACGGCGCCCGGATCGCCGTGGAGACGGTCCGGGCGGCCGACACGTCCGTGGAGGAGGTCCGGTTCGTCCTCTTCGACGAGCGGGCGTACGCGGCCTTCGCGGCCCGGGTGTCCGCGCCGTGACCCCGGCCGCGCCGTGACCCCGGCCGCGCCGTGACCCCGGCCGCCCCGTGACCCCGGCCGCCCCGTGACGCCGGAGCGAGGTGCGCGGTGCGGTCAGCGGCCGGCCGGGCGCTCGGCCCGGGCGAGCGCGGCCCTCAGCGCGGCCGCGTCCGCGGTGCGCCCCGGGTCACCGGCCCCGACGCCGCGCCCCTTCGGGTCCTTCGCGTACGGGACGACGTACGCGGGCGTGTCGCGCTGGAAGCGCCAGCTCTCGGCGAGGGTGCCCGCATCGACGCTGTCGAAGCCGAGCCGGTCGAGGAGCGCGGCCGCGGACTCCTTCGCCGCCGGGTCGTCGCCCGCGATCGGCAGGGCCGACCGGTCGGGCGCGCCCGCGGGGCGGGCGAGGGCCCGCAGGTGGACGAACCAGATGTTGTTGAACGCCTTGACGACCCTGGACTGCGCGAGGTGGTCCTGTACGAGCGAGCTGGTGGTGGTCTCCTCCGCGTCCAGTGCGGGGAAGACGCCGTCGCGCTCCGGGTAGTAGTTGAGCGTGTCGAGTACGACCTTCCCCGCGAGCGCGGCTGCGGGAAGGCCGGCGTAACGGCCCAGCGGGACGGTCGCCACGACCCAGTCGCCCGCGGCCGCCGCCTCGGCGGGCGTGGCCGCGCGGGCCCGCGGGCCGAGCTCGGCCACCAGTCCGTCCAGGGTCCTGGGGTCGCGGGAGTTGCTGAGCACGACGTCCAGTCCGGCGTCGACGCCGAGCCGGGCCAGGGTGCCGCCGATGTTGCCGCTGCCGATGAGTCCGAGAGTCGCCATGCCGGCATCAAGCGCCGGGCCCCCGCCGAGTATTCCGCCCGCGGACCGCGTCGGCGCCGTGCTCCCGCTTCTGACGGGTGCGGCCGTACGCGTACAGCGCCGCCACCAGGAGCGACAGGGCGCACCAGGCGGCGAGGACGGTGCCGATCCAGCCGAGCACGCTCATCGCCGCCCCCGTCCCGTCGCCTCGGTCACGAAGGTGGGATACCCGGTCGCGGGCTCCCGTATTTCATGATCGACACCCATGGCCCGAACGTGTCACGGCATACGGAAACCTCCTCCCCGGCATGCCGGGGAGGAGGTTTCGCACACGTATCGGAGTCGGCGCTCCGCGTGGATCAGAGCACGTCGGCGGCGATGTTGCGGGCCACCTGCTCCAGCAGCGGGCCGGCGTTCGCGATGCACTTCGCCGTGTCGGGCTCGATCCCGGTGAGCGGGTACGCACGCCGGATGCCGGCCGCCTGGAGGGCCTCCGGGCTCAGGGCCAGGCGGCCGCAGACGGCTACGACCTCCTTGCCCGCCGCGCGCGCGGCCGAGGCCACGCCCGCCGGGGCCTTGCCGTGCAGGGTCTGCTCGTCGAGCGAGCCCTCGCCGGTGATCACCAGCGTGGCCCGCTCCAGCGCGGGGGCGAAGCCCAGGACGTCGAGCATCAGCTCGATGCCGGGGCGGAAGCTCGCGCCGAGGCCGACCAGCGCGCCGTAGCCGATGCCGCCCGCGCCGCCCGCACCCGGGGCGGCCGCGCACTCGGCGGCCTTGGGGCCGATGGCCTTCTCCAGCACGGCGACGTAGTGCGACAGCGCCGCGTCGAGGGTCGCGACGTCCTCGGGCGACGCGCCCTTCTGCGGGCCGTAGACCGCCGGGGCGCCCTTCGGGCCGGTCAGCGGGTTGTCCACGTCGCTCGCGAGGACCAGCTCGACCCCGGCGAACCGCGGGTCGAGGCCGGACAGGTCCGCGGAGGCCAGGTCCGCGAGCGGCCCGCCGCCCGGGCCCACAGGCTCGCCGTCGGCGTCCAGGAACACCGCGCCCAGCGCGGCCAGCATGCCCGCGCCGCCGTCGGTGGTGGCGCTGCCGCCCACGCCGAAGACGATCGAGGTGGCGCCCGCGTCCAGCGCGGCCCGCAGCAGCTCGCCTGAGCCGTAGGTGGTCGAGGTCAGCGGGGCGAACACGCCCTTGGGGAGCAGCTGCAGCCCGGAGGCCTCGGCCATCTCCACGACCGCGGTGCCGTCGCGCAGGGCGAAGGCCGCGGTGACCTGCTCGCCGAGCGGGCCGGTGACCCGGACCTCCCGGCGCTCGAATCCGGCCGCCACGGCGGCCGCGACCGTCCCGTCGCCGCCGTCCGCGACGGGAAGGGTCTCGACCTCCACGCCGGGGACCGCGGCCTTGAGCCCGGCCGTCACCCGCTCCGCGACCTGCACGGCCGTGAGCGAGCCCTTGAATTTGTCCGCGGCGATGAGTACGCGCGCGGCCTCAGTTACTGCTCCGTCCGTCACCTTGCTGATCCCTTGCTATCGAACGTGCAGTCGCGCCACCACGAGACTATCCGGAGGATCCTCCTATGCCCATGGGTGCCCTGGGTCACACCCGGCGTGCCACTCCGCAAAATGGTGATATTCACCCCCATAGTGGGTCCGCATGAGCGCGGAATCGCTGGAACACTCACCCCCGGGCACCCCGCCCGGAGGACCTGAGGAGGGTTCGCCCGACCGTACGGTGGTCACCGCCGGGATCGCCGCGGTGCTCGCGGTGGTCGCCTGGGCCGCGCTCGCCAAGGGATCCTTCGACTCGGCCTCCAGCACCGCGCTGACCTGGGTGCTCGCCAATTTCGCCTGGCTGTTCGTGATCGCCGCCGACGTCTTCCTCGTGATGTGCGTGGTCCTCGCCGTCAGCCGCTTCGGCCGCATCCGGCTGGGCGCGGACGACTCGGAACCGGAGTTCGGCAACCTCGCCTGGATCGCGATGATGTTCAGCGCCGGCATGGGCATCGGCCTACGGCGTCGGCGAGCCGCTCCAGCACTACGTCTCGCCGCCGCCCGCGAGCGGCGCCGCACCGCAGAGCGGCGCCGCGGCCCGTGCGGCGCTCGAGTACTCCTTCTTCCACTGGACGCTGACCCCGTGGGCCATCTACGGCATCGCGGGCCTCGCCCTCGCGTACGCGACCTTCCGCAAGCGCCGCGGCAACAGGCTGAGCTCGCCGTTCGTCCCCCTCATCGGCGAGCGCCGGGCGGACGGCTGGCAGGGCAAGGCCGTCGACCTGCTCGCGGTGTTCGCCACCGTCTTCGGCACCGCGACCAGCCTGGGCCTCGGCGCCCTCCAGGTCGCCGAGGGACTGAGCATCACCGCGGGCGTCGAGGACTCCACCGCCGTGGAGCTGATCATCATCGCCTCGCTCTCGGCGGCCTTCGTGCTGTCGGCCTTCTCCGGGCTGCACAAGGGCGTGAAGTGGCTGAGCACCATCAACATCGTGCTGGCCGCCGCCCTGATGTCCTTCGTCTTCCTCCTCGGCCCCACGGTCTACATCCTCGACGTGATCCCGGCGAGCGTGGGCGGCTACCTGCACGAGCTGCTGCCCATGGCCAGCCGCACCGGGGCCTTCACGGACAGTGCCTGGCTGGGCGCCTGGACGATCTTCTACTGGGCCTGGTGGCTGTCCTGGGCACCCTTCGTCGGCACCTTCATCGCCCGGATCTCCCGCGGCCGCACCATCCGCGAGTTCCTCGTCGGCGTGCTGCTCGTGCCCAGCGGCGCCACCGTCGTCTGGTTCTGCGTGATGGGCGGCACCGCCATCCGGCTCGACTCCACCGGCGCCGCCGACATGGCGGCCAAGGTCAAGGACGGCGCGGAGGCCTCGCTCTTCGCGATGCTCGACGCGCTGCCGCTGGGCACCGTGACCTCGTACGTGGCGATGGTCCTGGTCATGACGTACTTCGTGACGAGCGCCGACTCCGCCTCGCTGGTCATGGGCTCCCTCACCAGCCGGGGCTCGCTGCACCCGCCGACCTGGCTGGTGGTCACCTGGGGCGTGCTGATGGCCGCGGTGGCGGCCGTCCTGCTCGTCGCGGGCGGACTGAAGTCGCTCCAGACCGCGACCATCCTGGTCGCCCTGCCGTTCGTCGTCGTGATGCTCCTGCTGTGCTGGGCACTGGTGAAGGAACTGCGCCAGGACCCCGGTGCGGGCCCCGCCCGGCACCCCGCGCTGCACGGCCTGCGCGACGCGGTCACGGCGATGGTCGGCGACGCGATCACCGAGCAGGGCGCCACCCGGCACCCGCGGCTGCGCCGGGTGGCCGAATCCCGCCGGGACCGTGAGGACCCGGGGGGTACACCTCAGGCATGACCGAGCCCCCCGGCGACCCGGACCTGCGCCCCCCGGACCTGCGCCCCCCGGACCTGCGCCCCCCGGACCTGCGCCCCCCGGACCTGCGTACGCCGCCCTCCCGCCCCGCCGACCCGGCACGCTCCGGTCCCGTCCTCCCCGAGGCGGTCCTCGCCGACCGGATCCTCGGCGGCTGGCTCGGCCGCATCGCCGGCAACATGCTCGGCAAGCCCGTCGAGCGCGGCGACCACTGGACGCGCGCCCGCATCGACTCCTACCTGCGGCGGGCGGACGCGCTCCCGCTGGAGGACTACCTCCCGCCGCCGGACGCCCTCGAACCGCCCGCCGCACCCGGCGAGTTCGAGCTCCGCCCGGAGTGGCCGCAGTGCGTGCGCGGAGCCGTGCACGGCAGCTGCCGGGACGACGACGTGGACTGGTCCCTGCTCGTCCTGCGGCTGCTGGAGACCCACGGCCCCGGGTTCAGCACCGAGCAGGTGGGCGAGCAGTGGCTGCTCGGGCTGCCGTACCTGACGACGTTCACTGCCGAGCGGGCCGCCTACCGCAACCTCGCCAACGGCCTGCGCCCGCCGCTGACCGCCACCTGCGACAACCCCTACCAGGAGTGGATCGGGGCCCTCATCCGCGCCGACGTGTACGGCTGGACCTCGCCCGGCGACCCGCGCCGCGCCGCTTCCCTGGCCCGCCGGGACGCCGTGCTCTCCCACACCGGCAACGGCGTGTACGCCGCCATGTGGGCGGCCGCCGTGATCGCCGCCGCCTTCACCGCGGCCGGCCCGCGCGAAGCCGTCGAGGCGGGACTCGCCCGCATCCCCGCCGGCAGCCGACTCGCCCGCCTCGTGCGGCACGTGGTCTCCCTGCACACCGCCGGTCTGGGCTGGGAGGACACCCTGACCGAGGTGGAGGCAGAGGCCGGCGGGCTGGGCTGGATCCACGCCGTGCCCAATGCGGGCGTCCTGACCGCCGGACTCCTCTACGGCGAGGGGGACTTCACCCGCACGATCGCCCTCACCGTGCGCGGAGGCCTGGACACGGACTCCAACGGCGCCACCGCCGGATCCGTCGCAGGCGTCCTGTGCGGGGCGGCCGCCCTCCCCGCACAGTGGACGACACCACTGGAGGACCGGGTGCGCAGCGCCGTGGCGGGCTTCGACGGCGCCTCGATCCGCGAACTGGCCGCCCGCACCCTCGAGATCGCGTCCCGCGGTCCGGGCCTGACGGCCCCCGGGCACCCCCTAGGCTGGACGGCGTGACCACGAGTGACTACGCCGCGTACATCGCAAGTCTGCCCCGGGTGCTGGCCGGGGCCGCCGCGCTCTTCCGCGACGACCAGGGACGGGTGCTGCTCGTCGAACCCAACTACCGCGAGGGCTGGGCCCTGCCCGGCGGCACCATCGAATCCGACCGGGGCGAGTCCCCGCGGCAGGCGGCCCGCCGCGAGACCGCCGAGGAGATCGGCCTCGACGTCCCCCTCGGCCGGCTGCTCGCCGTCGACTGGGTGCTCGGCACGGGCCGCCCGCCGCTCGTGGCGTACGTGTACGACGGCGGAGTGCTCGACCCGGCGCAGCTGGAGGCCGTCGCGCTCCAGGAGGAGGAGCTCGTCTCCTGGCGCCTGGTCCCGCCGACCGAGCTCACGACCTACCTGCTCGGCCCCCTCGGCCTGCGTACCGAGGCCGCGTACGAGGTCCTGGAGAACGGCGGCGGTCCGGTCGAGCTGGAGAACGGCCGCCCGGTCGCCTGACGCCGGGCCGGGGGCGCGTTCGCTCAGAAGAGCGACGCCGCCCCGGGCCGCACCCGCCCGCTCTCGAAGGCGAGCAGACGCTGCTTGCGGTCGAGGCCGCCGCCGTAGCCGGTCATGCTGCCGGAGGCACCGATGACGCGGTGGCACGGAACGATGATGCCGACCGGGTTCTTGCCGTTGGCCAGGCCCACCGCGCGGGAGGCGTTCGGCTTGCCCAGCCGCGCGGCCAGCTCGCCGTACGACCAGGTCTCGCCGTACGGGATCCGGACCAGCTGGTCCCAGACGCGGCGCTGGAAGTCCGTTCCCTCCAGCCGCAGCGGCAGGTCGAAGCCGGTGAGCTCGCCGGCGAAGTAGGCCGCGAGCTGGCGCGCGGCCTCGGCGAACGGCTCCTCCCCGGGGCCCACCCGGGTGCCGAAGGACTCCTCGGCGGGCCGGTGCCGCTGCTCGGTCATGTACAGGCCGCTGAGGACGCCTTCGGTGGAGACCAGGGTGAGCGGGCCGTACGGGCTGTCGATGACGGTGTGCTGGCGTTCCATGACGGGTGCTTTCTGTCGGTTCGGCGGCCCGGCCGTACGGGCGGTTCGGGCGGTTCGTGCAGGTCGGTCGGGTCGGGCGGTTCGGGCAGTCGATCGGGTCGGGCCCGGTAGGTCGGGTCAGGCGGGCAGGTGGTTCACCGGGTGGTCGTCCGTCGCCCACAGATACTGGACGGCGTACGCCCGCCAGGGCCGCCACAGCGCCGCACGGGCGGTCAGCGCGGCCGGGGTGTGCGGCAGCCCCATCCCCTGCGCGGCCCTGCGGACCCCCAGGTCGGAGGGGAGGAAGGCATCCGGGTCCCCGAGGGCGCGCATCGCGATCACCTCCACCGTCCAGGGGCCGAAGCCGGGCAGCTGGGCCAGCCCGGCGCGGGCCCGCTCCCAGTCGCTGTCGATCCCGAGCGTCAGCGAACCGTCCGCCAGGGCGCCGACGAGCGTGGTGAGGGTGGCCCGGCGGCTGCGGGGCAGGGCCACCGCCTCCGGGTCCAGTCCGGCCAGGGCCTGCGGGGACGGGAAGAGGTGCGTCAGCCCGCCCTCGGGGTCCTCGACGCGCTCTCCGTGCGCCGACACCAGGCGCCCGGCGTGGGTACGGGCCGCCGCCGTGGAGACCTGCTGGCCCAGCACGGCGCGCACCGCGAACTCCGCCGCGTCGACCGTACGGGGGACCCGGCGCCCCGGCGCCCGGTCCACGAGCGGGGCGAGCAGCGGGTCGGCCCGCAGCTGCTCGTCGACGGCCTCCGGGTCGGCGTCGAGGTCCAGCATCCAGCGGCAGCGGCTGATCGCGATGGTCAGGTCGCGCAGGTCCGTCAGGGCGAGCCGGCACTCGACGTGCCCCGGCCGGGGCGTCAGGGCGGCGACCCCGGTGCCGTACGGCAGCCGCAGCGTGCGCCGGTACGCACCGTCGCGCCACTCCTCCACCCCCGGTACGGCGGTCGCGGCGAGGTGCCCGAAGAGGTTCGACGGGTTCAGCGGGGCCCGGTACGGCAGCCGCAGCGAGAGCACCCCGGGCGTCTGCGCCAAGGCCGCGCGCCCCCGCCCGGAGCGGAGCCGCAGCTCGCTCGGGGACAGCGCGAACACCTCGCGGACCGTGTCGTTGAACGTGCGGATCGAGGAGAACCCGGCGGCGAACGCGACCTCCGCCATCGGCAGCCCGGAGGTCTCGATCAGCAGCCGCGCGGTCTGCGCCCGCTGCGCCCGGGCCAGGGCCAGCGGCCCGGCCCCGAGCTCGGCGTTCAGCTGCCGCTCGATCTGCCGCGTGGAGTAGCCGAGCCGCGCCGCGAGCCCCGGCACGCCCTCGCGGTCCACGACCCCGTCCCGGATCAGGCGCATGGCCCGGGCGACGGCGTCGGCGCGGGCGTTCCACTCGGGCGACCCCGGGCTGGTGTCCGGCCGGCAGCGCTTGCAGGCGCGGAACCCGGCCTGCTGGCAGGCGGCCGCGCTGGGCAGGAAGGTCATGTTCTCGACCTTGGGCGGTACGGCCGGGCAGCTGGGGCGGCAGTAGATCCGGGTGGTCAGGACGGCCGTGAAGAACCATCCGTCGAACCGGGAGTCCTTCGACTGCACGGCGCGCACGCAGCGCTCGGTATCGGTGTGCATGCCTCAAGGATCCGGCATGCCGGCAGCCACGGCTGGCGGTTTTCCGACATGGAGGTTCGCGGCCCGGTCCGCCCCGGGCAGCCCCTCCGTGGGCTCAGGGCCCGGACAGCCGGATGCTCCAGTTGCCGTCAGACGTCACCCCGAGATAGTAGGGGCCGGTGCCGTGCACACGGGTGCTCGCGGAGCCCGAGTGGTTCCCGGTGGCGTTGAAGGGCGCGTCCAGACGGGTGCCGTCGGCGCCCAGGACCCACACGATGAAGTTCCCGGTGCCCGTGGCGGTGGCCTTCAGCGCGAGCGTGCCGGCGACGTCGAACGGCCCTTCGAGCCGGTCGCCCCTGCCCGCGTACGTCACCGGCAGCGCGGCCGGCGCCTCGCCGCGCGGGTGGCTGATCCGGACGGTCCACGCCGCGTCGGCCACGACCTTCAGGTAGTACCCGGCCTCGCCCAGCGACTCCCCGCTGGTCCCGCGGTACGGCCCGATGGCATTGACCGGCACGGCCCGGACGCGCCCGGCGTCGTCGCGCACCTCGACGATGAAGTTCTGCGTGCACGCCGGGCACGACGACTCGAAGACCGCGAGCCCCGCCGGGCTGCCGAACCGCTTCGTCACCTGGTGGCCGGTCCCGGCGAACTCGACCGCGGAACCCTTCGCCGCTGTTGCCGAGGCCGTGGCCGCCGTCGTCCCGTCGGCCGTCGGCGACGGCGCGGGGGACTCGCCGCCCCGGTCGGACAGGATGCCGACGACCAGGATGACGGCGAAGGCGACGATCGCCCCGAGCGCGGCGGTCCGCAGCGGCCCGAGGCGCGCACCCGTCCGCAGCCGCCCGCCCTGCTCCCCGCTCAGCGGACCGCGCGGAGGCCCGGAGGGCCGCGGCCGCGGAATCCGCCCGCGTTTCCGGCGCTCCGTCATGACACCACGATGCCCCTTCCGGCCCCGCCCGCAATCCGACCGCCACCCTCCCCGGTCGCATCACTGGCCCGCAGCAGTCAGCCGGTACGCGTCCAGGGCCAGCGTCAGCGAGAGCAGGTCGCGGGGGCGGGAGAGGGAGCGGGAGGTGAGTTGCTCCAGGCGGCGCAGGCGGTTGAAGACGGTGTTGCGGTGGCAGTACAGGCGGGTCGCCGCCCGGCCCGCGGAGCCCTCCGCGGCGAGCCACGCGTCCAGGGTCTCCAGCAGCACCGCCCGGTCCGCCGGGTCGAGGTCCAGCAGCGGGCCCAGGACCGTGGCGACCAGCTCCGCGCCCAGATCGGGCTGATGGACCACCAGGGCGGTCGGCAGCCGGTCCGCGAGCCGGACCAGGGCGCGGTCCTGCGGGCCGCACGTGCGCAGGGCGGTCTCCGCGAAGCGGCGGGCCCGGCCCAGTTCCGCCAGCCCCGCCACGACCGGGCTCACCCCGCCCGGCCCGGGACACCGGTCGGACAGCGCCGCCACCAGCTCGGTGTCGGCGGCCCCGCCGAGCGAGACCACCGCCAGCTCGTGTTCCGTACGCATCCGCCAGAACAGCCGCATCCCACCGGCCGCCGAGATCCGGTGCAGCGGGTCCCGGCGGTCCACCGGCAGCACCACCACCGCGTACCGGCCCTGCTCGGGCAGGTCGAGCCCGGCCGCCGCGCGCGCCGCGAGCCCCGGCGTGCCGTCCCCGTCCAGCAGCGCGTCCAGCAGGGCCTGCACCCGCTCGTCGCTGCGCCGCCGCACCTCCAGCTCCGCGGTCCGGTACGCCTCCGCCGTCGCGGCCGCCTGCTGCTCGATCCCCGCCCACATGGCCCCCGCGGTCCGCGCCAGCACCTGCAGCGCGTCCGGGTCCTGCTCCGTCACGATCTCCAGCAGCGCGTCCCACATCAGCCGGCCCGCCCGCCGGTACGCGTACAGCAGCAGGTCCATCGGCAGACCCTGCTCGGCCCGCCGCCGGCCCAGCCGCTCCGCGTAGACGAGGTCCTTGCGCGGCGCGGACCGGCGGGCCGCGAACGCCTCGATGCCGTAGTGCATCGCCTCGCACACCTGCTGCCAGTGCTCGTCGCGCGGCACGGTCAGGTCGAACAGCGGCGAGTGCCCGGCGAGATCCTCCATCAGCTCGTCCGTGAGCTCCGGAACCCGGGCGGTCAGCACCCCGGCCGCGGTCAGCAGCACCGACCACTCCTCTTCCGTGCGCGTTCGACGGCCGCTCATGACCGGTGAGGATGCCACCCGCCGCCGGGCCGCGGCAGGGGGCGCGCCCCCATGTCTGTGCGCCTGCACAACCGCGCCGCACGCTCGCTGGTCATGCGCAGCGATTCCGCTTCCCGCCGTGGACGGGCCGCCCGCCCGGTGCTGGTGTGGGCGCCTGCACAACGGGAGGAGAATTCGTGGCTTCGCTGGAGGTGCGCGCGCTGTCCGTCGGTTACGGGCCGGTCCGGGCGCTGCGCTCCGTCTCACTGGACGTACCGGCCGGAGCGGTCGTCGTCGTGCTCGGCGGGAACGGCGCCGGCAAGTCGACCCTGCTCAGGGCCGTCTCACGGACCCTCGGATTCCACCGCGGATCCGTCACCGCGGGCTCCGTCACGCTCGACGGGCGGCGGCTGGACGGCACCGCCGCCGGGGCCGTCGCGGCGGGCGTGGTGCAGGTCCCCGAAGGGCGCCAGGTCTTCGCCCGGATGACCGTCGCCGACAACCTGCGCGCCGGGGCGCTCGGCGCCCGCGCCGGGAACCGCGCGCAGACCGCCCGCTCCCTCGCCCGCGTGCACGAGCTGTTCCCCGTCCTCGCCGACCGGGCCCGCCAGCGCGCCGGGCTGCTCTCCGGCGGCGAACAGCAGATGCTCGCCCTCGGCCGGGCCCTGATGGCCCGGCCCCGGCTGCTGCTCCTCGACGAGCCCTCGCTCGGCCTCGCCCCCAAGATGGCCGCGGTCATCGCCGAGACGGTCACCCGCATCAACGAGACCGGCACCTCCGTCCTGCTCGTCGAGCAGAACGCCGCCCTGGCACTGCGCCTGGCGTCCACCGCCTACGTCCTGGAGGTCGGCGAGGTCACGCTCGGCGGCCCGGCCGCGGAACTCGCCGCGTCCGACGAGGTGCGCCGCCGCTACCTGGGCATCACCGACGAGGGCCCGCCCGCGGCCGTGCCGCGCACCCTGGGCCGGTGGTCCGCGTGATCGCGCCCGCCGGCCCGCCCGCGCACGCCGTGCCCGTACCCGCCCTCGACGTCAGGGAGGTGACCGTCCGGTTCGCCGGGCTCACCGCCCTCGACGCCGTCTCCTTCACCGTCGAGCCCGGCAGCGTGCACGCCGTCATCGGCCCCAACGGAGCGGGCAAGTCCACCTGCTTCAACGTGCTCTCCGGGGTCTGCCGGGCCACCTCCGGCAGCGTCCGCTTCGGCAGCGACGAGCTCACCGGACTGGCGCCGCACGCCGTCGCCGCCCTCGGCGTCGCCCGCACCTTCCAGAACCTCGCCCTGCCCCCGCACGCCACCGTCGCCGACAGCCTGCTGCTCGGCCGCCACCGGCTCACCCGGGCCGGCTTCCTCGCCACCGGGCTCCGGCTGCCGTCCGCCGCCCGCGAGGAGCGCCGGCACCGCGAACGGGTCCGCGAGATCGCCGCCTTCACCGGAGTGGAGGCGGAGCTGGACCAGCCTGCGGGAGCCCTCCCGTACGGCAAGCAGAAACTCGTCGAACTCGCCCGGGCCCTGTGCATGGAACCCCGGCTGCTGCTCCTCGACGAACCCGTCGCCGGCATGACCGCGGACGAACGGCAGCGCACCGCCGCCGTCATCGCGGGCGTCCGCGACAGCCTCGGCATCTCGATCGTGCTGGTCGAACACGACATGGGGGTGGTGATGCGGCTCGCGGACGCGGTGACCGTACTCGACTTCGGACGAAGGATCGGCGGCGGGACCCCCGCCGCGGTGCAGCAGGACCCGGCGGTCGTGCGCGCCTACCTCGGCGAGGAGGACCCCGCGTGACCACGTTCCTGGAACTGCTGCTCGGCGGGTTGTCGATGGGCTCGGTGTACGCGCTCATCGCCCTCGGCTTCGTCGTCATCTTCAAGGCCACCGAAGTCGTCAACTTCGCCCACGCCTCGCTGCTGCTGGCCGGCGGCTGGGTGACCGCCGTGCTCCACGACGACATCGGCTTCTGGCCGGCCCTCGCCGCCGGCACCGGCGCCGCCGCGCTCACCGGCGCCGCCGTCGAGTTCCTGGTGATGCGCCGCCACCGCGGCCAGGACCAGAGCGTCCTGGCCATCGTCACCATCGGCGTCGACATCCTCCTCACCACCGACCTCACCCGCCGCATCGGCACCGACGTGCTGCCGCTCGGCGACCCCTGGGGCAGCGAGGTGGTCCGGATCGGCTCCGTCACCCTCGCCCAGACCCGCATCGCCGCCTTCGTCTCGGCGGCCCTCCTCATCACCGCCTTCCTCCTCGTCTTCCGGTACACCTCCTGGGGCGTGGCCATGCGGGCCGCCGCCGAACGCCCCGAGACCGCGGCCCTGATGGGCGTGCGCCTGGGCCGGGTCTCGCTCGCCGCCTGGGCGGTGGCCGGGGCGCTGGCCGCCGTGGCCGCCCTGTTCCTCACCGTCTTCCCCACCCCCGGCCTGGAGCGCGCCACCTCGCTCGCCGCCCTCAAGGCCTTCCCCGCGGCGATCCTCGGCGGCCTCGACTCCACCACGGGCGCGCTCGCCGGCGGCCTGATCGTCGGGGTCACGGAGGCCCTCGCCACCGGGTACCAGTCCCAGCTGGACTTCCTCGGCCGCGGGATCGGCGACCTCGCGCCGTACCTCGTGATGGTCCTGGTGCTGCTCGTGCGGCCCGCCGGACTGTTCGGCACGAAGGAGCCGGCCCGTGTCTGACACCGCTGCCGCCCCCGCCCCGGCCTCCGCCGCCGAGGCGGTCCCGCCCGCCCGTCCCGCCGCCCTGCGCACGGCCGCCTGGGCCGTCACCGCCGTCGTGCTCCTCGCCCTGCCCTTCTACCTCGACCGCTTCTGGCTCCAGGCGGGGCTGTTCGCGATGGCGGCCGCCATCGGCGCCATCGGCCTGAACCTCCTCACCGGCGCCACCGGCCAGCTCTCCATGGGCCACGCCTTCTTCCTCGCCGTCGGCGCCTACGGCTACTGCGTGCTGGCGGGGGAGAGCACCACGGAGAACGGCCACCGGCTCGCGGGCCTCGGCCTGCCCACCGGGGTCGCCGCCGTCCTCGCCGTCCTCCTCGCCGGCGCCGCCGGCGGGCTCTTCAGCCCCATCGCGGGCCGGCTGCGCGGCGCCTACCTCGGCATCGCCACCCTCGCGCTGATCTTCATCGGCCAGCACGTGCTGTTCAACGCCAGCGGCCTGACGGGCGGCTTCAACGGCCGCGCCGTACCCCCGCTGTCCCTCTTCGGCCTCACCTTCGACGACACCGAGCTGACCGTGGCCGCCGTGCCCTTCCAGTCCGCCGAGAAGCTCTGGTACGCGGCCCTGGCGGCCCTGCTGTGCTGCGCGCTGTTCGCCCGCGGGGTCCTGCGCGGGCGCCAGGGCCGGGCCATGAACGCCATCCGCGACCACCGCATCGCAGCCGGGGTGCTCGGCATCCCGGTGGCCCGGCTGCGGGCCTCCGTCTTCGTTCTGTCGTCGATGTACGCGGGGCTGGCCGGGGTGCTGCTGGCGCTGCTGTTCCAGCGGACCGTGCCCGAGTACTTCGGCATGGTCCTCGCCCTCGAGTACCTCGCCATGATCGTGATCGGCGGCCTCGGCTCGGTCGCGGGAGCCGTGACCGGCGCCGTGTTCGTCTCCCTGCTGCCCCAGCTCCTGACCCGCTACAGCGACGCGCTCCCGCTGGTCTCCGCCCCCGGCACGGGCGGCGTGTCCCCGGGCGAGGCCTCCCGCTACCTGTACGGCGCGGCCGTCGTCGTGGTCGTCCTGTTCCTGCCCGGTGGTCTGACCCGGCTCATCACAAGGGAGAAGAAGTCTTGAAGACAGTCGAGAAGCCAAGGTTCCGCGCGGCCGTGGCCGTCGCCCTCGTCACCTCGCTCGCCGTCGCGGGCTGCAGTGCCAAGGCCGGCCAGGACGGGAAGGACCGGCAGGACGCCTCCGGGGTGAAGACCGGCGACGGGGTCACCGCGAAGACCATCCCGCTCGGCGTGCTCACCGACATGACGGGGGTCTACGCCTCCCTCGGCAAGAGCGTCACCCAGGCCCAGCAGCTGTGGGCGAAGCAGACCAACGCCGCCGGCGGCATCTGCGGCCGCACGATCGAGCTGACCGTACGCGACCACGGCTACGACCCGCAGAAGGCGCTCGCCGCGTACACCGAGCTGGAGCCCCGGGTGCTGGGCTTCGCGCAGTTCATCGGCTCGCCGTTCGTCGCAGCCGTCAAGCAGCGCATCGACGGGCAGGACAAGGGCCTGGTGATCCCGCAGGCCTGGTCCGCGTCCCTGCTGGGCAGCGGCTCCATCCGGACGGTCGGAGCCACGTACGACATCGAGACGATCAACGCCGTCGGCTTCCTCCTCGACGAGAAGCGCATCGCGGAGGGCGACCGCATCGGGCACGTGTACTTCGAGGGGGACTACGGCGAGAACGCCCTCGCGGGGGCGAAGCACGCCGCCGCCGAGGCCGGGCTCACCGTCGTCGAACAGAAGATCAAGCCCACCGACAACGACATGTCCGCACAGGTCGCCGCCCTCAAGAGGGCCGGGGTCAAGGCCGTGCTGATCAGCGCGGGCCCGCGGCAGGCGGCCTCCCTGGTCGGGGTCGCGGCAGCGGGCGGCTGGAAGGTCCCCGTGATCGGAAACAACTCCGCCTTCGCCCCGCAGCTGCTCGCCACACCGGCCGGCCCCGCCCTGCTCGGCGACTACTACGTCGCCGCCTCCACCCTGCCCGTCGGAGACCCGGGCCAGGGGCCCGCCGCACTCGCCAAGGCCTACAAGGAGGCCTATCCGGCCGACGGGCTGGACAACGGCGTCGTGGCCGGCTGGACCGCCGCCTCCGTGTACGGGGAGGTGCTCAAGAAGGCCTGCGCCGACAAGGACCTCACCCGCGCGGGTGTCGGGCGCGCCCTGCTCACCCTCAAGAGCTACGGCAACGGCTTCGGCATCACGCACGACTTCTCCGACCCGAAGGCCCCCTCGACCCGGCAGAGCCTCATCCTCAAGCCGGACGGGCAGGCCCCGGGCGGCCTGAAGGTGGTCCGCCGGGCCGCGGCGGCCCCCGCCGCGGCCGCGTACACCCCGGGCGGGTAGCGGGCCCCGGGCGGGCCGGCGCGGACACGACGAAGGGCCCCGGGGGGGGGGGGGGGGGGGGGGGGGGGGGGGGGGGGGGGGGGGGGGGGGGGGGGGGGGGGGGGGGGGGGGGGGGGGGGGGGGGGGGGGG
>NZ_JBVJWO010000051.1:0-51165 GCF_055602345.1 Streptomyces sp. NPDC037401
ACCACCTGGACCAAGGTCGCCACCGGTGGCACCTCCGGCGCCAAGGCGATCTCCATCGCCCCGCCCAAGGACGGCACCCACACCCTCCAGGTCCGCGCGGTCGACAAGGCCGACAACAAGTCCGAGGCCGTCGACTACACCTTCCACGCAGGCCCCGGCGGCTTCGTCCAGCCCAGCGAGGGCGAGCGCACCGCCCGCCGCCTCACTCTGGCGGCCGACGCCGACGGCAGCAAGTACGACAAGGTGTCGTTCTCCTGGCGCCGCTCCGAGGCCGACCCCTGGGTGCCGGTCCCGGCCGCCGACGTGACCGCCGGCGGCACCGCCCTCACCACGTGGCCCGTCCCGCTCGTCAACGGCAAGAACGCACCGCTGACCTGGGACGCGGCCGGTACGGTCAGCCCGGACGGAGCCATCCGCATCCGGGCCGAGTTCACCGGCCCGGCATCCGCCGCGGGCAGCAGCGACTCCCTGACGGTGGTCGTGGACCGCGCCGCCGACAACGCCGCCACGCAGGAGGTCGGACCGGGCTCGGTCAACCTCCTCACCGGCGACTACACCCTGTCCGCCACGGACGTGGCCTCCCACGGCCTCTCCGTCAACCGGACCGCCTCCTCCCGGACGCCCACCGAGGCGGCCGACCAGCAGGGCCAGGCCGCGATCTTCGGACCGGCCTGGGTGTCGGGCGTGTCCGCGCAGCTGACGGAATCGGACTACTCCCACCTGAGGCGCATCTCCGACACGGCCGTCACGCTCGTCAAGACGGACGGCACCAAGGTCAGCTTCACGGCGAACACGGCCCGTACGGCCTGGATCCCCGAGCCCGGAGCGGCCGACCTCAGCCTCGGCGGCAGCGTCAGCGCCACCTTCACCCTCAAGGACAGCGAAGGCGTGGTCACCGACTTCGCCAAGACGTCCGCCGGGGTGGACACCTGGCAGCTGACCTCCTCGCGCCTCGAAGGTCTCGACACCACCACCACGACCACGCTGTCCGAGACCGTGCAGGAGGGCGGCAAGACCGTGGCCCGGCCCGTGCGCGTCGTCGCCCCGACCTCGGCCGTCGACAACGCCACCTGCCTCTCCACGCCGGCCACCAAGGGCTGCCGGGTCCTGGAGTTCGCCTACGGGACCTCCACCACGGCCACCGACCCGGCCTTCGGCGACGTAGCGGGCCAGGTGAAGGAGATCCGCCTGTGGTCCACCGCCCCCGGCGCCGCCGCAGCCACCTCCAAGGCGGTCCAGAAGTACCTGTACGACGGTTCCGCCCGGCTGCGTGAGGCCTGGAACCCGCAGATCAGCCCCGCGCTGCCGACGTTCTACGGCTACGACGCGGTCGGCCGGGTCACCGGCCTGACCCCCGCGGGCGAGCTGCCCTGGTCCTTCACCTACGGCCAGGCGGGCAACGCCGCCACCGCCGGACCGGGCATGCTCCTCAAGGCGTCCCGCTCCGGCCTCAAGCAGGGCACCAAGGACGTCGAGGAAGGCACCTCGGCCACCACGCTCGTCTACGACGTCCCGCTGACCGGCGCCAAGGCCCCGCACCAGATGGCCGCGGCGGACGTGAAGGCCTGGGGCCAGACCGGCGTTCCCACGGACGCCACGGCCGTCTTCCCGGCCGACGCGGTGCCCGCCTCCTCCACCGGCAGCGATCTCGCCGCCGCGGACTACGCCCGCGCGAGCCTGAGCTACCTCGACGCCTCCGGCCGGGCCGTGAACGAGGCCACGCCCGGCGGCCACCTCACGACCAGCGAGTCCGACCGTTTCGGCAACCCGGTCCGGGAACTGACCCCGGGCAACCGCGCCATCGCCCTCGGCATCACCGCCGCGGACCGCGCCACCCAGGCCGACCTGGGCATCGGGCAGCTCGGCAGCGCCGAGCGGGCCCAGTTGCTGTCCACCACCCGGACCTACGACGCCACCGGGACCCGGGTGCTGGAGGAGTTCGCTCCGCTCCGTCGGCTCGACCTGACCTCCGACCTCAAGTCCGGGGCCACCACCCTGGTGTCGGCGGGCACCTCCGTGACCGGCCGCGCCTGGACGGTCAAGGAGTACGACGCCGGCCGTCCCACCGACGGCACCGCGAAGGTCAAGGACCAGGTCACCCTGTCCACCACCGGGATCCAGGTGCGCGAGCACCCCACCGTCCACGGTGACACCCGGGCCGAGGAGACCGTCTACGACTGGTCCCGCGGCCTGCCGACCAAGAAGGTCAAGGACCCGGGCGGTCTGGCCCTGACCACCGGCTACCAGTACGACGCCAAGGGCCAGCTGATCAAGGAGACGCCACCCGGCGCGTCCGGCTCGGACGCCGCCACCCGCGTGACGGCGTACTGGTCCGCGACCGGCACCGGCACCTGCCAGGGCCGCCCCGAATGGGCCGACCTGCTCTGCTCCACGGGCCCCGCCGGCGCCATCACCGGCGGCGGCACCAACCCCACCGAACTGGCCACCAGCACCTACGGCTACGACGTGTGGGGCAACACCGCGGTCATCGCCAACACCGCCAACGGCGTCACCCGTACCACCACCACCGCCTACGACGGTGCGGGCCGCGCCACCACCGTCACCGTCACCGGAGGCCTGGGCCAGGCCGTCCCGGCGACGACCACGGCTTACGACCCCGCCACGGGCCGGGTCGTCTCCGTGGGCTCCGCCTCCGGCGGCACCATCACCAAGGCGTACGACAAGCTCGGCCGTCTGACCTCCTACACCGACGCCGACGGCGGCGTCACCAGCACCGAGTACGACCGGCTGGACCGCCCGGCCAAGGTCACCGACAGCGTGCCCTCGACCCAGGTCTACGCCTACGACCACGGCGCCGAACCCCGGGGCCTCGCCACCGCGATCACCGACTCCGCCGCCGGAACCTTCAGCGGCACCTACAACGCCGACGGCATGCTGGTCAGCGAGAAGCTGCCCGGCGGCTACACCCTGTCGGTCCGCATGGACACCGCCGGCTCGCCGGTACAGCGCAACTACACCCGGGACAGCGACGGCACCCTCGTCTACGGCAACTCCGTCACCGAGTCCGTCCACGACCAGAACACCGCCGGCTTCGGCTGGTCCGCCCAGAAGTTCGGCTACGACGCCGTCGGCCGTCTGACCAGCGTGCAGGACACCGCGGACACGGTGTGCACCCGGCGGACGTACGCGTTCGACGGCCGCACCAACCGCACCGGCCTGACCACGGCCAAGGGCGGACCGGGCGAGGACTGCCCGGCCTCCGGCGGCACGACCGTCACCACCGCCTACGACTCGGCCGACCGGGCCGTGACCGCCGGCTACGCCTACGACGCCTTCGGCCGGACCACCTCCCAGCCGGACGGCGTCACCACCGGCTACTTCGCGAACGACATCGCGCGGCAGCAGGCCACGGCCACCCAGCGGCAGACCTGGAACCTCGACTCCGCGCTGCGCTTCCGTACCTGGACGGTCGAGAACAAGACCGGCAGCACGTGGACGCAGGTCGGCAGCAAGACGAACCACTACAACTGCGACGCGGACAGCCCGCGGTGGATCGTCGAGGACAACGCCACCGGAGCGGTCACCCGCAACGTCTCCACCCTGTCCGGCGGTCTCAGCGCCACGACGGGCGCGACCGGCGACACCGTGCTCCAGTTCACCACCATCCACGGCGACGTGGCGCTCCAGCTGCCGCTGGACACCTCCGTCGCGCCGACGGCCCTGGACACGGACGAGTACGGCAACGCCCGCGCGGGCCAGTCGGTGCCCCGCTACGGCTGGCTGGGCGCCCGGCAGCGGACCGCGGAGACGGTGACCGGCCAGATGCTCATGGGCATCCGGCTGTACGACCCGGCGACCGGCCGGTTCCTGTCGGTCGACCCGGTCTTCGGCGGCGGTGACAACCGCTACGGATACCCCGGCGACCCGGTCAACAAGAACGACCTCGACGGCCGCAAGTGGAAGTGCAAGGCCAAGTGCCAGCTGGCCGGACGCGGTTCGCACTGCACCGGTTACATCTGGGGCGCTGGCTCGGGCCACAGTCAGGAGGAGGCCGCCCGGGACGCCAAGCGCGACACCGTGCACCAGGCTCCCCGCGGCTGCTACGCCCGCCACTGCAAGGCGTACGACTGCACCAAGAACCGTGCCCGCCAGTGGTGGGACGGCAACTACAGCCCGCGCAACATCCACCGGCGCAACCCGCCCAACTGGATGCGCAGCGCCAACCACAACACGTGGGGCATCCTGTTCCGCAGCGAGGTGTGGCGGGGCACCTACGGCAGCTGGTGTGGCTGCAGCCCCTGATCTGCCTGGAGGACGTCCGACATGCCCGAGACCACCCCTGACACCGACCCCGGCGGCGGATCCGAGGAGCCGAGGCTCTGGCAGGTGAAGATCGCCGTGATCGCCACCTCCGCCGAGCACGAGGAGCTGATGGACCGCCTGGCAGACGTGCTCTGCCCGGACCCCGATCACGAAGGGCCCTGCGCCGTTCCGTGGGGGATGCACAGCGTCAACGGGGACTCCCTGACCGACGAGGAGCGCTCCGCACTCCTCACGGAGATCGAGGAGACCAACTGGGGCCCCGAGGAAATCCTCGAAGGCCCTGGGGACCCTGAGCACGGCGAAGGCCGGGAGCAGTAGCGAGACCGGAGGCCCCGGGCAGTGAAGACTGCCCGGGGCCTCCGCACGTCCCGCGCCTAGTCCAGGACCGGCAGCAGCTCCGGCAGGTGCCCGTCCGAGGCCGCCGCCGCGCGCTGCCGCTCCTCCGGCACCTCCCCGTAGAGGGTGGTCCGGGCCCGCGCGGGCCGCCCCGCCGCCCCGGCGATCGCGACGAGGTCCTTCACCGCCTTGTACGAGCCGTAACCCGACCCGGCCATGCGCGAGATGGTCTCCTCCATCAGCGTGCCGCCCAGGTCGTTGGCCCCCGACCGCAGCATCTCCGCCGCGCCCTCGGCGCCCAGCTTCACCCAGCTCGTCTGGATGTTCGTGATGTGCGGGTGCAGCAGCAGCCGGGCCATCGCCGTGACCGCCCGGTTGTCGCGGGCCGTCGGGCCGGGCCGCGCGATCCCGGCCAGATAGACGGGCGCGTTGGTGTGGATGAACGGCAGCGTCACGAACTCCGTGAACCCGCCGGTGCGTTCCTGCATCCGCGCCAGCGTCCGCAGGTGCCCCAGCCAGTGCCGCGGCTGGTCCACGTGCCCGTACATCATCGTGGACGAGGACCGGATCCCCAGCTCGTGCGCGGTGCCGACGACGTCGATCCAGTCGGCCGCCGGCAGCTTGCCCTTCGTGAGGATCCAGCGGACCTCGTCGTCGAGGATCTCCGCCGCCGTTCCCGGGATCGAGTCGAGCCCGGCCTCCTTCGCCGCGGTCAGCCAGTCCCGTACGGACATCCCGGTGCGGGTCGCGCCGTTGACGATCTCCATGGGCGAGAAGGCGTGCACGTGCATGCCCGGCACCCGCTCCTTGACCGCCCGCGCGATGTCGAAGTACGCCGTCCCGGGCAGGTCCGGATGGATCCCGCCCTGCATGCACACCTCGACCGCCCCGACGTCCCACGCCTGCGCCGCCCGGTCGGCGACCTGCTCCAGCGAGAGGGTGTAGGCGTCGGCGTCGGTGCGCCGCTGCGCGAAGGCGCAGAAGCGGCAGCCGGTGTAACAGACGTTGGTGAAGTTGATGTTCCGCGTGACGATGTACGTGACGTCGTCGCCGACGACGGATTTGCGCAGGTCGTCGGCGATCCGGCACAGGGCGTCGAGCGCGGGCCCGTCCGCGTGCAGCAGCGCGAGCGCCTCGTCGTCGGTCAGCTTCTCCGGGTCGTCCGCGGCCTGCGCGAGGGCCTGCCGGACGTCCGTGTCGAACCGCTCGGGCACCATCCCGGGCGCGGCCTGCTCGCGCAGCGCGTCCCAGTTGCCGTAGACGGCGTCGAAGTCCTCGCGGCGGTCGCCGGTGCGGCCGGCGGTGTCGATGGTCCGGTGCAGGTCGGTGCGGCCGGCGGCGGCGAAGCCCGCGAAGGACTCGTCCTGCTCCTGCCACGGCAGGCCCTGCACCACCGCGTCGGGCCGGGCGAGGCCGGTCTGCGGATCGGCGAGCGCCCGTACGTGCGGCAGTACGCGCGGGTCCAGCCACGGTTCGCCGCGCTGCACGAACTCCGGGTAGATGCACAGCCGCTCGCGCAGCTCGAAGCCGGCGGCCGCCGACTGCTCGGCGAGCAGGTCGATCTGGGGCCAGGGCCGCTCGGGGTTGACGTGGTCGGGCGTCAGCGGAGACACCCCGCCCCAGTCGTCGATGCCGGCGCCGAGGAGGCGGACGTACTCGCCGTCCACGAGGTTCGGCGGCGCCTGGAGGCAGGCGGCCGGGCCCATGATGTGCCGGGCCACGGCCACGGTCGCGACCAGGTCGTCGATCTCCGCGTCCGGCATCCCGCGCATCGCCGTGTCCGGCTTGGCGCGGAAGTTCTGGATGATCAGTTCCTGGATGCCGTGGTACGAGCGGGATATCCGGCGCAGCGCGAAGAGGGACTCGGCCCGCTCCTCGTACGTCTCGCCGATGCCGATGAGCAGGCCGGAGGTGAAGGGTACGGACGACCGGCCCGCGTCCTCGAGGACCCGCAGGCGGACGGCGGGCTCCTTGTCGGGGGAGCCGTGGTGCGGCCCGCCCGGCTCGGACCACAGGCGGGTCGCGGTGGTCTCCAGCATCATCCCCATGCTGGGCGCGACCGGCTTCAGCCGCTGGAAGTCGGACCAGGACATGACGCCCGGGTTCAGGTGGGGGAGGAGCCCGGTCTCCTCGAGGATCCGGATGGACATGGCCCGTACGTACGACAGCGTGTCGTCGTAGCCCTCGGCCTCCAGCCACTCGCGGGCCTCGGGCCAGCGGTCCTCGGGCTTGTCGCCGAGGGTGATGAGGGCTTCCTTGCAGCCGAGTGCGGCGCCCCGCCGGGCGATGTCGAGCACCGCGTCCGGCGACATGAACATCCCGTGCCCTGCCCTGCGGAGCTTTCCGGGCACGGTGGCGAAGGTGCAGTAGTGGCACTTGTCCCGGCAGAGCCGGGTCAGGGGTATGAAGACGCTCTTCGAGTACGTGATGACGCCCGGCCGCCCGGCGGCGGCGAGGCCGGCGTCGCGGATGCGGGCGGCGGAGGCGGTGAGGTCGTTCAGGTCCTCACCGCGCGCCTGGAGGAGTACGGCCGCCTCGGTCGTGTCGAGTGCGACCCCGTCACGGGCCCTTTTCAGCGCCCGCCGCATGGCATTCGAGGTGGGCGGCTGCGGAGGGGTGGTGGTCATCTCAGGAGCATACGATCCGTCGATCGGGTCGCGGGGCGTCGTGCCGTGCTCAACGCATCACTTCGCCGGCGTTCACGAGCAGCTGCTGCCCGGTGATGGCGCGGGCCCGGTCGGAGGCGAGGAAGGCGGCGGCGTCGGCGACGTCCCCGTCGGTGGCGAGCTCCGGCAGCGCCATCCGGGAGGCGAGCCGGGAGAGGACCTCCGCCTCGGGGATCCCCTCGCTGTGGGCGGTGAACGTGACGAACGCCTGCACGGGCGGCCCCCACATCCAGCCGGGCAGGACGGTGTTGACGCGGATGCGGTGCGGCCCGAGCTCGCGCGCCATCGAGTACATCGCGGAGGTCAGGGCGCCCTTGGAGGCTGCGTACGCGGCCTGCTGGACCTCGTTGGGGGCGGCGATCGCGGACTGGGTGCCGATGATGACGACCGCGCCGCCGTTCTCCTTGAGGGCGGGCAGGCAGGCGCGGGTCATGCGCAGGGTCCCGAGGAGGTTGACGTCGAGGATCTGCTGCCAGGTGCCGAAGTCGGCGTCCTCGAGGCCGCCGAAGTACGAGTCCCAGGCGGCGACGTGCACGACGGCGTCGATCCCGCCGAACCGCTCCTGCGCGAGCGCGGCGAGCGCCCGGCACTGGGCCTCGTCGCCGATGTCGGTGGGCAGGTAGGCGGTGTGCAGGCCGTCGGGGTCGATCTCGGCGGCGGCCTTGGCGAGGTTGGCCTCGGTCCGCGCCCCGAGCACGGCCTTCCCGCCGTCGCGGACCACGGCGGCCGCCACCTGGTGCCCGAGCCCGGCGCCCACGCCGGAGACGATGACGGTCTTCCCTTGCAGCAGCATGCGCAGTCGCCTCCTGGCGCCCGGGACCCTGACCTGACGGCCTGATGGTGCGTCAGATTAGGTCCCGGACACCAAGGAGGGAACCCCCGTGCGTGCCCCGGGGTACGTCGGTCAGGCCATGCCGGTGAAGCCCCACCAGCCGCCGCGCTTGTCACCCTGCTCGAAGTCCTCGGCTCCCCGAAGGATCCCGCCGTGGCCCATGGAGTACGTCAGGGCCCAGCCGTCGCGGCGCTCGCCCTTCGGAGCCTTGTACTTGCCGTTGGTGATGGCCAGGATCTCGATGCCGTTGCCCCAGCCGTACGTGTCGCCGGAGACGAACTCCGCCATCACCTCCCAGCCCTTGCCCATCAGCTTGCGGGCGCCGAGGCCGCCGCGGGAGGTCGCCGGGTAGAGCCAGAGCTTCCCGGTCGCCTTCTCCCGGGCGAGCAGGTCGGGCCGCTTGTCGCCGGTCAGGTCGCCCGCGTCCACGAGGGCGTCCATGGCCCCCCAGCCGGTGCCGAGCCGGACCGGCCTGCCCAGGCTGCCGGAGGCGGTGCCGGGGTAGACGTACAGCCGGCCGGTGGCGCTCTCGCGGGCGACGAGGTCGGCGCGCTTGTCGCCGGTCAGGTCGCCGTAGGCGGTGATGTGCGACATGGCGTTCCACTTGCCGGCGGCCAGGACCCGGCGGGCGCCGAGGGTGCCGTCGCCCTTGCCCGGGAAGACGTACAGCCTGCCGGTGGCCTTCTCGCGGGCGATCAGGTCCTCCTTGCCGTCCCGGGTGAAGTCCCCGTGCCGGGTCAGGGAGTCGTAGATCTGCCAGCCCTCGCCGAGGAACTTCACCTCGCCGGGCGGCGGCTGGCCGTCACCGCCGCCGTACTGGTTCCCCGGTACGAACCACAGGCCACCCCGTTCGTCCCGCCCGAGCAGGTCGGCGTGGTGGTCCCCGTCCAGGTTCCGGAAGCCAGGCTTCGGCGTCACGGGATGGGTGCTCCAGCTCGGGTACGCCTGCGCGTTCGAGTACTCGCATTCGCGCAGGGTACGGACCAGTTCGAGCGAGCTGGTCTTGGTCACGGCGGGGTCGCTGTGGCCCCGCCCGGCCTTGTCGGGCTTCGAGACGAACGGGTGCCCCGACCCCCACTCGTTCCAGTCGGACTCGCTGTACAGGCAGGCGTACCGGTCGGTCCGGTTGATGTACGAGCGGATGGAGTCGTTGAAGACGGCATTCGCCCCGGTCAGGGACTGGAGGTCCGTCTTGGTCTTCAGCATGGTGCCGGGGGCGGAGCCGCCCGGCTGCGCCGTCGTCCAGGCGCAGAAGTACCCCTTGGGGCATGCGTCGTAGCCGGAGACGGCCGACGCGGCGGTCCCGCCTGTCAGCATCGTCCCGGCGAGCCCCAGCGCGACGGTGAGCGCGATCGCCCCCGGCCGGCCGCGCCGTCCCGGTCGTGTGAACATCGGTCCTCCTCGTGGGTGGTCAGTCACGAAGGAGACGCGCGGCAGGGTGCCACGGTTGTGCCGCCGCGCGTTTCGAGTCCGCGCGGGGAGGGCGCGGGGAGGGCGGCTGGTCAGGGACGGGGCGGGTCGAGGAGGGAGGCGAAGGGGACGGCGTGCATGGTGTCGAAGGCGGCTAGGCCGTACCGCTGCGATTCGCGCGCGTTCTCCTCCTCCGCCGCGGTGTCGTACTGGATTGCGCCTTTGTAGTCCGGTGACGAGGAGACCCGGGTATCGACATTTGAGCCGCGGGGGCCCACCCACCACGCGGACGTCACGAAGACCGGGCGGCGTGTCACGTTCATGATGTTGTTGTTGTGGCGGAGCCGTCCGCGGTACAGCACCGACTCCAGGCAGTCCGGGCAATGGAACTTCTTCTCGTCCTTGTCCCAGGAATAGTGCGGGACGGCGAACGCCGTTCCGATCTTCCCCCGGTCCATACGCATGTACGTGACGGCGAAGTGGGACGTGAGGATGTCGTAGGTGGCGGTCTTCGGTACCTGGATGACCTTGTCCATCCGGAGTTCCTCGCCCGGCTCGAGCCAGTAGCCCGGACCGTAGAAGGGCCCGGCTGCAAGGGCTCGGTACTCGGGTACCCCGGTGTGCAGCCGCACTTCCCCTGTCTCCTCCACCGCCTCCTTCCGCTTCTGCAGTTCCTTGGCGTCCTTGGAGAACGGCGCCCGCACTCCGAAGACGGAATAGTCGCTGTTGATCAGGTGTGCCGGGACCTTCCCGGTGTTCTTCACCTGGAGGGTGAGCGGTACGTGGAGGATCGGCCGTGCCGGGTCCATCTTCGGCGTCCCGAACTCGGCCTTCAGGTGGAACAGCACCGGAGTGGACAGGGGCTGGTACACGGCGGAGTACCCGAGGTTGGTTGAGGCGAAGAGAGCCGTGCCCACGACTCCGACAGCAAACCCCTTCGGGTGCGGGATGCCCCGCCACGCCTTCTCGCGGATGAGTACCGAAAGGGCCCACAGCGACCAGAACCACAGGGGGAAGTAGGCCAGCGTCCAGCGGGTGAACTCCCTCTCCTGAAACCACATCAGGACGAGCAACCCGTTGGCGGCGAGCGCGATCAGCACCCCGAGCAGCACCAGCGCCCCGGAGTACCTGAACGACCGCTTCCCCCAGTAGTCGAGAGCCGCGATGGCGGAACCGCCCTGTGCCAGACCGGAGAGGATGAACAGGACCCCGGTGAGGCGGCTCGCGAAGGTCGCCGCACCGAAGGCGTCGGGCCAGCCGATGGCGACGAGGAGGGTCATGGACCCCAGCAGGCCGATGATCACGAGGGCCATGGTCGAGCGCCGTCTGCCCGCATGGTCGGGCCATGTGTCACGGCCGCCCTCGCGCCAGCACACGGCCGCACGGTCATCCAGGTCCAGGTCCTTGGGGTAGCCGAGGTTGCCGAGGGTGCGGCGCAGATCCCGGAGGGACCAGGCACTGCCGACGGTCTCGCCGCCGATGCGGATCTGTCGGAGGCCGCGGCTGTCCGGTGGCTGGACCTCCACCTTCGGCTTGTTCTCCATGACTCTCAGACTCGGCGGGGCGTCGCGGCCCCGCCAACGGGACTGCGCCGTCCGGCGCGCCGTCAGTCCCAGCCGAAGGACCACGTGCCGGTACGGACCTGCCCGTCGCCGAGCGCCACGGCGTCCCGGCCGTCGGGCCCGTAGGCGTACTGCTCGATCGCCACCTCGGCCGTGGCCACCGGGCCGGTGGGCGGCCGGACGACATCCAGCTGCACGGTGTCGCGGCCCAGGTGGAACAGCTCCGCCCCGAACCGGTCGTGCCACGTGTGCAGGAACGCCACGTGATCGGAGTCGCGCATCAGCCGCCCGTACGCCGCCGGCCGGCCGGGCAGGAGCCCCGGCACGGCGTAGCCGTGCCGGCTCTCCGCCAGGCACAGCCAGCGCGGCTCCGCCCGTCGGTACGGGGCCGCGCGGTGGACCGGCGTGCCGGAGAGCTGCTGCGCGAGCCGGACCGGGTCGAAGTCGGCCCGCCACTCCTCCGCCTCGCCCGCCTCGCAGTCGTCGAGGTGCTCCTGAAGAGTGGCGGCGACGATCTCCGCCACGATCTCGCGCGGAGCGGTCTCGGCCCGCCGGTCGAAGACGTCGGGATCCGCGATCTCCCCGGAGACCAGGTCCGCGGGGGACAGGTCGGAGAGGAAGGGGTGCAGCCCGGTCTCCTCGCGCACCCCCAGCCACCACCGCCACAGCTCGTCGGGCCGCGCCCGGAAGACGCGCGCGCCGAACACGCGCGCGCCGGACCGTGAGACCGCCTCCTCGCCGCGCTCCCGCAGACTCCGGAGCATCTGCTCCGCGTCAGCGACCGGCGGCGTACGCAAGGAACCCGGCCCATGCGGATGCGCCGAAGGCGAGGCGGGGGCCGGGGAGGTTCTTGGAGTCGCGGACGAGGATGGTGGCGGGGGTGGCCGCCACCTCGACGCAGTCGTTGCCATTGCTGCTGTCGCTGTAGCTGCTCTTGCGCCAGGCCACTTCGACGCAGGAGTCGCCTTCGCTGCCACTGCTGTAGCTGCTCTTGAACCACTCAAGCAGCTCGGGCTCGTGGATCATCCTTCTCCCAGCACTTGCTCGATGAAGTCCAGGGACTCCCCTGGTGGGAGGGCCTGGGCCCGGATCATGCCATACCGCAATTCAAGGATCCGGAGCTGCCTCGGGTCGGTCACAGGGCGGCCTGCGAACGCGCCTGGGGAGCGCCCTACGGCCGAACCGTCCTCAAACTTCAGTATGTCGATGCCGCCGTCCATGCCTGCATGGACCGCGCGACGCATCGGCATGACCTGGAGGGCTACGTTGCGCAACGGCCCCACCTCCAGCAGAAATTCGAGCTGCCGACGCCATACCATTGTGCCTCCGATTGGTCGGAGCAGGGCAGCCTCTTCGAGGACGAAGCAGAGCGCTGGGGCCGGTTCCCGGTCGAAAATCGTGCGCCGAGCCATGCGTGCCGCGACGAAGCGCTCTACTTCGTCAGCCGAGTACGCGGGCTGGCGCATCCGAAACAGGGCGCGCGCGTGATCCTCGGTCTGGAGGAGACCGTGGATACCATGGGTGTCGTACACGCCAATCTCCACCGCCCGCGCCTCCATCTTCGCGAGGTCACGGACCCGCTTCGGGTAGCGGACCTGCTCCACGTCCCGCCGCATGGCGCTGATCTTCCCGCCCGCCCCCACCGCCTCGTCCACCTTGTCCAGGTACTCCGGGCGCGGGATCCGCTTGCCCGACTCCACCTTGTAGACCAGGTCCTCGCCGTAGCCGATCGCCACCGCCAGGTCCGCGGTGCGCAGGCCCGCGCCCTCGCGCCAGACGCGCAGCTGGCGGCCGACCGCCGCGACCACCGCCGCGCCCTGCTCGTCCTCGGGGTCCACCTCCCAGCCGGGTTCTTCCGTGCTGTCGTTGCCGATGTCCACGCCCATGCGCGCCCCACCTCCTCAACGCCCGCTACCCGGCGCTCGGTTCGGACAGCCCGGACAGGAGTGGACAAGCTCCGGACAGTCTCCGTACGCACCGGCATCGTCGCTGTTCAGCGTAGGCACGCACCGCCACGCTCAGTGATGTGAACCAAGAACTCCTTCAAGTCCAGGCGCCCGTACACCAGTTCTCACTCCAGCTGTCCTCCACCCCGCGCGGGGCCCGGCTCGGGCGGTTGCTCGCCGTGGAGCAGCTGCGGGCCTGGGGGCTGCCTCTGACGGTCGGGGCGCAGATCGTCGCCGAGCTGACCGCGAACGCCGTCACCCACGGCCGGGTCCCGGGGCGGGACTTCCGGCTGGCGATGTCCCTGGCCGCCGACATCCTCCGGATCGAGGTCACCGATGCGCGGGGAGACCGGATGCCGATGGTCCGCGTCCCGGTTCCGGCGGGGAAAGGCGGCCTCGGGATGCTGATCGTGGAGGCGCTCGCCGACCGGTGGGGCGTGGCGCCGGGCCCCGCCCCGTGCAAGACGGTCTGGGCCGAGATCGACCTCGGCGCCGGGCCGCGGATGCCGCGACCCGGGCATCCGTAGCCCGGTGGCGTGAGACGTCTGAGAAACCCAAGTACCGGGGGAAAGGAACCCCACCAATCCCCACCAGCCTCCCCGTCGCTCGCACGGGTGAACCGTGCCAACTGGGCTGGATTTCGCGGTGGTTGCCCGGCATATGCTCGGCCGCACAACCCAGACATGGGTCGGCCCTCGGTCACGACTGGCATCCCGACCGAGGGCCTACCAACAAGGAAGAGAGCAACTTCCCGATGGCTGTTGAGCACTCTAACGCGCCCTCCCGCGCCGCGGCCCGAGTTCCCGCCGGGACCCCCCGATCCGGTGTCGTGCATGTCAACGTCCGGCACTCCGGTCACTACACCGTGGTGGGCAACCACCTGGCCCAGCACGCCGAGTTGTCGCTGACCGCGATCGGGCTCGCCGTGCACATCCAGTCGCTGGCGCCCGGGTCCCGCATCGGCATCAAGTCGCTCAGCGAGCGGTTCCCCGAGAGCGAGCACCGGATCGCGCGCGCCCTGCGCGAGCTGGAGCACCACGGGTACCTCGCCAGGACGCGGGAGCGGCTCGCGAACGGGCAGGTCGTGACCCGTACGGTCTCCTACAACCGGCCCCCGAGGCAGACGGCACCCGCCGCGCCCGCGGAGCCCGCCGCCACGCCCGCGCCGAAGCCCGCCCCGGAACCGGACCCGGAGCCGGCGCCGGTCAGCATGCTGGTGCGGGAGTCGCGGGCGCTGCTCGGCAGCCTCCGGCACCGCGATCCGCGGCTGCTGCTGGCCGAGCGGGACGTTCACCGGCTGGCGCCCGGGGTCGCGGCCTGGCTGGAGCGCGGGGCCGCGCCCGACGCCGTACGCCGGGCCCTGACGTACGACCTGCCGGCTGATCTGCGCTCCCCGGCGGCCCTGCTCACCCACCGGCTCACGGCCCTGCTGCCGATGCCGCTGCCGCCCGCGGCGCCCGCCCCGGCGGCCCCGCCGGACCGGCCCCTGCTCCCGTTCCAGACCTGCCCCGGCTGCGACCGCGCCTTCCGCGCCCCCGCCCCCGGCTCCTGCCGCGACTGCCACCCGCAACCGGACGCGGCGGAGGTCGCCTAGCTTGTCCGCCCGGTCGCGTGAGCCCTGATCATCTGGCTCCGGACGTGATCGCCGGCCAGCCCTTAGCGCAGCTCGTCCTTCAGCATTCCCATGGCGTACTGGTCGTACCACACCCCGTCCCGGTGGAACACCTGCCGCAGTCGGCCCTCTTCGACGAAGCCGACCTTCTGGTAGATGTGGTGAGCCGCACGGTTCTCCGTGACCACGGTGAGGGAGATCTTGTGCAGCCGCATGGTGTCGAATCCGTACCGGCACATGGTGCGCAGCGCGTCGGTGGCGTACCCGCGGCCCCAGTGATCCTTCTCGCCCAGGTAGATGTCCAGCTCGGCACAGCCCGTCTCCGGCTCGGCACCCCGCAGCCGCACCAATCCGATCAGCGTCTCCGCGTCACGTACCTCGATCCCGTACAGCGTGTCCCCGTACGTGTTCGGTCCCCGTCCATCGAGGCGTTTGCGCACCCCCTCCAGGTGCTGGTCGTAATACGCGTCCATCCAGCGCATCACGTCGGGGTCGTTGTTCCACCGCCACAACGACTCCGCGTCGGACGGTGCCAGCGCACGCAGTTGCACAAGATCTCCGAGAACCATGGAGTGCATTGCACCACGGCGTGTGTGGCGCCTCCAGCGAATTGCGCCTACAGGCAGTGAGCCACGCACGGTTCGGTGCCCCGCTGTCTGACCAACCCTCCGCCGAGGCCGTGATCGCCCGGACACGACCTAGCGGAGCGCCTGCCCGGCCGCCAGGGCCGAGACCAGCCAGTCGTGCGCGGCGCCCATCGTCGGGGCCGCCGGGCCCGGGGACCCGGCGGCCAGCTCCGCGGTGAGCTGCCAGTAGCGGGTCATGACCGGGTCCGTCGTACGGGTGAGCCGGTCGGCCAGTGTGCGGCGGAAGGCCGGGGTGTCCGTCAGTCCGCGGGAGCGGGCGTGGGCGGAGACGAAGCAGTCGAGGGCCCCGCCGTCCTGCGGCGGGCGCCCGGCGCCCAGGTCCGCCGCGGCCAGTGCGTACGCCTCGCCCAGGCCGTCGAAGAGCACGGCCGGGCGCAGCTCGGGGTCGCCGTGGCCCACCGGGGGGCGGCCGTTGCAGGGGGTGGTGACCAGGGCGTGCAGCCGGGAGAAGGCCAGCACCTGGGCGGGGGTCGGGTCGGCGGGCGGCTGGGGGACGGCCGCGTCGAGGATGGACGAGACGAGCCGGGCGGGCAGCCGTACGGGCAGGGCGTGGCGCCAGAAGCGGGCGAGCGCGTCCGTGCCGGGCGGGGCGGCGACGGCGCCGACGAGGCGGAGCAGGTCGGCGCGCTCCTCGGCAGGGGACTCCTGGATCAGCCGCAGGGCGGACTCGCGCCAGCGCAGGGCGGCCAGTTGGGAGCCGAGCTCCTGCAACTGGCCGCCGATGACGTCCTCCAGGGCACCCGTGAGGCCGTCGCCGTCGCCGTCACCGCTGCCGTCGCCCTCGTCGAGCACCTTGCCGACGTCGGGGACCGGCAGGTCGAGCGTGCGCAGGGAGCGGATCAGGCGGAGCCGGTCGAGGGCCCGGGGGCCGTAGCGGCGGTGGCCGCCGCTGCTGCGGGCGGTCTCGGGCAGGAGCCCGCGGTCGGAGTAGAAGCGCACCGTCTTGACGGTGACGCCCGCCAGTTCGGCGAGTTCGCCGATGCTCCACGTGCCGTCCGCGGACATGATTCGAACCTCCATCAGATGATCACACCGTACCGGCGGGGCGGCCGGGCACGAGGGCAAAGGTGTAAGGTCCGGACAAAAGTTACCAATGGGTATGTAGTGACTTCGTATGCATGCGGCAGTAGAACGTGTTTCTCTTCCGCCAAGAGTGAGGAAGGTCACATGCGTGACAACGCCCCCCGTGAAACGGGTCCCCAGGGTGTATCCCGGCGTCGATTCATCATTGGAACCGGTTCTATTCTTGGAGCCCTGACTCTTTCGGCCCAGGTGGCCCCCGCCCATGCCCAGGCCCTCCCCGCGGCCGCCCCCATCGAGTCCGGAGCCCAGGTCCCCGCCCTGGTCATCGGCACGGGGTACGGCGGTTCCGTCGCCGCCCTGCGGCTCGCCCAGGCCGGTGTGGACGTCCACATGATCGAGATGGGCATGGCCTGGGATACCGCGGGCAGCGACGGCAAGATCTTCGCCAACACCACCAAGCCCGACTACCGCTCCTTCTGGCTCCGCACCCGCACCAAGCAGCCGCTGAGCAATTTCCTCGGCTTCCCCCTCGACAAGGACGTCCCCCGCTACACCGGCATCCTCGACGCCGAGGACTTCGCCGGGATCACCGTCTACCAGGGCCGCGGGGTCGGCGGCGGCTCGCTCGTCAACGGCGGCATGGCCGTCACGCCCAAACGCGAGCGCTTCAGCGCCGTCCTGCCGACCGTCAACGCCGACGAGATGTACGCGACCTACTACCCCCGCGCCAATGCCGGCCTCGGGGTCACCGAAGTCGACCAGTCCTGGTGGGAGTCGGCGCCCTGTTACCAGTACGCCCGCGTCGGCCGGAAGCACGCCCAGCGCTCGGGCTTCCCGTTCGTCTTCGTGCCCAACGTCTACGACTGGGACTACATGAAGCAGGAGGCGGCCGGGGCCGTCCCCAAGTCGGCCCTCGACGGCGAGGTCATCTACGGCAACAACCACGGCAAGAAGTCCCTCCAGAAGACCTACCTCGCCCAGGCGCGGGCCACCGGCAGGGTCACCATCTCCCCGCTCCACAGGGTCACCTCCGTCAGCCCGGCGGCCGGCGGCGGCTACGCCGTCGTCATGGACGTGCTGAACACCACCGGCGACACCACGGCCACCAAGACCGTCACCGCCGCCCGGGTGTTCTTCGCGGCCGGCAGCGTCGGGACGAGCAAACTGCTGGTCCGGCTGAAGGCCACCGGCGCGCTGCCCCTGCTCAACAACGAGATCGGCAAGGGCTGGGGCGACAACGGCAACGTGATGTGCGGGCGCGCCAACCACATGTGGGACGCCACCGGGAAGCTCCAGTCCGCCATGCCCACGGCCGGCATCGACAACTGGGACGCCGGGGGTGCGTTCGCGGAGGTCGCGCCGCTGCCCACCGGGATCGAGACGTACGCCTCGTTCTACCTGTCGATCACCAAGAACCCCCACCGCGCCGAGTTCACCTGGAACGCCGGCACGGGGAAGGTCGACCTGAACTGGCAGACGGCCTGGAAGCAGCCCTCCATCGACGCCGCCAAGACCATCTTCGACAAGATCAACGCGAAGGAGGGGACGATCTACCGGACCGACCTCTTCGGCGCCTACAAGATCTGGGGCGACCACCTGACCTACCACCCGCTCGGCGGCGCGGTGCTGGGCAAGGCCACCGACAACTACGGCCGCCTGCACGGATATTCCGGCCTGTACGTCATCGACGGCGCGCTGATCCCCGGGAACACCAGCGTCAACCCGTTCGTCACCATCACGGCGCTCGCCGAGCGGAACATAGAAAAGATCATCGCCACCGACCTGTAGGCCGCAAGCGGGGTCAGTGGGTGGGCAGGACGCACACCTCGTCGAGGCCCAGGACCCGGTTGAGCCGCCCGAACGCCAGCCAGGAGCCGATGCTCATCGTCAGCTCCACGATCTCGGCCTGGCTGTAGTGCGCGGCCATCCGGGTCCAGAACTCCTCGTCGATGCCGTGGTGGTCCAGTGCGTACCGCTCTGCGTACTCCGCGGCCAGCCGCGTGCGGTCGTCGAAGGCCTCGGTGGTCCGCCACGCGGCCACCGCGTCGGCGAACTCCTCCTCGACCTTCTCGCCGTCGCGGTCGGTCCGCCAGTCCAGGCAGAACATGCAGCCGTTGATCTGCGCGATGCGCAGCCGCGCGGCCTCGAACTCGCGCAGCCCCAGGGTCGTGTGGGCGTAGACGGAGAGGGAGAAGTTCGAGGCGGCCGTCCCGATCTCGGGGACGATCTCGCCCCACACGTACTCGATGGGGTGCTTGCCGTCGGGGACGTCGATGTTCATGGCGGTCACGTGTTCCTTCCGAGTCGGCCGGCTGCGGGACGCAGCGGGACGTCGAGGGCGTCGTAGAGGCCGGGCTTCGCGTCCACCAGCCAGTCGATGGCGCCGACCAGGCGGCCGACCGCGGTGGCGTTGCCGCCCGCGGAACGGTTCTCGCCCTCGTCGGTGGCCTCGACCGTGACCTCGATGCGCGGGCGGCCCTCGATGATCACGCGGTGGGCGCCGGCGCCGTCGGGCGGCGTCGGCCAGTCCGGGGCGGCGGACGGGTGGATCCGGGTGACGTGCTCGATGACGAGGAGCGGCTCGCCCCCGACGATGCCCTGCACCTCGAAGCGGACCGCGCCCTGTGTGCCCGCCTCGAACTCGCCCATCGTGCGGGTGCCGACGGTCGTCTCCAGCGGGCGCCGCTCCAGGGTCTCGCGGATCTCGTCGAGCTCGACGCCGAGGGCGCGGGCCATCAGCCGTATCTGGCCGCCCCACACCATGGTCGGGACGGACTCGATCAGCATCGGCGGCACGTAGTCCATGGGCTGGCCCATGCCGACCAGGTGGCGGACCGAGTCCTCCTGCTCGTACGTCGAGTAGTCGAAGATCTCCTGGCAGCGGATCGCGTCGACGGTGCTGCCGAGCCCGCTGATCAGCAGGGGCAGGACGTCGTTGCCCCAGCCCGGGTCGACCCCGGAGGCGAACAGCACGCCGCCGCCCTCGGTGGCGGCCGCGAGGACGGGGTCGCGGAACTCCGGCGGGGCGTTGCGCTGGTCGTAGAGGGGGTAGAGGGCCGGGGTGACGACCACCGCCCCGGTGCGCAGGGCGCGGACGACGTCCGCGAGGGCCTCGTCGGGACGGATGTCCCCGGAGGCCGCGTACACGACGGCACGGGGTCCCGCGGTGAGCACGGCCTCGACGTCGTCGGTGGCCGTGACGCCGAGCGGGTGGTGGAGTCCGGCCAGGTCGGCCGCGTCGCGGCCGACCTTGTCGGGGTTGTGGACGAGTACGTCCGTGAGTGTCAGCGCCGGGTGGGCGGCGACGGCGCGGATGGCCGCGCGGCCGACGTTCCCGGTTCCCCAGACAACCGTGGAAATCATGCGGCGGAGGGTAGCGCGGGGCCCTGGAGGTTCCTAGGCATCCGGCGCCGCGATCTGACGGCTCGTCAAGTACGTCTTTCCGGAAGGTCGTCCGGAAGGTCGTCCGGACGGTCCTTCGGCGCGGCGCGGCGCTCGCGGGTCGGCGGTCAGGCGGCGGCCGAGGCCAGGCGGCGCAGGCCCTCCGCGATCTCCTCGGGCGTGTGGGTGGTGAACGACAGCCGCAGCGTCCGCGGGTCGGGCGTCCCCGTGAAGAAGGGGGCGCCGGGCACGAAGGCCACGTCACGCGCGATCGCCGCCTTGAGCAGCGCGGTCGCGTCGTGCCCCTCGGGCAGCCGCGCCCAGACGAACATCCCGCCCTCGGGCCGGTTCCAGACCGATCCCGCCGGAAGCGCCTCGGGCAGACCGGCCAGCAGCGCGTCCCGCCGCTCGCGGTAGGCCGCGCGGGTCGTCGCCACGTGCGCATCCAGGTCCGCGGCGGCCAGATAGCGGGCCGCGGCGATCTGGTCCACGGTCGAGGTGTGCAGGTCGGCCGCCTGCTTGACCACGGTCGCCGCGCGGCGCAGGGCGGCGGGCGCCCGCAGCCAGCCCAGCCGCAGACCGGGCGCGAGGATCTTGGAGAAGCTGCCGAGGAGCGCCGTGCGGTCCTCCGCCCCCGGGTGCGCCGCGATCCAGGGCACGTGCTCGCCCTCGTACCGCAGCTCGCCGTACGGGTCGTCCTCGATCAGCCACAGCCCGAGGCGCGCGGCGACGGCGGCCACGGCGGCGCGGCGGGCGGCCGGGAGGGTGCGGCCGGTCGGGTTCTGGAAGGTCGGCACGGAGTAGAGGAGCTTCGGGCGCTCGCGCAGCACGATCTCCTCCAGCGCCCCGGGGAGGATGCCGTCCCCATCGCAGGGGACGGCGACCACCCGCGCGCCCGCGAGGCCGAAGGTCTGCAGGGCGGCGAGGTAGGTCGGGTTCTCGACGAGGACGACGTCACCCGGCTCGACGAGGGTGGCCGCCACGAGCGTCAGCGCCTGCTGGGAGCCGGTGGTGACGAGCAGGTCGCCGGGCGAGGTCGCCAGCCCGCGGGCCGATATCCGGGCGGCGACCGCCGCGCGCAGCTCGGGCGCGCCCTCGGTCGTCGAGTACTGCAGTGCCCGCGCCGCGCTGTCCGCGAACGCAGCCTCGTACGCCGCCCGCAGCCCCTCCGTGTCGAAGAGCTCCGGCGCCGGCAGCCCGCCGGCGAAGGAGATCACCCCGGGCCGCTCGGTGAGCGCGAGGATCTCCCGTACGGGCGAGGCCCCGACCGAGGACGCGCGGGCTGCGAACGCGGGCGGCTGGACGCTCATGGGGACTCCCGGGGTCATGCGGGGCGGTGGGTGGCGGCCACCCTGCCACAGCAACGTGTAGCCGCCAACTACCTGTCCGCGTTCTGGACTGCCCCTCTAGAAAACCCCGTTGAGGCCCCACCAGGTCGGGTCCGAGACGTAGCCCGCCGCGAGGGTGCCGTCGCCGCGGCCGGGGTAGCGCATCAGGTTGCCGGACGTCGTCACCGTCGTCAGGTCGAGGCGACCGTCACCCGTGACGTCGCCGTTCGCGATGAGGGAGGACATGGTGTTCCAGCCGCCGGAGCCGATCAGGCGGCGGGGCGCGAGGGCGGAGGCTGCGCCGGGGTACAGCCACAGCTTGCCGGTGGCCGCCTCGCGGGCCACCAGGTCGGGGCGGCCGTCACGGTTCAGGTCGCCGGCACCGACCAGCGCGTTCATCGCGCCCCAGCCGCTGCCGCCGATCAGCCGGCGGACACCGAGGCCGCCGGAGGCCGTGCCCGGGTACAGCCACAGCCTGCCCGTCGCGGTCTCGCGGGCGATCAGGTCGCCCCGGCGGTCGCCGGTGAGGTCGCCGAAGGCGGTGATCAGAGACATGCTGTTCCAGCCGACCGAGCCGATGAGGCGGCGCGGGGAGAAGTCGCCGTCGCCGGTGCCGGGGTACAGCCACAGCCTGCCCGTGGAGCGTTCCCGGGCGATCAGGTCCTCGCGGCCGTCACCCGAGAAGTCCCCGTGCCGGGTCAGGGCGTTCATGCCGTTCCAGCCGCTGGTGCCCACCAGCCACCCGTCGCCGTCGCCCGAGACGAACCACAGCGCGCCCGTCTCGTCGCGGACGAGGACGTCCGAGCGCCGGTCGCCGTTGAGGTCGCCGAACCCCGCCGGCCTCGTGCCCGCCTCGGCCCACCAGAAGGGGAAGGGCGCCAGAACGCATTCGCGGGCCGTGCGCACGAACCTCAGGGAGCTCTTGTCCAGGTGCTCGGCGCCGCTGTAGCCCGTACCGGCGGCGTGTGGTCTGATCGCCTTCCAGCTGCCGGCCGGCCCGCTCTCGACCTCGTAGTCGCGGCCCGAGTACAGGCAGGCGACGTCCGAGGTGCGGTTGGTGAAGGAGCGGATCCGGTTGTCGTAGGTGCTGCCGAGCCAGGGGGTGTCGGCGTCCGTCTGGAGCCGGGTGCCGGTTGCCGTGGCGTTCGTCCAGGCGCAGAAGCGGCCGGCGGCGCAGTCACCGAACGCAGAGGCGTCCGCCTGGGCCGGGGCGGCGGCCAGCCCGAGCCCGCCGAGTACGAGTGCGATGGCCGCGGCCGCGCCGCGCAGAAGTCCCTTGCGCATGAGCTCGATTCCCTCCGAGTGGTGGTCTCTCGGAGGGACGATGCCCATCGGGGGAGGACCGGTTCCTGTTCCTCCCCCGATGTCGCCCGATCGGCACAATGTCCCGGTGCGGTCGCCGTGACGTGCCGGTTAGAAGAAGCCGTTCAGGCCCCACCACTCGCCGTGGGCGAGGTGGCCGGGGGCCAGCAGGCCGTTGCCCTTGCCGGCGTAGGTGACCAGCCAGCCCAGGTGCCCCGGCTCGCCGTTGATCTTGTACTTGTCGTTCGTGACGGTCGCGAGGTCGCTGCGCCCGTCGCCGTTGATGTCGCCGACGGCGATGAAGTTCGCCATGGCGTACCAGCCGGAGCCGATCAGCGTGCGCGAGCCGATCGCGGAGTTCCGTCCCGGGTAGAACCACAGCTTCCCGGTCGACGCCTCACGGGCGTACAGGTCGGGCAGCCCGTCGACGTTCATGTCGCCGGCGGCGACCAGGGCGTTCATGCCGTTCCAGCCGCCGGAGCCGATCAGCTTGCGCGCGCCCAGGGTGCCGGCGGAGGTCCCCGGGTACAGCCACAGCCTGCCGGTGGACTTCTCGACCGCGATCAGGTCGGAGCGCCCGTCCCGGGTGAGGTCTCCGAAGGCGGTGACCCCCCGCATGCCGTTCCAGCCGCCCGAGCCGATCAGCTTGCGGGTGCCGAAGCCGCCGGTGCCGGTGCCCGGGTAGAGCCACAGCTTGCCGGTGGCGGCCTCGCGGGCGATGAGGTCCTCCCGGCCGTCGCCGCTGAAGTCGCCGTGGCGGGTGAGGGCGTTCATGCCGTTCCAGCCGCCGCTGCCGATCATGCGGCCGCCGCCGGCGCCCGAGGAGAACCACAGCCGGCCGACGTCGTCGCGGGCGAGCACGTCCGCACGCCGGTCGTTGTTGAGGTCGCCGAAGCCCTGGTGCTTGACGATGGGCTCGGCCAGCCAGTCCGGGTACCCGGGCTGGCTGCACTCGCGCTCGGTCCGGGTGAACTTGATCGAGCTGGCGGTGGCCGTCGGGTAGGACGAGTACTCGCCGAGGGTGTTGGGCGTCTCGTAGGAGTACCCGCCCCACGGGTTGTAGTTCTTGTCCTCGTAGATGCACGCGATCGAGCCGGTCAGGTTGACGTGGGTGCGGAACTTGTCGCTCCAGCTGCCCAGGTCGGCGACGCTCTTGTTCGTCTTGTACATGGTGCCGGTGGCGCTCTCGCCGGTCCAGGCGCAGAAGTAGCCCCGCGGGCAGTCGTACTCGTCCGCGGCTGCCGGAGCGGCGTTCACGGCAGCCAGGCCGGTCGCCGTGAGCACCAGGCCGGCCAGCGTGGCCACGCCTCTGGTGAAACGATTTCGCATGTGTGGTGGTCCCCTCCCTGAGAACTGCGTGGGCACCATATCCGGTCACCCGTCCCTCCGCGGGGCCCCGCCCCTCCCCATCTGACGTGACATCAGCTAGACCCTTGGCATGACGCGAGAATCCGCAGCAGACACCCGCGCCGGGGACTACGCCGAGCTGGCCGCCGTGGGCCCGTACGGGGTGCATCCCGGCCATGCGCTGATCACCATGGTCGAGCCGCATCCGGGCCACGAGTACGCCTACAACCGCTGGTACGAGGACGACCACTACTACGCCGGGGCGATGGCGATGCCGTGGATGTACGCCGGGCGCCGCTGGGTCGCCACCCGGGACCTCCAGGAGCTGCGCTACCCGGAGAAGTCGGCGGTGGCCCAGCCGGTCACCGCGGGCTGCTACATCTCCACGTACTGGGTGACCGAGGGCCGCTACGACGAGCACATGAAGTGGACCGTCGGGATCAACAAGCGGCTGAACCGGGACGGGCGGGTCTACCAGGACCGGACGCACGTCTTCACGTCCTTCCAGGACCACGAGGCGACCGTGTACCGCGACGGCGCCGCCGGCCCCCGGGACTTCCACGCCCTCGACCACCCGTACCGCGGGCTGGTGGTCCAGGTGGTCGACGCCGAGGGGCCGGAGCAGCGGGAAGAGCTGCTCGAGTGGCTGCGCTCGCGGGCCCTGCCGCGCCGGCTGGCGGGCGGGCCGGCGGCGATGGTGACGGCCTTCCGGCCGACGCCGCTGCCCGGCGACCGCATGACCTACGTCAAGCAGGTCGAGGGGGTGGATACGAGATTGACGCTGCTGTGGTTTCTGGAGGCCGATCCGCGGGAATGCTGGGACCGCTTCCGCGGGCTGGACACGGAGCTCGCGGAGGTGGGCCTCGGGCGGGTGGAACTGGTCGCGCCGTTCATCCCGACCGTGCCGGGGACGGACCGGTACGTGGACCTGCTCAGGTAGGGCGCGCGGCGGTTCCGGCGGTGGGGGCGCGGACATGGCCGAGCCCCCTCGGCCAGGACGGCGGGCCAGTCGAGAGGGCTCATGTCAGTACTGCGGGTGCGGTGGATGCGGATGAGGTGACCTCCAGGACGTTCAGGCGAGGTGCCCCAGCGGTCCACGGGTCACTCCGGCGACGAACGAGGTCCACGAGCCGGGCGCGAAGGTGAGGGCCGGACCGCCCTGCACCTTCGAGTCCTGCACCGCGATCTCGGTCACGACGGGGGACTTGACCTCGACGCACGCGCCGTTTCCGGCGGAATACGAGGACTTCGTCCAGTTCTTCGTGGCACCCTGGTGAATAGCCATTGCTGCACTCCGGTCTAGCGAGTCGGGTTGATGTGGCGCCAACCTTTTGCTGATTGGCGTGATCGACGCTACTCGCCGGGGCCGAGGTCTGAAGAGGTCATTCACTCGACCGGATGGCATATTCCAGTAGTCCCTTCCGCGGCCGGGTGGTCACGGTGTACCGTACCGGCCCGCCGCCGTGACCTGCCCATACCTGCCCGCTTTTCTCGTGGAATGTGCCTCTACGGTCGCTTCCCGGCGTGGTGGTCGATGATGCCGGAGATGAACGCCCGGGTCTGGTCGACATTCAGCGCCTGGGCGCGCAGGTGCTCGTACATGACGCTGTACTTCTGAACGTCGTTCGCCTTCTCCAGGTACAAGTCGCTCGTGACGCCCTCGATGTAGACGACGGTCGAATCGGAAGCATCCGGAAATTCCAGAATCGCGTACTGGCCGTTCACGCCGGGGTGCGCGCCCATGCTGAACGGCATCACCTGCACGGTCACGTGTGGCAGTTCCGACTGCTCTATCAGGTGCTCCAGCTGGCGCACCATCACCTGCTCGTCGCCCACCCGCCGGAGCAGCGCGGCCTCGTCGATGACCGCCCACAGCCGCAGCGGACCGCGGTCGGGGCCGGAGTCGTCCTCGGAGATCCGGTCCTGGCGGCGCATCCGCACCTGGACGCGCTTCTCGATGTCGGCCTGCGCGGTCTCGGGCAGGGCGCCGCGGACGATGGCGGCGGCGTACTCGGGGGTCTGGAGCAGCCCGGGGATGATCTGCGGCTCGTACACGCGCAGCGAGGCGGCGTCGGTCTCCAGACCGATGTAGACGCTGTACGGGATGTCGCCGAAGGCGTGCCACCAGCCCTGCTGGCGGGAGTCCTTGGCCATCTGCATCAGCGAGTCGACGAGGCGGCGGTCCTCGACCTCGTACACGTCGCACAGGTCGCGGACGTCGCGCTGGCTGATGGAACGGCGGCCGTTCTCGAGCCTGCTGATCTTGGACTGGGAGACGAGGAGCCGCTCGGCGACCTGCTCGGCCGTCATGCCCTTGTCCTCACGGAGCTTGCGGAGCTCCATGCCCAGTCGGCGGCGTCGGACGGTGGGATTGACATTGGACGCCACGGGAACGGCACCTCCGCTTTCCGGCTGCGGGAAGTCTGGCTGACGGCCCGCTGGTTGTATCTCTGCGTATCTGCTGATGTGCAGATTGCCACCGAAGGGGACGGCGGCGCTGGGAAAGCCGCAGGAAAGCGCCGGGAAGGCCGCAGCGGAGGCCCCCCGGAGGCGGGTGCGGGATGCAGACGCGCGGGGCGGCGGGACCGGCTGTGCGGCCCTGCCACCCCGCGCGCTGGCGGCTCCCGGACCGGGTCTGTGGGGACGTCGGTGCGGCGGTGGTGGAACTGGGTGGTGCGGGGTGGTGCTTGTGCGTGGTGGTGCCCGTGCGTGGTGGTGCGGTGGATCAGTGTGCGACGGCGCGGGCCATCGCACCGCGGTGCGGCTGGAGCGGCACGCCGCCGGCGGTCGCCCTGGCGCCGGCCGTAGCGGGCTGGCGTCCGGGGTTCTGCGGCGGCGTGCGGCGCGGCTGTGCGGCCACGCCGTTCTGGACGTCCATCACGGCGTGCGCCACGAGGCCGCCCATGGGGTCGTGCCGGATGAGGTCCCGCAACCTGGAGCGGGACGACCGTCCTTCATTACCCGGGTACAAGTGCTTGCCGAGTCCGACCGCGTGGGCCAGCGCGGCAAGCGCCGCGGTCCGCGGGTCCGGCGGTACGCCGGTGCGGATCGCACTGTCCAGCCGGGCACGGATGTCCCTGCTGATCGCCGTGTCCGTCGCCTGGTAGCGAGTCGTCGGCAGCACCCCGCACATCTGGCCCGCTACGGCATGCACCATGCCGCACCGCTCCAGGTGCGAGAGGTAAATCTGGCGGAGCCCCAACCGGGGTCCGCCGATCCAGTGGACGGCCCGAACCGGGCTGCCGCGTCTGCGCAGCAGTTCCAGTGCGGAGTCCAAAGTCGGATCTCCTGTCGGCCGTGGCATCACCACGGCGATACGATCCCCGTCAGGGGCTATCCGTCCTGCCAGAGCCAGCTCTACTAGCTGTGCCCCGGCCAGGCCGAGGTCGAGCGACTGCGGCTGCGCCGTGGTTCCCGTGGCCGGGTCCAAGGCGAGCAGCAGAAGCTCCTCCGGAATTGTTCTGCGGCTCCTGCCCATCCATGCCTCCCCGCGTGGATGAGTGACAGGGTGACCCCTCTCACATTCATCTGTCGAGAGTGCCTGGCCGCTTTGTGGGGGAACCGGCAGCTATGTCGTTCTCGTCTAGCACGGGGGCGATGCCCCCGAGACGGGACACTGTTAGACGGTTCGGACAGCTGGACAGAGCTGGACAGCGAGCGAGGAGGAACTGGTGGCGGGCGAGTCCCCCGACAAGTCGGTACAGCAAGGTTCGTCGGCGGCGGCGGACTCCGCGGCGGAGCGCGATCCCCGCCTCTCGGTGTTCCGCGCCCCCGAGCCGTCACCTGAGCCCGACCCCCCGACCGAGCCCCCGACCGAGCGCGCGGATGCGGATGCGGCGGCGAAGCCGGTCGCCACCCCTCCGCGCCCCGAGGCGTCGGGCGCGGCCGCGGCCGACCGTTCCGCTTCGCGAACGGCCCGGGACGCGTCCACGCAGACGCCGTCGCCAACTTCGAGCCCCGCGCGCCCCGACGCTCCGACGGACCGGCCCTCCGTCGAGTCCGGCACCCCGGCTGCCGCGGGTGACCGCAGCCAGACGGCTTCCGCTTCACGGGCGGGCCAGGACGCCTCCGCCCAGGCGCTGTCGGCGTCTTCGGGCGCCGCGCGCCCCGACGCTCCGGCTGGCCGGTCCTCTGACGGGTCTGGGAGCCCCGCTGCCGGTCGGGCGGCGGACTCCGCTGTGTCCGGGCCGTCCTCGCGCGCTGAGGCGCCGTCGGGCACGGCCGACCGTTCCGCTTCGCGGCCCGGTCAGGACGCCTCCGCCCAGGCGCTGTCGGCGTCTTCGGGCGCGGCCCGCCCCGACGCCGCGGCGGGCCGGTCCTCCGGCGAGTCCGGCACTCCGGCCGCCGCGGGTGACCGCAGCCAGACGGATTCCGCTTCGCGGAGCGGGCAGGATGCCTCCGCCCAGGCGCCTTCGGGTGCGGGCGACCGCGGGCAGTCCTCTTCGGCGACTTCGCGCAACGACGCTCCGGTGGGCCGGCCCTCCGGCGAGGCCGGGTCCCCGGCCACCGGTCGGGCGGCGGGCTCGGCTTCGTCCGGGCCGTCCTGGCGCGCTGAGGCGTCGTCGGGCACGGGTGACCGCGGCCGGGCGGCTTCCGCTCCGAGGGCGGGGCAGGACGCTCCCGCACGGACGCCGTCCCGGCCGACGGGCGCAGGCGCCCAGGCGCAGGTCGGCGGCTTCGGTGAGGCCGGCGCCGAGAGGGCCACCGGGACCTCCGGTCCGGCGGCTTCCGCTTCGCCGGCCGCGCAGGCGCCCGGAGCGCCCGACGGCGGTCGGGCGTCGGACGGGGCGCGGGCGGGGCAGGCTGCCCCGGCGCAGGCACCTTCCGCGGCTTCCGGTGGCTCCGATGCCGGGGCCACCGACTGGTTCGCCGCGCGGAAGCGGTCCGCCGGGGACGGTGGATCGCAGGGTTCCGGTTCGGCCTCCTCGGGCGGTACGGACGCAAAGGCTGCCGATCCGCGGGTCGCCGGGCCGCGCGGGACCTCCGCCGGTGACGGGGATGACCTGCGGGCCGCCGTCGCGGCCTGGGTCGCCACCGCCGAGGACGGCGACGTCGAGCCCGGTGCGAACGCGAAGTCCGACGCCGGTGCGGGCGACGAGACGGCCGTGTTCAGGCCCGTCGACGCCAAGCCCGCCAAGCCCGCCAAGCCCGCCAAGCCCGCCAAGCCCGCCGAGGCCGGCAAGGCCGCCGAGGCCGGCAAGGCCGCCCCGGCCCCCGCGAGGTCCGACGAGACCACGGTGCTCAAGGCCGTCAGGCCGAACGCGCCCCGCCCCGCCGGCGTCGACCAGCCGACCGCCGTCTTCAAGGCGCCGAAGATCGACGACCAGCAGCCGCCGGTCGACCAGCAGACGGCGGTGTTCCGCCTGCCCAAGCCGGCGCCCGCCGAGGAGTCGGACAGCGAGCGGACCAGCACCTTCGTACCGCTGCGCAGGGACGACGCCCCGCAGCCGGCCGCCCCGGCCAAGCCTGTGACCCCCAAGGGGACGCAGGCGGCACCGCAGCCGGCCGCGCCCAAGGCATCCACGGCACCCGCGGCGCCCAAGTCGCCCATGTCGCCCGCCGGCGCCGTTCCGGCCTCCCTCAGTGAGCCCGAGCGGACCAAGCAGCAGCCGCTGCCGCCCAGGCCGCCGCTCGACATGCTCGCCGAGCTCACGAACAACCCGCCCCCGCCGCCGAGCGCCCTGCGCACGACGGTCCGGCGGTTCAAGATCTGGACCCCGCTCGTGATCCTGCTCGGCGTGATCATCGCCGTCGTGCAGATGGTCCGGCCGCTGCCGGACCCGACGCTGAAGATGACCGCCCAGAGCGCGTACACCTTCGCCGGCGACAAGCCGCGCCTCACGCCGCCCGACGAGGGCCAGGCGTGGATGGCGGCCTCCGGCCTCGGCACCGTCGACTCCTTCGGCGAGCAGAAGCCCATCCCGATCGCCTCCGTCACCAAGTCGATGACCGCGTACATCATCCTTCGCGACCACCCGTTCAAGCGGGGCGAGAAGGGCGCGATGATCGACATCGACAAGACCGCGGAGCTCGAGGGGCAGAAGGACAAGACGGACAACGAGTCGACCCTGAATACGGTCAGGGAGGGCGACAAGATCAGCGAGTACGACGCCATCGCCGCGCTCATGATCCCGTCCGCGAACAACATCGCCCGGCTGCTGGCCCGCTGGGACTCCGGTTCCCAGGAGGCGTTCGTCAAGAAGATGAACGACACCGCCAAGGAACTCGGCATGACCAACACCACGTACACGGACCCCTCGGGTCTGGACGCGACCACGGTCAGCACCGCCGAGGACCAGGTCAAGCTGGGTCTGAAGCTCATCGAGATCCCGGTGCTCCGTGACATCACGAAGCTGCCGAAGTGGGAAGACCCGTCGGGCAAGACCTGGGACAACTGGAACTCGCTCGTCCCGTTCAACAACGCCCTCGGCATCAAGACCGGCAGCACCACGGCCGCCGGCGGCAACCTGCTCTTCGCCGCGCACAAGATGGTGGGCAAGACCGACCAGTTCATCGTGGGTGCCGTCCTCGGCCAGCACGGGACCCCGATCCTGGACACGGCGATCGCCGCCAGCAAGAAGATCATGCTGGAGACGCAGGACCTGCTCACCGGCGCCAAGGTGATCAAGAAGGGCGACGTCGTCGGCTACGTCGACGACGGCCTCGGCGGCAAGACGCCGGTCGTCGCCACCGCCGACGTGGCCGCGGTCGGCTGGCCCTCGCTCAAGATCGACGTACGGCTCGCCGACGGCGGATCCCCGCTCCCGCACACCGCGAAGGCGGGCACCGAGATCGGCACGCTGACCGTCGGTTCGGGCGCGAGCCAGGTCAAGGTCCCGGTGGCACTCCAGGCGGACCTGGCCGAGCCGGGCTTCGGCACGAAGCTCACGCGCATCGGCTGACCGCCCCGGGCGGCGCAGTACCGTGCGGTTCCGGCACCCCGGGCAACCCCGGGGTCCCGGTGCACGTCTAACGTCCGAGCGGACAGGCCAGGGACAGGCCACAGGGCAGTGCAGGGCACGGCAGGGCAGGGTGGGGTGCGTGGCAGCGAAGACATGGGGAGCGACGGAGTGACGACGGCCGAGCCGAAGACCCCGGAGAGCCCCGGGATACCGGGCGCTGCGGCGGGGGAGCGCGACCTCGCGCCGCCGCCGCGGCAGCCCGGGTCCGCCGCGGCAGCCTTCCGGCAGCGGCATCCCGTCGCGTTCACCACCGCCGTGACCACCGCGGTCGCCGCCGTCCTGCACGTGGTGTGGTTCCTCTTCTTCGCCAGCAGCGGCGGCGACCTCGCCGCCCAGGACGCCTGGGCCGAGTTCGTCGGCCGGCACCCGGACTCCGCGTACAACCTCGCCTGGTACGGCGGGATGCACCCGGTCTCGTACAGCGTCGTCTCGCCGTACCTCATGTCCGTGCTCGGCGTGCGCACCACGATGATGATCGCGGGCACGCTCTCGGCGGGCCTGGTCGCGCTGATCCTCTGCCGCTGCAAGGGCGCGGTGCGCCACCCCCTGCCGCCCGCGCTGGCCGGTGTCTTCGCGCTGTTCTGCAACGCGCTCTCGGGGCGCGTGACCTTCGGGCTCGGCGTGCTGTTCGCGCTCGGCGCCGTCGCCGCCGTGTTCTGCTGGCCCCGGAAGTGGGCCCGGAAGCGGTGGGGCAAGGCCGCGGTCGCGGCGCCCCTGGCCGGGCTGGCCACGGCCGCCTCGCCGGTCGCCGGGCTGTTCCTCGGGGTGGTGGCGGCCGCTCTGTTCCTGAGCGGGCGGCGGCCGGGCGCGTACGCGATCGGGCTGGCGCCGGTCGCGGTGGTCGCGCTGTCGGCCTGGCTGTTCCCGTTCTCGGGCACGCAGCCGATGTCGCTGGGGTCGGCGTCGCTGCCGTTCCTCTTCGGGGTGCTGGTTCTCGTCCTGGTGCCGCGGGAGTGGAAGACCGTACGGATCGCGGCGGGCGTGTACGCGGCCGGCGTGTTCCTGACCTGGCTCGTCGACTCCCAGGTCGGCTCGAACGTCACCCGGCTCGCGATGCTCTTCGCGGGCGTGGTGCTGCTCGCGGCCCTGCCGTACGCGCTGGGCGGCCCGCTGACCGGCCCGGGGCGCGGCCGGGCCCGCATGGGCTACGTGGTCCTGCTGGCCTTCGTGGGCCTGAACGGCTGGATCACCGCCAACAGCGTGCTCGACGTGCTGCGCACGACCCCGCGGGCCGCGTGGACCCGGGAACTCGCACCGCTGGTCGACCGCCTCGAGCAGACCGGCGTGGACCGGGGCCGGGTGGAGGTCGTCCCGGTCAGCAGCCACCGGGAGTCCTCGGCCCTGTCGCCGTACGTGAACCTCGCGCGCGGCTGGAACCGCCAGGCCGACCTGGAGCGGAACCCCCTCTTCTACGACGACACGCTCGACGCGGAGAACTACCGCGCGTGGCTGGACCGCTGGGCCGTGCACTACGTCGTCCTGCCCGCGGACCGGCCGGACTCGGGCGGCACCCGCGAGGCGGAGCTGATCAAGGGCGGCCTGCCGTACCTCCGGCAGGTGTGGGGCGACGCGAACTGGAAGCTGTTCAGGGTGCAGGAGCCGACCCCGCTGGTGGAGCCGCCCGCGACGGTGCGGCGCGCGGACGCCGGCGGGCTGATCGTGGACGTGCGGCAGGCGGGCCAGGTGCGGATCCGGGTGCCGTACTCGCCGTGGCTGGGCCTGGTCGACGCCGAGGGCAAGGGCGTGGCGGCGCCGGAGGGGCTGGAGAACGAATCCGGCTGCCTGTTCCGCTCCGCGCCGGACGCGGAGGGCGACGAGTGGACCACCCTGCTGGCCCCCGCCCCGGGCGAATACCGGCTGGCGGCGCCGTACCAGCTGCCGCGGGGCACGGCCTGCCCCGAGGAGCTGATCACGGAGACGCTGGGCACTCCGGAGCGTCCGTAGGGGCGCCTCGTGCGGACCGAGCGGGTGCAGGGCGGCGGATATGTGCCTATGCTCCGAATAGTCCGATTGAGTGTTTCCCGAAGGAGTGACGACGGGATGGGCAAAGAGCGGAAGAACGACCCCCGTGCCTCCCTGGAGGCCCAGACGCCGGCAGAGCCGCCACGGTCGAAGGGTCACGGCTTCGACGGCCCGCTGCGTACGAAGGTGAAGGGCGGCCTGCACACGAAGGCGGAACTGAAGCGCGCCGGTACCCCTCAGGGGGACCGCATCGGCGAGCGGAGCAGGGGTCTCAGTTAGGTCCGGTGGATGAGGTGAGCAGCCCTCCCGGCTCCGGCCGGGAGGGCTTTCGGCTGTCCGGAGCCGGGTGGGGCGGCTCGGCTCGATGCGGGCTTTACGTCTTTGCGTCCGCCTGTCCGGGCATTCGTTACATTGCCGACGGATGGCCAGAACACGGGTCTCGTAGCGTCGTGCGCGTCGCCACGGCGTACGCCTGGCAGAACCAGAGCGCCACGAGACGGAGTACCCCCGATGACCTGCACCGACGCCCCGGCCCGTGCCGCCGCCCGTGCCCCCGCCCGCCGTCGGCCCCAGGTCGTCCGGGGCGTCCGGCTCGCTGCCTCGGCCGCGCTGGCCGCCTCCCTCGCCGCCGGCCTGTCCGCCTGCGGCAGCGGCAGCGGCATGGCCCCGGACCCGAAGGTCGGCAGCACCGCCGCCGCGCCCTCCAAAGGGGCGGCCGAGACGGTCGAGGGCATGCCGAAGTCCCGGCCGACCGGGCTGAAGATCGCGTCGGCGGGTGTCGCCGCGGCGAAGATGGTCGACCTGACGACGGACGCGAACGGCGAGCTGGGCGTCCCGGACGCCGACCGCGAGGCAGACGTGCCGGGCTGGTGGACGGGCGGCGTGACCCCGGGCGAGAAGGGGGTCTCCGTACTCGTCGCCCACTACGACACCCGGCACGGGCCCGCGCTCATGAAGGACGTCGCGAAGATCGGGCTGGGGGATGTGATCGAGGTCCCGCGGGCGGACGGCTCGACGGCCCGGTTCAAGATCCGCGAGATCGAGGACGTCGACAAGAAGGCGTTCCCGACGCAGAAGGTCTACGGCGAGAGCGGGCGCCCCGAGCTGCGCCTGCTCACCTGCGGCGGCCCGCTGAAGGACGGCCACCGCACGAACAACGTCATCTTCTACGCCGATCTGGTCCCCAAGGGCGCCCAGACGTGACGCAGCACGGAACGCAGGACGGAACGCAGGACGTAAACCGGGGCGGAACGCAGACGCCGGAGGCCCGGCCGCCATCTGGCGGCCGGGCCTCCGGCGCGTTCTGTGCCCCCGGCAGGATTCGAACCTGCGACACCGGCTTTAGGAGAGCCGTGCTCTATCCCCTGAGCTACGAAGGCGGGTCGAGGACAGGTTAGCCGATGTCGGGACGCCCGTGCTGGGGGTATCGGGCGGGCCGGGCGGGAGGCCGGGGCCGCTGCGCAGTGAATCCGGGTCCGCGGGCGACCTTGATCGACGACGATGGGTCCGACAGCTCGGGGGACGGGCCCGGGGCGCCGCCACGCGCGGTGCCCGAAGACGAGGGGGAGAGCCGATGAACCGGCACGTCGAGTTCGACAGACTGCACAACTTCCGCGACCTGGGCGGCTACCGGTCCGCCGACGGCCGCACCGTCGCGTGGCGGACGCTGTACCGCGCCGACTCGCTCGGCAAGCTCCGGGGCGCCGACTGGGACAGGTTCCTGGAGCTGGGCGTCGGCACCGTGATCGACCTGCGCTACCCGTGGGAGATCGAGGCCAAGGGCCGGGTGCCCGAGGCGGAGCGGTTCCACTACGTCAACCTGAGCATCGAGCACCGGCCGTACGACCAGGCCGCGATCGACCCCGCCCTGGACCCGTGGCGCTACCTCGCCGACCGGTTCGCGGAGGTCGCCGACGACGGGGCCGACGAGATCCGGCAGGTGCTGGAGCGGATCGCCGGGGCGAGCGGTCCGGTGGTCTTCCACTGCACGTCGGGCAAGGACCGCACCGGGCTGATCGGCGCGCTCGTACTCACGCTGCTCGGCGTGGACCGCGAGACGGTCCTCGCCGACTTCGCCCTCACCGAGCTGGCCACGGAGCGCCTGATCGGGGACTGGCACGCGCTCAACCCGGGCCGGGAGCTGAAGTGGCCCGGCTACGGCCGCGCACCGGCGGTGATCATGGAGCTGGTCTTCGCCGATCTGGAGGCCCGGTACGGGTCCGTGCAGGGCTACCTCACGGACCGGGTGAAGCTGTCGCCGGAGACGGCGGAACGGCTGCGCGAGCGGCTGCTGACCGGCGCGGACGACCGGCCCCAGTGCGACTGACCCGAGCGCAGCGCGGCTGACCCGAGCGCTCAGCGAGCCGCCGCCGGCGCCGCCGGGACGGGTGCGGGGACGTCCGAGGTGGCCAGGCGGGCCAGCGTCTTGGCGAGCGGGGTGAGGTAGAAGTGGTCGCCGGGGAAGACGTGCACGGAGGTGCTGCCGGTCGTCACGGCCTCCCACGTACGGGCCCGGTCCGGGGTCAGCCTCGGGTCGGCGTCCCCGGTCACCGCGATCAGCTCGGCGCGCAGCCGGGGCGCGGCCGGGTCGGGGCGGTACCGGTCGATCAGGAAGAAATCGTTCCGGATGATCGGGAAGAGCAGCTCGCGCAGGTCGCGGTTGGCGAGCACCTGCGGGTCGGTGCCGCCCAGCATCCGCAGCCGGGCGGCCAGTTCACCGTCGGTCAGCGGCCGCTGCGGCATCTCCTCGGCAAAGCCGCTCGCCGCCCGTCCGGAGACGCACAGCCGGGTGAAGTGCGAGGCCCCCGCGGCCTCCAGGCGCAGCATGGTCTCGTAGGCCAGGGCCGCGCCCATGCTGTGCCCGAACAGGACGGTACGGCGCTCCGGTTCGGCGAGCAGCGCCTGGACGACCTCGTTCGCGAGCTCGTCCATCGAGGGCACCAGGGGCTCGGCGAAGCGCCCTTCGCGGCCGGGGTACTGGACGGCCAGCAGCTCCGTGGAGAGCGGCACGTGGTCGGCCCAGTCCCGGTAGAAGCTCGCGTTCCCGCCCGCGTGCGGGAAGCAGACCAGGCGCAGGGATGCGGTCGAGTGGGGGCGCAGGTGCACGAGGGCCGTCATCGGGTCTCCCTGGGGTGTTTCGTCCGGGTGGTACGACCCTAGGGGCGACGGGCCGGTAGCGGCAGGCCCGCCGAGCGGATTTCCGGCCCCCGCCGAGCGGGCCTCCGGTGCCGGTAGAGGAGGCCCGTCGAGAGGCCCGTCGAGGAGGCCGGTCGAGAGGCCCGTCGAGGAGGCCGCCCGGTCAGGGCCGGGTGATCCGTACCTGGTAGCTGCCGTTGCGCAGCGCCCCGACGACCGTGACGCTGATCCCGCTCTCCTCGTCCGTGAAGGTCTCGCCGGGTCCGAAGGGTGCGTCGGAGAGTTCCGCGTGCACGTTGGGGCGCCGGGTGCAGCCGCCGCTGGCGCCCGCGCTGTCGGAGATGCTGACCGGACCGCGGCCCGTGTCTATGTCCGAGTCCACCTTGTAGATGAGGACGCCGGGCTTGCAGACGGCCTCGTCGTTCCCGGCCCGGGTGCGCACCTCGACCGCGAAGCCCGCCGATCCGGACGTGGGGGCGAACGCCAGCTTGGTGCCGCCCTCGACCGCCAGCGGGGAGAGCAGGTGGTCGCTGGTGCCGGACTTGGCCGCGCAGCTGATCTGGTTGCCGTCCAGCCAGCCGAGCTTCCACTTGTGCCAGCCGAGCAGGTCGTTGTTGGCGCCCCAGTCCTCGCTCATGATGTCCCAGTGCCCGACCGCGCCGCCGCCGTCCGCGGTGTAGAGGTCGGGCAGCCCGAAGACGTGCCCGTTCTCGTGCGGCAGGACGCGGTAGCCGGTCTCCCGGTAGGAGCCGGAGCCGTCGTCCTGGCGGCTGTAGACGAACGACGTGTTGGCCAGCGGGACCCCGTCCGCGACCGGTGCCTCGCCGTTCCCGGAGAAGGTCACCGAGAGCACGGTGTCCAGCGCGGAGGGCCCGGCGTTCGGGGTGACCAGGATGTTGACCAGGTCGTAGGCGCTGAAGTCCACCTCGCCGTCGGCCGCGGCCACGATGTGCTCGACCAGCTGCCGGTAGCCCGGCTCGTACGGCGAGCCGCGCTCGATGCCGTACGCGGCGAACGGCATCGGCATCCGCAGCCAGCTGCGCACCGGCGACTCGGGCCGGTAGGTGAGCCGCCCGTACGAGCTGGTGCGGAACCAGTCCGAGGTCTGCGGGAAGAACTCCGCCAGCCGGTCCATCGCCGTGCCCTCGCCCTTGGCGTCGGGAAAGTCGATCATCAGGTTGAGGGCGCGGACCTCCCCGGTCGACCGGGAGTACCCGGGCGGGGTCGGCAGGCCCTCGGACATCTGGACGCCCATGGCACCGGAGATCCGGCACGGCGCGAGGGTCGATTCGTGGGAGGCGGCGACCGGGCCGGCGTTGGCGCTGGTGCGGTCGCTGATCCCGGTGCTGGCCGTGGCCGTCACTCCGAGAGCCAGCGCGGTGAGACCGATGTACGCGCTGGTCCGGCGATGTCTGCATATCCGGTGGCGGGGCTGCATGCGGTCGCCTTCGGGTCTGCGGCAGCCGGCCGGCCCGGACTGCGCTCGTGCGATCACCCTCCGCCCGGTCCCGCGCGCCCGCGCGCCGGGAGCGTCCGAACGTGGGGTGGCCTGTGACTCAGGTCACACGCAGGGGTGAAATAAGCGGGGACACGATCCCCGTTTACGCCAGTGTCCTCGAAAACGGGGACGCGCTCCCCGCTTGGGGGGTGCCGAGCGAACGAACCAGGGAGCGCCGTCGTGGACCAGTCCGCCACCCCGTCGCCCGGCGCACCGCGCTCCGCGGCCGCGCTCGACATCCGTACGGGCGCCGCGGGTCCGGCCGCGGAGCGCGGTGCCCCGGTGCCGCGCCCGCGCGCCGACGCACTGCGCAACCGCGAGCGCATCCTCGTCGCCGCGCGGGAGATGTTCGTCGAGCACGGGCCGCAGGCCGCGCTCGACGAGATCGCCCGCCGCGCCGGGATCGGGAACGCCACGCTCTACCGGCACTTCCCCGACCGTGCCGACCTCGTCCACCACGTGGTGCTCTACGTGATGGACCGGGTCTGCGCCCAGGCCGAGAGCGCGCTCGCCGAGGAGGCCGACGGCTTCGAGGCGCTGAGCCGCTTCGTGCACGCGGCCGCCGACGAGCGGATCGGCGCCCTGTGCCCGATGCTCTCCGGCGACTTCGACCGCGAGCACCCGGAACTGCTCGCCGCTCGGGCGGAGTTGGAGAAGGCGGTCGACGACCTGATGCAGCGGGCCCGGGAGGCCGGACTGCTGCGCCCGGACGTCGCCGTGGGCGACCTGCTGATGGCCCTCTCCCAGCTCAGCCGGCCGCTGCCCGGCACCGGTTGCCTCGACATCGACCGCTTCGTCCACCGTCACCTGCAGCTGTTCCTGGACGGACTGCGGGCCCCGGCCCGCTCGGAGCTGCCGGGCAGCGCTGCCACGTTCGACGACTTCCGGCGCGAGCAGTGACCGTGCGCCGGTGACGATCCGCGCGCGGGCCCGTGTCCGGGCGCACCCCATTGCTTCCTAAGAACACCCTGTTTCAGTCCTTTTCAGCCTGTTCATGTCTTTTTCGGTTGATCCGCATCACGAGGTGGGTACCACCATGTCCAAAACGGCCGCAGCCCTGTCGCAAGCCGACCCCAGCCGCTGGAAAGCGCTGGTCTTCATCGCCCTCGCCCAGCTGATGGTCGTGCTCGACGCGACCATCGTGAACATCGCCCTGCCCTCGGCCCAGCAGGACCTCGGGATCTCCGACGGCAACCGCCAGTGGGTCATCACGGCGTACGCCCTCGCCTTCGGCGGACTGCTGCTCTTCGGCGGCCGGATCGCCGACCTGTGGGGCCGCAAGAACGCCTTCGTCGTCGGCCTCCTCGGCTTCGCCGCGGCCTCCGCGCTCGGCGGCGCGGCCACCGACGAGGCGATGATGCTCGGCGCCCGCGCCCTCCAGGGTGCCTTCGGAGCCCTGCTCGCCCCGGCGGCCCTGTCGCTGCTGGCCGTCATGTTCACCGACGCCAAGGAGCGCGCGAAGGCCTTCGGCATCTACGGTGCGATCGCCGGCGGTGGCGGCGCCGTGGGCCTGATCCTCGGCGGCTTCCTCACCGAGTACCTGAACTGGCGCTGGACCTTCTTCGTCAACATCCCCTTCGCGATCGTCGCGGCCGTCGGCGCCTTCCTGGTGATCCGCGAACCCAAGGGCGCCCGCAACCGCTCCCCGCTGGACATCCCCGGCGTGGTCCTCTCCACCCTCGGCCTGGTCGCGCTCGTCTACGGCTTCACCCGCGCCGAGTCGAACGGCTGGGGCGACTCCGTCACCGTGGGCCTGTTCGTCGGCTCCGCCGTGCTGCTCGGCGCCTTCGTGCTGACCGAGGCGAAGGTGAAGTCCCCGCTGCTCCCGCTGCGCGTCCTGACCGAGCGCAACCGCGGCGGCGTCTACCTGTCGCTGGGCCTGGCCGTGATCTCCATGTTCGGCCTGTTCCTCTTCCTCACGTACTACCTCCAGATCGTCGAGGGGTACTCGCCCGTCAAGACCGGCTTCGCCTTCATGCCGATGATCGCGGGCATGATCGTGGGCTCGACGCAGATCGGCGCCCGCCTGATGACCCGGGTCCCGCCGCGGCTGCTGATGGGCCCCGGCTTCCTGGTCGCCGCCCTGGGCATGCTGCTGCTCACCCAGCTGGAGGTCGGGTCGTCGTACCCGGCGCTGATCCTCCCGGCGCAGCTGCTGCTGGGCCTCGGCATGGGTACGGCCTTCATGCCGGCGATGTCGCTGGCCACCCACGGGGTGAACCCGGCGGACGCCGGTGTGGCCTCGGCGATGGTCAACACCTCGCAGCAGGTCGGCGGCGCGATCGGCACCGCCCTGCTCAACACCATCGCGGCCTCCGCCACGACCTCGTACCTGATCGGGCACGCGGCCGACGGCGCCGACGGTGCGGCGGCGCAGCAGGCACTCCAGGCGCAGGCCATGGTGCACGGCTACGCGTCCGCCATCTGGTGGGCCGTGGGCATCCTGGTCGCCTCCGCGGCGATCGCCTTCGCCCTCATCAACACCGGCCGCCCGGACACGGGCGCCGTGGCGGCCTCCGGCGGCACCGCCGACGCCGATGCCGCCGAGCGGATCCCGGTCATCGCACACTGACCGCTGCCGGCTCGTACCGGTGCCCGCGAGGCCGGGCCGCCCCAGGGGGGTGGCCCGGCCTCGCGGGCGTTTTCCGGCAAAAGGTGCACGGCGGCAGGCAACCGCGCCGCCGTCCGAGCCGTCTTTGAGGGGGGAGAGCGGCCGGCGGCAGCGGTGCGCGAGAGCCCCGGATCGGCTACCGCGACTGCCCTGACCTGCGGTTCTCCGCGCTTTCCGGAGATCCGGCAGGATCCGTCCGTGCGGTGGCGGGGCAGGATACTGCAAGATCTCGAAAATGGAGACGCGACATGGGAATTCTGTCCCGATTCCAGTCGTTGTTTCCTACGGATGCGGACACTCGGGAGAGTGTTCCGGAGGCCGCACCAGCCGCACCGCTACCGAACTCTTTGCAAGGGAGCACGCATGGCAACCCGCGCCGTCGCCCGCCGTAAGTCCGACACGGCCAGCAGCGCTCGCGCCGTCAGCGCGGAGATCGCCGACCGCGACCTGGTCGGCATGTACCTCGACGAGATCGCGCGTACGCCTCTGCTCGACGCCGCCAAGGAAGTCGAACTGTCCCAGATCATCGAGGCCGGCGTGTTCGCGCGCCAGATCCTCGACGGCGAGGTCGACGCCGCCAAGGGGGGCGGTGCCACGCGCGAGGAGCTCGAGGAGCTGTCCGCCGAGGGCGAGAAGGCCAAGGAAGTCTTCATCCGGTCCAACCTCCGCCTGGTCGTGGCGGTCGCCCGCCGCTACCCGCGCAGCGGACTCCCCCTCCTCGACCTCGTCCAGGAGGGGAACGCCGGCCTGGTCCGCGCCGTCGAGAAGTTCGACTACGCCAAGGGCTTCAAGTTCTCCACGTACGCCACCTGGTGGATCCGTCAGGCCATCACCCGCTCCATAGCCGACCAGTCCCGCACCATCCGCCTCCCCGTCCACCTGGTCGAGGAGCTCGGCCGGATCCGCCGGGTGCAGCGCGAGTTCAACCGCGAGCACGGCCGCGACCCGGAGCACGCCGAGATCGCCGCCGAGCTCGACTCGACCGCGCAGCGCGTGGGCGACGTACTGGACTGGGCCCGCGACCCGGTCAGCCTGAACATGTCCGTGGACGACGAGGGCGAGACGCAGTTCGGCGACCTCCTCGAGGACACCTCCGCCATCTCGCCCGAGCAGTCCGTGCTCTCGCTGCTGCGCAGCGAGGAGCTGGACGACCTGATCGGCCGGCTCGACCAGCGCACCGCCTCGATCATCAAGATGCGGTACGGCATCGACGACGGGCGCGAGCGCACGCTGACCGAGGTCGGCAAGCAGCACGGCCTCACCCGCGAGCGGATCCGCCAGATCGAGAAGCACGCCCTGCTCGAGCTGAAGCGGATGGCCCGCGACACGGGCTTCGACGCCGCGGCCTGACCGGCCGGGAGCCCGAACCCCAAGACCGCCCCGGCACCTATCCCCCCAGGTGCCGGGGCTCTCCCCTGCCCCGCCCGCGCCCCTTCCGGGCCCGACGCGCTACGCCGGCTGGGCCGCGGCCAGCAGCCGCGTCCCCAGGGCCGCCGCGCTCTGCGCCAGCGCCTGCGGCTCGCGCACGACGAACGACAGCCCCGTCATCGCCAGCCGCATCGCGAGCCAGTCCTCCGGGTCCGCGGACTCGAAGCGCACCCGGCAGCCGCCGCCGGCCTCCGGCTCCGCGGTCCCCAGCCACGGCGGCAGCTGCTCCGCCGGGGCGGCGAAGGCCACCTCGACCCGGTATTCCGCCTGGCGCCCGCGCAGCCCGCGCTCGACGAACGCCGCCGCGTCCCCGCCCATCGGCAGCTCCCGCGCCCCGAAGCGGGCCCCGGTGGCGAACGGCTCGCTCACCCGGTCCACCCGGAAGGTCCGCCAGTCCCCGCGGTCCAGGTCGTAGGCGAGCAGGTACCAGCGCCACCCGGTCGACACCAGCCGGTACGGCTCCACCAGCCGCCGCGACCCGGCACCGTCCCGCGCCCGGTACGAGAACCGCAGCCGCTCGTGCCCGGTGGCCGCCGCAGCGATCACCGTCAGCGTCCGCGGATCGATGCTCGCCCCGTCCCCGCGGGTCAGCGCGAGGGTCGCGGACTGCAGGGTGCTGACCCGGTGCCGCAGCCGCGACGGCAGCACCTGCTCCAGCTTCGCCAGAGCCCGTACGGACGCCTCCTCGACCCCCTCGATGGCGTGCCCGGCGCCGGCCCGCAGCCCGACGGCGATCGCCACCGCCTCCTCGTCGTCCAGGACGAGCGGAGGCAGCGCCGCTCCCGCGACCAGCCGGTATCCGCCCTCGGCGCCCATCGACGCCTCTACCGGGTACCCCAGCTCACGGAGCCGGTCGATGTCCCGCCGAATGGTGCGCGCACTCACCCCGAGCCGGTCCGCCAGTTCGCTGCCGGGCCATTCCCGGGGCGTCTGGAGCAGGGACAGCAGGGTCAGCAGCCGTGCCGGTGTGTCCGTCATGAGACCCAGATTGCCAGCGAAATAGGCCACCCTCTGTCCTAGATCCCGTCTACGTTTCTCTCCATGAGCACCGAGCTGTCCAAGAAGCCCGAACCGGACGGGCACGAGATATCCGAGGCCGGTACGGCTGCCGCCGCCGAGCCCCAAGCCGACCGCCGCCGCTGGCTGGCCCTCGCGATCGTCATGACCGCCGCCTTCATGGACCTGGTCGACGTCACGATCGTCAACATCGCGATCCCGAGCATGCAGCAAGACCTGAACACGTCCACGAGCGCCATCCAGTGGATCACCGCCGGATACGCGCTCGCGTTCGCCGCCGGTCTGATCACCGGCGGCCGCCTCGGTGACATCTACGGGCGCAAGCGCCTGTTCCTGATCGGCATCGCCGGTTTCACCCTCGCCTCCGCGCTCTGCGGTCTGGCCGCCAACCAGGAGATGCTGGTCTTCTCGCGGCTGCTCCAGGGCTCCATGGCCGCGATGATGGTCCCGCAGGTCCTCGCGATCATCCACGTGACCTTCCCGCCGCACGAGCGAGGCAAGGTGTTCGGCATGTTCGGTGCCATCGTCGGCCTCGGCGCCGTCTCCGGCCCGATCCTCGGCGCGCTGCTCACCGAGTGGAACCTCTTCGGCCTCGAATGGCGCCCGATCTTCCTGATCAACCTGCCCGTCGGCATCGCCGGCCTGATCCTCGGCAGCCGGTTCATCACCGAGTCCAAGGCCCCCAAGGCGCTCAAGCTCGACCTGATCGGCGTCGTCCTGGCCACCCTCGGCCTGGTCATGCTGATCTACCCCCTCACCCAGGGCCGGGAGAACGACTGGCCGCTGTGGGGCTTCGTCTGCATGGGCGCGGTGCCGTTCGTCTTCGCGGGCTTCCTCGCGTACGAGAAGCACAAGACCCGCAAGGACGGCTCCGCGCTGGTCGAGCTCTCCCTCTTCAAGGTCAAGAGCTTCGCGGCCGGCATCGCGGTCCAGCTCACGTTCGGCATCGCGACCGGCATCTTCTTCCTGGTCTGGACGCTGTACATGCAGATGGGCCTGGGCTGGAGCCCGCTGAAGGCCGGCGGCACCGGCGTGCCGTTCTCCATCGCCGTCTCGGTCGCGGCCGGCATGTCCGTGCAGAAGCTGGTGCCGCGCTTCGGCCGCAAGGTGCTCCAGGCGGGCGCCCTGGTCATGGGCGTGGGCGTGTTCCTCTACATCTGGGAGTCCAGCCGCTACGGCCTGGACATCACGCCCCTCCAGATGGCCGCCCCGCTGATCGTCATGGGCGCCGGCATGGGCCTGATCATCGCCCCGCTGACCGACGCCGTGCTCTCCGAGGTGCCCCGCGAGCACGCGGGTTCCGCGTCCGGCCTGATCAACACCACCGGTCAGATGGGCAACGCGCTGGGCCTCGGCCTGGTCTCCGTCGTCTTCTTCACCGTCGTCGACGAGAAGCTGCCCGGGTCCGGGCCGGGCCTGGCGTTCGTCGAGGGCTTCCAGCAGGCCCTGTGGTGGGTCGCGGTCGTGCTGGTCGTCATCTTCGCGGTGATGTTCGCGCTCCCGGCCCGGCAGAAGCAGGGAGTCGGCCACGAGGCCGAGGCGGGCGCCTGGGACGAAGCCGACGGCACCCCGCAGAAGGTCGGCGTCTGACGCTGCGCCGGAGCGGAAACGCCTCCGCGGACATGCCCGCCCCAGTCGGCGGGCATGTCCGTTTGCATTTACTTTCCCCCAATTCGGGCATAAGCTTCCGTTAAGCCACAGATTCGGGCATCGAAACGGACGCGAAGCCACATGTACGCACCGGAGCGCCAACAAGAGATCCTCCGCCTCGCCCGCGAGGCGGGCAGGGTCGACGTCCTCTCCCTCGCCGGGGCATTCCAGGTCACCGCGGAGACCGTCCGCCGCGACCTGAAGGCCCTGGACCGGGCCGGACTCGTCCGCCGGGTGCACGGCGGCGCCATCCCGGCCGGCCGCCTCGACTTCGAACCGGACCTCACCGAGCGCGAAGCCACGGCGGCCGACGAGAAGGACCTCATCGCGGCCGCGGCGCTCGCCGAACTCCCCGACGGCGGCAGCGTCATCCTCGACGCCGGCACCACCGTCGCCCGCCTGGCCGCCCGGCTGCCCGTGGACACCGTGCTCACCGTGCTGACCCACGCCCTCCCCGTCGCCGCCCGGCTCGCCGACCACACCGGCATCGACCTGCACCTCGTCGGCGGCCGGGTCCGCCACCGCACCCGCGCCGCCGTCGACGCCTGGGCCCTGCGCGCCTACGCCGAGATCCGCGCGGACGTCCTCTTCCTCGCCACCAACGGCTTCTCGGCCGAAGGCGGCCTGACCACCCCCGACCTCGCCGAGGCCGCCGTCAAACGCGCCGCGATCGCCGCCGCCCGCCGCGTGGTCCTCCTCGCCGACTCCGCGAAGGCCGGCGAGGAGCACTTCGCCCGCTTCGCCGCCTTCGCCGACATCGACCTGCTCATCACCGACGCGGGGCTCGACCCCGCCCAGCAGGCGGCGATCGAGGCCGCCGGTACGGAAGTCGTGCTCGTATGATCCTCACCGTCACGCCCAACCCGTCCCTGGACCGGACCTACGAGGTCCCCGCGCTGGACCGCGGCGAGGTGCTCCGCGCCACCACCGACCGGATGGATCCCGGCGGCAAGGGCGTCAACGTCTCCCGTGCCGTGGCCGCAGCCGGCCACCGCGCCACCGCGGTCGTCCCGCTCGGCGGCACCGCCGGAGTCCTGCTGGCCGAACTGCTCGGCGGGCTCGGCATCGACGTCACCGCCGTGTCGATCGCGGGCCAGACCCGCGCCGACATCTCCGTCGCCGAACCCGACGGCACCCTGACGAAGATCAACGCGCCCGGCCCCGAACTGACCGCCGCCGAATCCGGCCTCCTGCTCTCCACGGTCCGCAGCCAGTCCGCCGCGGCCGACTGGATCGCCTGCTGCGGCAGCCTCCCGCGCGGCCTCGCCCCCGAGTGGTACGCCGTACTCGTCGGCGGGGTCCACGAGGCCGGCGCGCGGATAGCCCTCGACACCTCCGGCCCGGCCCTGCTCGCCGCCCTCGAGGCCCGCCCCGACGTGATCAAGCCCAACGCCGAAGAGCTCGCCGCCGCGGTCGGCCGCCCCCTCTACACCCTCGGCGACGTCGTCAAGGCCGCCGAAGAACTCCGCGAGGCGGGCGCCCGGGCCGTCCTCGCCGGCCTTGGCGCCGACGGCCAGCTGCTCGCCGAGCCCTCCGGCACCCTCTACGGCACCGCCGGCGCCCCAGCCGTCCGCAGTGACGTCGGCGCGGGTGACGCCTCGCTCGCGGGCTTCCTCATCGCGGGCGGGACAGGCCCCGCCGCCCTCGCCTCCGCCCTGGCCCACGGCGCCGCCGCGGTCCAGCTCCCCGGCAGCGCGATGCCGACGCCCGCCGACCTCCGCCCGGACGCGGTCCACATCACCGGCGACCTCCCGCTGGACCTCCCGCTGTCCGCACCCGCCGGCGTCTGACGCACCCGGGACCGGTCACCGCACCCGCGCGCGCAGCTCCATCGCCCCGCGCGCGGCCGCCTCGCTCGTGTACACCTCGCACATGTGCCGGCCGTCGGGCGTGGCCGTGTGCTCGACCTCCCACAGGCTGACCTCCTGCCCGTCCATCAGCACGAACGCGTGCTCGTACAGCGTGAATCCGGCGTCCCGCCCGTCCGCCAGGCACTGCCGTCCGCCGAACGCCTGGGTGATCGTGTGGGCGTACGCCGAGCGCAGCAGCCGGGCCACCGCCGGGCCCGGCCGGTCGGTGTTCTCCGCGCGCCGCAGCACCCGGCGGGCGTGGTCCGCCGACTCGTCCACGGCGTACACCCGGCGCTGCTCCGGCACCCCGGCACCCCGCGCGAACAGCGCACCCAGCACCGCGACGTCACTGTCGGGGTCGTCGGTGCCGGGCAGCTCGCCGCAGTACCCCAGCCCGTCCGGCGCCGCGTCGAACTCCTCGCCGAACAGCCGGCCCATCGCCAGGCGCAGCTCCGTCCGGGTCGGGAAGACCTCGTGCCGCAGGACGTCCGCACCGGACGCGCGGTGGGCCAGCTCCCACAGCGAGACCGCGTCCCCGTCGGCCAGCAGGTAGGTGTGCCGGTACGTCTCCCGCTGCACCCCGGTGATCGAGCTCTGGTGCGAGGCGCACAGCGAGGAACTGTGGGCGAGCGCCGAACCGAGGCGCTCGACCAGCCGGTCGGGCAGGTCGAAGGAGTTCAGCGCGCGGCCGAGGAGTCGATCGAGGTGCGCCTCGGTTGTCTCGTACGGATCGCTCAAGGTGGGTCTCCAGGCCGTCGCAGCTTGTCACTTCACGGAAGCTCAACGTAACGCCTCGGTCCGGCATCCGGTCCCGGGTTGGGGAAAACGAGCGGTCACTCGCCGGGGTTCCCGCGCGCCGGCCGCCCCTGCCCCAACTCCGGGCACACGCCGCCCCGTACGCCCCTACGCCCCTACGCCGATCCGGGCGGGGCCGCGTCCGGGGCCGTGTCCCGCGGCGCGTAGAGATCCCCGTACGACGGGAACACCCCGCCCGGGCCGTCCACCCCCTCGGCCGCCAGCACGGCCCGCACCACCGCCCGGGTCAGCGCGTCCGCGCCCGCCGCCAGGACGGCGTTGAGCGCCTCCAGGTCCGGCACCGGCCGCTCGCCCGCCGACAGCGCGAACACCGTGTCCCCGTCGTTCATCAGGTGCACCGGACGCACGGCACGCGCCAGCCCGTCGTGCGCCGTCCCCGCGAGCTTCTGCGCCTGCGCGCGGGTCAGCAGGGCGTCCGTACCGACCACCGCGAGCGTGGTGTTGAGCGGCGGGCGCACGACCCCGGCGGCGCGCTGCCCGGTCAGGGTCCGCGCCCGCTCCAGGCGCCGTACGGCCGCCTCGTGCGCCGCGGGCTCCGGATAGGCGACCCGCCCTTCGAAAGAGCTGCCGTACAGCGCCCCGGTCAGCGGATCCACCGCCGAACCCACGGCGTTGACCACGACCAGCGCCCCGACGGTCACCCCCGACTCCAGCCGTACGCTCGCCGAGCCGACCCCGCCCTTGAGCCCTCCGGCCACCGCACCGGTGCCGGCGCCCACGCACCCCTCGGCCACCGGACCGCCCGGCACCGAGTCCGCGGCGGCCTGCGCGGCCGCCCGTCCCAGCGCCGCGTCCGGCCGGGCCCGCCAGTCCCCGCCGCGCCCGAGGTCGAACAGGCAGGCCGCCGGCACCACCGGGACGACCTGGGACGGGTCCGGCCCCACCCGCACCCCCCGGCCCCGCTCCTCGAGCCAGGCCGCCACTCCGGTCGCCGCGTCCAGTCCGTACGCACTCCCGCCCGTCAGCACCACGGCGTCGACCCGCTGGACGAGGCTGCGCGGGTCCAGGGCGTCGGTCTCCCGGGTACCGGGCCCGCCGCCCCGCACGTCGACGGCCGCGACCGCCCCGCCCTCGGGAGCCAGCACCACCGTGGTCCCGCTGAGCGCACCGTCGCCGGACAGCCGTGCGTGGCCCACCCGCAGGCCCGCCACATCGGTCAGAGCGTCTACTCGATCCATGCCACATCCGTACCACTTCTGGACAACTTGCGTATGAGGGGCGGGGATTGGAGCGTATCTGAGGTGGTATGCGGGGGTATGGTGCGCCCATGGCAACCAAAACAGCGGGAGAGGCGATCCCCCAGCAGCAGGGCCGCCCCCGCAGTCGACAAGAGAGCGAACCGGCCGGAGCCACCAGGGGGTTCGCCTGGCTGCTGGTCATCACCGGCGCGGCGGGGCTGCTCTCCTCCTGGGTGATCACCCTGGACAAGTTCCTCCTGCTGGAGGACCCGGACTTCAAGCCGGCCTGCAGTCTCAACCCCGTGGTGTCCTGCGGCAGCGTCATGAAGAGCGAGCAGGCGGAGGCTTTCGGCTTCCCCAACCCGATGCTCGGGCTGGTGACGTACGCGATGGTGGTCTGCATCGGCGCGGGCCTGCTGGCCGGCGCCCGCTACCGCGGCTGGTTCTGGCTGGGCCTGACCGTGGGTCAGGCGTTCGGCGTCGGGTTCTGCACCTGGCTGATGCAGCAGTCCCTCTACGAGATCAACGCCCTGTGCCTGTGGTGCTGCCTGGCCTGGACGGCGACGATCCTGATGTTCTGGTACACCCTCGCGCGCAACGTCCGCGCCGGTGTGCTGCCGGCCCCGCAGTGGCTCCGGTCGTTCCTCGGTGAATTCGCCTGGGTGCTGCCCGTGGTGCACCTCGGCGTGATCGGGATGCTGATCCTCACCCGCTGGTGGGACTTCTGGACCTCCTGACGCCGGGGCCCGTGGCGCGGGCACGGCACAGCCCCGGCAGCTGGAGGCTGCCGGGGCTGTGTGCATCGCTCCACGGGCGTCAGCCGCCCGGACCGGAAGGAGGTGCGGAGATCAGCTGCCGAAGGAGCCGTTGCCGGACAGGACCGGGATGTTGCTGAGGATGTGCGAGAGCGGCTCGTCGCCCTTGGCCTGGGTGGAGTTCTCGGTGCACTGCTGGTTCTGCGGCGCGGACAGGATCGGGACGTCCTGCAGGACGCCGACCGCGGCGAGGCCGAGGAGGCCCTGGGCGTTGAGCTTCGCCGGGAGGCCGATGCAGGGCTTGTTGAGGGTGCCCTGGACCAGGCTCATCTGCGGGCTCATGTCGCCGTGAGTCTTCTGGTTGCCGTAGATCTGCTGGGCGCCGTTGCCGTTGACGGTCTTGATGCCGTCGTCGTTGCCGATCGCCATCGCCGGGGAGGCCATGGCAGCGCCCGCGCCGAGCACGGAAGCGGTGACCGCGGCGGTGGCCATGATCTTCTTGAGCATCTGAATGATCCTTTTGTCGCACGAGTGCCCGCAAGTGGAGCGCCCTGATCAACTGGGCGTTCCCGGGGTTGGTTCCGCTGCTTCACTCAAACGGCCCGCGCACGCGGAGCTCTTTGTGCGTGCAGGGGGGCGCCCCCGGCTGCCCTGGCGCCGGGGGGCGGGCCAGTCAGTGCGGGCGTCGTGCAGGGGTGCGGGGCGTCGGCCCGCACCCGGGTTCGGGTTGCGGTGCGTAGCGATCTGTTCACACCGTGGTACGGGGCCGCCCGGTCCCGCACGACCATGCGAAGGAACACCCATGCACCGGAAGAAGGCGTCGTCCCGCGTCCTCGTCCCGTCGGCCCTCTGTGCCGCCATACTCTTCGGCGCGGCCGGTCCCGCGAGCGCCCTCGCGGACGACCGCGGTGCCGCGCTCGACCGCGCTACACCTGCCGCGGCAGCCCGGCAGCAGAGCGGAGACCGGGCGGCTGCCGGCCCCATCGACGACCTGCTGGCGGGCCTCGGCACCTCGCTCCAGGCCATCCTGGACTCGCTCAAGGGCTTGCTGCCTCCGGGTGTGACGCTGCCGCCGATCGAGCTCCCCAAGCTCCCGGAGATCAAGCTTCCCGAGATCAAGCTCCCTGAGATCAAGCTCCCCGAGATCCCCGGGATCACGCTGCCGGTCGTACCGCCGGCCGTGCCGCCGGCCGTACCGCCCGTCGACGGCCTGGTGCCCGAGATCCCCGAGATCCCCGATGTGCCGGGGATCCCCGAGATCCCTGAGATTCCGGAGATCCCTGCGTTGCCGTAGCGGGCCGGGCGGGCCGGGCGGGGCGGGCGGGTCGGAGGTTACGACTATTGGGCCGAACAGGTCAGACTGTGGCCCGGCCCGTGTCGTCGTGCAGACTGGGACGTTTCGCTCGGTGTGAGCCCCGGATCGGGGCAGAACATCGAACAGAAGGTGCACTTCCCATGAACTCTGCCAAGAAGGCCGCCCTGGTCCTGGCCACCGCCGGTCTCGCCGCGGGCGCGGCCGCCGGCACCGCCGTCGCCGACTCCAAGGCCGAGGGCGCTGCCGTGGGCTCGCCCGGTGTCCTCTCCGGCAACCTCGTGCAGGTTCCGGTCCACATCCCGATCAACCTCTGCGGCAACACGGTCAACGTGATCGGCGCGCTGAACCCGGCGTTCGGCAACGTCTGCATCAACGACTGATCTCGGTCGCTGCGCATTCCTGTGGCGCCACCGGCACACCGCCGGTGGCGCCACAGCCGTTTCCGGGGTGTGCCGGAGACCGCACGGAAAAGCCGTCCGCGCCCCGGTGGCCGGGGCGCGGACGGCTGGTGTCGTAGGCAACAGGCGCTTCAGCGACCGCCGTTGAGCTTCACGCCACCGAGCAGCGGGGTGGTCTGGGTGAGCGCGTTGCCGGTCTTGAGCGCCTCGCCCGGCAGGTTGTTCTTGGCCTGGTTCACCTGGCCGACCGCGCCCAGCGCCGTCCCCACCGCGGCGCCCTGCTCCTCCAGGGCGTTGGCGAAGTGCGAGGTCAGGTTCGCGGTCGTCGGGGCCTGGGCGTCGACGATCTCGGTGGCCCCGCCGTTCAGGCTCATGGGCAGCCCGGCCGGGTCGGCGGCAAAGGCGGGGGAGGCGGCGCCGAACGCGGCCACCGACCCTGCGACGACGACGGCGACCTTCGAGAACTTCATTGCGAATCCCTTTCTCCGGCGGCGCCCGTCGCACCGCTCGCGACCTGGGTAACGATTCCTGTCCGCTGCGGAAACTCCACCCCCCGGGCATTCTTCCCGTACGCGGAATGACGAACGGCCGGAGAAACCCCGTTCGGGCTTCTCCGGCCGCTTTTCCGATGAAACGTCCAGCGTCAACTTCAGGAGATACGGGAACGCCGATAGAGAATTGCGCCACCGAGCAGCAGACCCGCTCCGAACACCGCCGCGGTGACGGGCGAGCCCGCTCCGGTCTCGGCGAGTACGGGGACCGCCGCGGCCGGCAGGGGCGCCGGGGCGGGAGGGGCGGGAAGCGGAGTGACGGCGGGTGCCGGGACGGGGGCAGGGGGGGGGGGGGGGGGGGGGGGGGGGGGGGGGGGGGGGGGGGGAGAGGGGGGGGGGGAGGGGGGGGGTGGGGGGGGGGGC
>NZ_JBVJWO010000051.1:51175-52228 GCF_055602345.1 Streptomyces sp. NPDC037401
CAGGGGCGTGGGGTCAGGGGTGGCGGACCGTGTGACGACCGCGCGTGCCCCCCCCCCCCCCGGTGCCGGGGCGGGAGCCGGCGCCGGCGGGAGCGTGACGTCGACCGGACGGTCGCCGGCGGGGTTGGCCGGCGGCTGGTCGATCACCGGGACCGCGGGGGCGGGGGGAACCGCGGGTGCGGGAGCCGGCTGCTCCTGGTGTCCGCGCCGGGGACGCGGCTCGGGCACCTCCTCGGCCACCGGGACGGGTGCCGGGGCGGGAGCGGGGAGCGTCTCCGCCTCGTGGACCGGCTCGGGAACCGGCTCAGGAACCGGCGCGGGCGCCGGGAGCGGGGCGGGGGCCGGCGCCCCGTGGACCGGCTCGGGAATCGGCTCGGGCAGCGGCGCGGGCTCGGGCTTCGGAGCCGCATGCGGCTCGTCGCACTCCTCGTCCTTGTCCGGGGCCCGGTGCTTGCCCTTGCCCTTGCCCTTGCCCGGGTGCTGGTGCTTCGCGTGCTCCTCGCGCGGGCCGTACGCACCCTCGTCCTCGCGCTCGTGGCCGCGCTCGCGCTCGTACCGCTCCGCGAGGTGGCGCTCGTAGTCCCGGGCCGTGGAGGAGTCCAGGTAGCGCTCGTAGTCGTACCCGTCCCCGTACCCGCGGGGGCCGTGGGACGTGACGGTCGCGCACTCGTTGCCCACCGCCGGGTTCAGGGCCGCGGCGCCGTCGACGCTGTTGCCGCAGACGTTCGGGGACAGCGTGACCGGTACCGAGACGCTGTTGCCGGCCAGCACGCCCGGCGAATGCGAGGCCTCGGCGGTGTTGCCGGGGTGCGCGTAGGCCGCGCCCGCCCCGAGTGACAGCAGACTCGAGGCCGCCGCGGCGGTGAGCATCCCCTTGCTGAGTACCTGTCGGCTCAGTACCTGTCGCATGGGTCCTTCCCTGTCTGCCGGCTCCTTGGCCGGCGCTGGAATTCAAGGTGGGGGGGGGGGGGGGGGGGGGGGGGGGGGGGGGGGGAGAAGGGAGGGGGGGGGGGGGGGGGGGGGGGGGGGGGGGGGGGGGGGGGGGGGGGGGGG
>NZ_JBVJWO010000052.1:0-29821 GCF_055602345.1 Streptomyces sp. NPDC037401
CCCCCCCCCCCCCCCCCCCCCCCCCCCCCCCCCCCCCCCCCCCCCCCCCCCCCCCCCCCCCCCCCCCCCCCCCCCCCCCCCCCCCCCCCGCGACCACACATCCGCACAGGGGGAAGGAATCCCGCACATGGGCCACGGCGCCCGCATGGAACGGCACCGGACCGCACGCACGTCGGCCGCCGTCCTGCTCCTCTCCACGGGCCTGATCGGCCCGTTGCTCACCGCGCCCGCCGTGGCCGCGGCACCGGCCGCAGCGGCCGCCGATCCCTCCGCACCGGGCGCACCGGCGCCGGGCCCCGCGGCCGGGCCGTGGAACGTTGCGACGACCGTGGCCGACGGCCGCTGGCTCGTCGACTCGAAGAAGCTCGTCATCGGCTCCGACGGCTGGGCGGTGGCCCTCTGGCAGACCGCGACCGGAGACCGCCAGTACCGCCTGTACGCGGCCGCCCGGTCGCCGAAGAGCAGCGTCTGGCAGGAGCCGCGCCTGCTCGCGGAGGTCACCGGCGACCAGGACCACCTGCAGCTGGTCGCGGGCTCGGGCGGGCGGGTGGCCGCGCTCTGGCAGGAGCCCGTGGCCCCGCTGGAGCCCGGCTACGGCGACTACCGCTCCCGGCTGAAGGCCGCCGTCCTCTCCCCCGCGGACCGCTCGTGGTCCGACCCGGTCGAGGTGCTCGGCACGGACTCGGCCCTCTACCTCGACCGGGTCAGCCTGGCCGCGGGACCGCGGGGGACGTTCACCGCGGTGTGGAGCGGCGGGCCCCGGCCCGCCGACGAGGAGAAGGAGGTACCGGAGGGCACGACGACCGCGGCCACCTCGACCCTGGGCGCGGACGGCACCTGGTCCGCACCCGTCGCCGTGGCCACCGCGACCGGGCCGGACATCGTGGAGTACGCCGACGTGGCCGTGGCCCCGAACGGCACCTCCGTGATCGTGTACTCGCGGACCCAGAACGGGCGCGAGGCGATCGAGATGCTCACCCGGACCGGGCTCGACGCCCCCTGGGGCAGCCCGGCCAAGGTCACCTGGCCGGTCGCCTACGAGACCGTGATCCCCCGCCTCGGCTCCGGGCCGGACGGCACCCTGGCCCTCACCTGGGGCCAGACCGACCAGGGCACCGCCGGGTTCACCTACGCCTCGGTCCTCAGGCCCGGCACGGCCGGCTGGTCGCGTCCCGAGCGGCTGGCCACGTCCGAGGCCGGGGCGTACAACGTCCCACCGGAGCCGCTCGTCGGACCGCGCGGGGAAGTGACCCTGGTGTGGTGGCAGGACGAGGGCGGGGACCTCTCGGACTCCTTCCTCACCACCGCGACCCTGCCCGCCGGCAAGCACGACTGGTCCGAGCCCCGGCAGCTCTCCTCGTACCGGGACGCCGGGAGCGCGGGCGGCCCCTCGATCGGGCCGGACGGCACGGTCCGGGTGCTGTGGGCCCAGCCGAAGCCGGGCGAGCGGCACAACACCCTGATCGAGACGGCCCGCGACCCGCGCAGCGGCACCTGGTCCGCGCCCGCCTTCCTGCCCGGCAGCGGCAGCGACCGGGTGCAGGAGAGCGGCACGATCGCGGCCGGCCCGGGCCGTACGGCCACCGTCCTGTGGTCCCGGTTCAACGGCTCCGTGCCGGAGCCCATGTACTCCACCCGGATCCGCACCGAGCCCTCGCCCGTCCTGACCGGATCGCGCGTGCCGGCCTCCGCCGACCTGACCGGCGCCACCGGCCGCACCCCCGTCTGGGCCCCGTCCTGGGAGTTCGACCAGCCGGTGCACGCGACGCTGGTGCTGCGCGACCCGGCGGGCAACGCCGTCCGCGAGATCGAGGCCCCCGCGGGCCGCACGGTCGCCCCGCAGTGGAACGGGCTGACCACCGCGGGCCCCGCGGCGAACGGGCCGCTGACCTGGCAGCTGCGGGGACGGGGCACCGAGGAGGGGACGGACACCGTCCGCCTCGACGGCAAGGTGACCGTGACCGGCGGGGCCGCCGTACGCCGTGACTTCGGCGCGCGCAGCGGCCGACCGGACGGCACCGGCGACCTGTTCCAGACCACCGCCCCGGGCACCCTGCGCACCGCGTACGGGCACGCGGGCACCGGGAACTTCAGCGGCAGCACGACCACCACCGGCTGGCCCAAGGGCTTCCGGCCGGTCCCCATGGGCGACATGAACGGCGACCGCTGCAACGACACCCTGGTGCGCCTGGCCACCGGCGAGATGCGCCGCTACACCCCCGCCTGCGGGACGGCGCTGAAGCCCACCAGCCCGTACAAGGTCCTGGGCAAGGGCTGGAACGCCTACGACATCATGACCAGCCCGGGTGACGTGAACAAGGACGGCCGCCCCGACCTGATCGCCCGCGACCCCAGGACCGGCGGCGTGTACCTCTACCCGACGACGCCCACCGGGATCCTGGGCGCGCGCATCGAGCTCAGCACGGCCTTCAAGAACTACAAGAAGATCGTCGGCGCCGGGGACCTCAACGGCGACGGCATCGGCGACCTCCTCCTCCAGGACTCCTCGAACGAGCTGTGGCGCATGTACGGCACCGGCAAGGGCACCTTCGGCGCCCGCGCCCCCCTCGGCAAGGACTGGGGCGCCTCGTACAACGCCGTCGTGGGCGTCGGCGACCTGACCGGCGACGGCCGCGCCGACCTGATCGCCCGCGACACCAGCGGAGCCATCTGGCGCTGGAGCGGCACCGGCAAGGGCACCTTCGCCGCGAAAACGAAGATCGCCACCGGCTGGCAGGTCTACAGCGGCATCCACTAGCCGGCGAGACGCCGCGGAACGCCGAAGGGCCCGGGATCCGTTCGGATCCCGGGCCCTTCGGGCTCACATGACTAGCGCGCGGCGTCCGGGTGGACGGCCTCGGTGACCGGGCGGTCGCCGACGGCCTTCTTCTCGACCGGCTTGCGCAGCGCGATGTTCAGCTCGCGCAGACGGGCCTCGTCCAGCTCGGTCGGGGCACCCATCATCAGGTCCTGGGCGTTGCCGTTCAGCGGGAAGGCGATCGTCTCGCGGATGTTCGGCTCGTCGGCCAGGAGCATCACGATGCGGTCGACGCCCGGGGCGATGCCGCCGTGCGGCGGGGCACCGAACTGGAAGGCGCGCAGCATGCCCGCGAACTCGGTCTCGACGGTCTCGCGGGAGTAGCCCGCGATCTCGAAGGCCTTGAACATGATGTCGGGCTCGTGGTTGCGGATCGCGCCCGAGGACAGCTCGATGCCGTTGCAGACGATGTCGTACTGCCAGCCCAGGATGTCCAGCGGGTCCTGGGTCTCCAGGGCCTCGAGGCCGCCCTGCGGCATCGAGAAGGGGTTGTGCGAGAAGTCGATCTTTCCGGTCTCCTCGTCCTTCTCGTACATCGGGAAGTCGACGATCCACGCGAAGCGGAAGACGTTCTCCTCGAACTGGCCGGCGCGCTTGGCGGCCTCGACCCGGACCGGGCCCATGATCTTGGAGACCTCGTCGAACTCGCCCGCGCCGAAGAACACGGCGTGACCGGGCTCCAGGCCGAGGCGCTCGGTGAGGACCTTGACGTTCTCCTCGGTGAGGAACTTGGCGATCGGGCCGGTGAGGGCGTTGCCCTCGCCCACGCGGACCCAGGCCAGGCCCTTGGCACCGAGCGAGACGGCGAAGTCACCGAGGCCGTCGAAGAACTTGCGCGGCTGGTCGCCGGTGTTCGGGACGGCGAGCGCACGGACGTGCTTGCCGGCGAACGCCTTGAACTCGGAGTTCTCGAAGACGTCGGAGATGTCGACCAGTTCGAGCTGCGCGCGCAGGTCGGGCTTGTCGTTGCCGTACTTCAGCATCGACTCGCGGAACGGGATCCGCGGGAACGGCGAGGTGACGTGGCGGCCGTTGCCGAACTCCTCGAAGAGCTCGGTCATCAGCTTCTCGATCGGCTGGAAGACGTCCTCCTGCTCGACGAAGGACATCTCGACGTCGAGCTGGTAGAACTCGCCCGGCGAGCGGTCGGCGCGGGCGTCCTCGTCGCGGAAGCAGGGCGCGATCTGGAAGTAGCGGTCGAAGCCCGAGATCATCAGCAGCTGCTTGAACTGCTGCGGGGCCTGCGGCAGGGCGTAGAACTTGCCCGGGTTCAGGCGGGAGGGGACCACGAAGTCGCGCGCGCCCTCGGGGGAGGTCGCGGTCAGGATCGGGGTCGCCATCTCGTTGAAGCCCAGGGCCACCATCTTGTGGCGGATGGACGCGATGACGGCGGAGCGCAGCATGATGTTGCGGTGCATGCGCTCGCGGCGCAGGTCGAGGAAGCGGTACTCCAGGCGCCGCTCCTCGTTGACACCGTCGTCGGTGTTGATCGTGAAGGGCAGCGGGGCGGCCGCGCCGAGCACCTCGACCGCGGAGACCTCGATCTCGATCTCGCCGGTGGGCAGCTCGGGGTTGATGTTGTCCGCACCGCGGGAGACCACCGAGCCGTCGATCTTGACGACGGTCTCCTTGGTGAGGTGGCTCAGGGCCTCGTTCGCGGCGGTGCCGGGACGGGCGACGAGCTGCGTGATGCCGTAGTGGTCGCGCAGATCGATGAAGAGGATGCCGCCCAGGTCTCGACGATTGTGCAGCCAGCCGCTCAGCCGGACGTCGCTGCCGACGTCAGAGGCGCGGAGCTCGCCGCAGGTGTGGGACCTGTACCGATGCATCGTTCATCCAGTTCTTCGCGATACCAGGGTGGGATTCAACCCTGCCAAGGTTACCGCCCGGCCCGCAGGTGGTCCGGACGGGCGCAGCGGTGCGATGACCTGTAAAGATGAGTCGGTGCGCACCGAGGACGTTCTGGCCGCCGTCGCGACCGGCCTGTGGCGCTGGGACAACGCCTCCGGGCTGGTCACCCTCGACAGCGAGGCCGCCCGGCTGCTCGGCCTGCCCCCGCAGCCCGTGATGCTGCCCGAGGCGGCGGTACGGTCCCGCTTCCACCCGGTGGACTGGAACGAGATCAACGGCATCGTGAACCTCGCCGTGGCCGAGGGCACGCTCGCCGAGGCCCGGCTGCGCATCATGGACGAGGACGGCCGGGTGCTGCGTACCGTCCGCAGCCGCTCCAAGCCGCTGGTGGACCGTACGGACTACCAGCTCATCGGCACCCTCCAGGAGATCGCGGAGCCGCAGCCCGGCACCACGGCCGCCCAGGCGACCGTCACGGGCGACTGGCGGCGCTCCCGCGAGGCCTTCCTGCTGGACGCGGGGCGGGCGCTGGCCGAGGCCCGGTCCACGGCCGAGGTGCTGCGGGTCGCGGCCTCCCTGTCGATGCCGGGGTTCAACCCGGACGGGCTGGCCGTCTTCGGGGTGGAGGGCGACCGGCTGTCGATCATCGGACACCACGGGCACGGGCCGGGGGACGAGGCTCCCTTCACGGACATGCGGCTGGAGACGGCCTATCCGGCCGCCGAGGTGGTGCGCACGGGCCGGGCGATCTACCTGCCCACGCCCGAGGAGTACAAGCGGCGCTTCCCGGCGGCCTGGCCGCTGGCGCAGCGCTTCGGCCGGGTCTCCTGGGCCTTCCTGCCGCTGATCGTCGCGGGCCGGACCATGGGCGCCTGGATGGCGGCCTTCAAGCACCCGGTGTCCTTCTCGCCGGACGAGCGGTCGGTGCTGACGACGGTGGCCCGCATGCTGGCGCAGGCGCTCCAGCGGGCGGGCGTCGCCGAGTCCGAGCGGGAGCTGACCACCGGGCTCCAGCGCTCGATGATGCCGACGCTGGGCCCGGAGATCCCGGGCATGACGGTCGCGGCCCGGTACGTGCCCACGGGCGGCGGGCTCCAGGTCGGCGGTGACTGGTACGACATGATCCCGCTGCCGTCGGGACGGTTCGCGCTGGTCATCGGGGACGTGCAGGGGCACGACGTACGGGCGGCGGGCCTGATGGGCCAGCTGCGGATCGCGGTACGGGCGTACGCCTCGGAAGGCCACCGGCCGGACGCGGTGCTGTCGCGGGCCTCGCGCTTCCTCGCCGGGCTGCACTCCTCCGCCGAGGACGGCGCGGCCGCGCCGTACGACGACGGCGACTTCCACAGCCCGCGCTTCGCGACCTGCCTGTACGTGGAGTGCGATCCGGCGACCGGGATGCTGGAGGCGGCCCGGGCCGGTCACCCGGAGCCTGCGGTGCGGATGGCCGACGGCACCGTGCTCATGCGGCCCGTGGCGGGCGGCCTGCCGCTCGGCATCGTCCCGGACACGGACTACCCGACGACGCGGTTCACGCTGGAGCCGGGCGAGACGATGATGCTGTGCACCGACGGGCTCATCGAGACCGGCGGGCACGACCTGGACACCGGCTGGGCGCGGCTGCGGGCCGTGCTGGAGGCCGGGACGCACTCGTCGGAGAGCCTGGAGAAGCTGGCGGACCTACTGGTGCAGGCCGTGCACGGGCCGTCCTCGCACCACACCACGGGCCCGCTGGCCGACCGCCGCGAGGACGACATAGCCGTCGTGCTGCTGTGCCGGGAGGGTCCGGGCTGCGGCTGCGGCACGACGGCGTCCCACCCGTCCCGGCCGGTCCGGCGGACGGTGATCACGGTGGCGCAGGCGGAGCCGGAGCGGATCGCCGGCGCCCGGCGGCAGGTGCGGGAGCTGCTGCACGACTGGGCGGATCCGGATCAGGTGGACTCCGCGGTGCTGATGGTCTCCGAGATGGTCACGAACGTCCTGATGCACACGGACGGGGACGCGCTGCTGGTCGCGGAGGCGGTCGGCGAGCCGGGCACCCGCCGGCTGCGGGTGGAGGTCGCGGACTCCAGCGACGAGCTGCCGCACAAGCGGCACCCGGGGGAGACGGCCTCCAACGGCCGCGGCGTCCTGCTGATGGAGATGCTGGCGGACAGCTGGGGCGTGGACCCGCGGGGCGAGGGCAAGTCGATCTGGTTCGAGCTGTACGAGCAGCCGGGGCAGGACGGACAACCGGATCAGGCCGCGCAGGCGGCGGGCGGGGCGGACGCGGCCCACACGGCGGACCCGGGGCGCGACGGCCAGGCGCCGCCGGACGGCCGGACGGCCGGCGGACCGCCGCGGGTGCCCGCGCCCGTCGCCGACTGACCCCGCCGCGGCACCCGAGCCCCTGCCCGAGGACTGGCCGGCCCGTCGGCCGGCCGCGACTACTCCTCCGCGTCCGGCTCGCCGGTGCCCCGGTGGCCCAGCCCGGTCCGCTCGGTGGTCGGGATCCGGCCCAGCCGGCCCGCCTGGAAGTCGTCGAAGGCCTGCTGGAGTTCGGCGCGGCTGTTCATCACGAACGGCCCGTAGTGCGCCATGGGCTCCCGGATGGGCCGCCCGCCGAGCAGGATGACCTCCAGGTCCGGGGCGTTCGAGTCCTGCGACTCGTCGGCCCGTACGGTCAGCGAACCGCCCTCGCCGAAGACGGCGGTCTGGCCGGTGTGGACCGGGCGGCGCTCCGCACCCACCGAGCCGCGCCCGGCCATGACGTACGCGAGGGCGTTGAAGTCCTCGCGCCACGGCAGGGTGATCTGCGCGCCGGGGGTGACGGTCGCGTGGATCATCGTGATCGGGGTGTGGGTGATGCCGGGGCCCGCGTGGCCGTCCAGGTCGCCGGCGATGACGCGCAGCAGCGCGCCGCCGTCGGGGGCGGACAGCAGGGTGACCTTGCCGCCGCCGATGTCCTGGTAGCGCGGGGGCATCATCTTGTCGGACGCCGGCAGGTTCACCCACAGCTGGAGGCCGTGGAAGAGGCCGCCGCTGACGACGAGGGCCTCCGGCGGGGCCTCGATGTGCAGCAGGCCGGAGCCCGCGGTCATCCACTGGGTGTCGCCGCCGTTGATGACCCCGCCGCCGCCGTTGCTGTCCTGGTGGACGAAGGTCCCGTCGATCAGGTAGGTGACGGTCTCGAAGCCGCGGTGGGGGTGCCAGGGGGTGCCCTTGGGCTCGCCCGGCGCGTACTCCACCTCGCCCATCTGGTCCATCATGATGAACGGGTCGAGGTACTGGTAGTTGATCCCGGCGAACGCCCGGCGCACCGGGAAGCCCTCCCCCTCGAAGCCGCCGGGTGCGGTCGTCACCGCGAGCACCTTCCGCGCGACGGCCGCCTCGGGCGCGGCGACCCGCGGAAGCGTCAACGGGTTCTCCACAGTCACTGCAGGCATGGTCGGAACCTCCTTCTGAGCCGAGTTTAGTTGAAACTCGAACTTTCTGCCACACCTGCTGAACAGGAGGGGCTCCGATGGCATTCCCGGGACAACCGAAAGGGGGCGGACCTGCGTCTTCTCCCGCATGGACAGCAGCTCACTTCGCGCGGCCCTGTGGGCCACCGCCCTCGCGGCGGCCGTCACGGCACTCGGTTACGCGTCCTACCGCTGGGGATCGGGCTTCTCGCTCGCAGCCCTGCCCGGCTCGCCCTGGCCCTACCTGGGTGCCTGGGCCGCGGCCTGCTTCGCTTCCTATCTTCTGCTGCGCCGGGCCACGGCGCACTGGGGGCCCGACGGCTGGTCCGAGCTCGTCGCGGTCCCCTGCTTCGCGGGCATCCGCCTCTCCCTGGCCTACCGGCCCGACCCGGCCCTGCTCTGGGCAGCGCTGGCCGTCGCCCTGGCGTTCGCGGGCACCGCCGCCGCGCTGTGGCGGCGGCGCGCCGCGGCGCGGGGCGCGCAAGATCCGGTGGAGACGGTCTAGCCGTACATACGGCGCATGGCGAAGTCGACCATCTGCTCGACCGCCTTCGCGTCGAAGACCATCCGGTGGTCGCCCTCCATGTCGAGGACGAAGCCGTAGCCGGTCGGCAGCAGGTCGATCACCTCGGCGCCGGTGATCACGAAGTACTTCGACTCCTTGCCGGCGTACCGGCGCAGCTCCTTGAGCGTGGTGAACATCGGGATCACGGGCTGCTGCGTGTTGTGCAGGGCCAGGAAGCCCGGGTTCTCGCCCCGCGGGCAGTAGACCTTCGAGCTCGCGAAGATCTGCTGGAAGTCCTCGGCGGACAGCGACCCCGTCGTGAAGGCCCGCACGGCGTCGGCGAGCGACGGCGGCGACGGCTCCGGGTACAGCGGCTGCTCGGCGTAGCCCCCGGCCATCTGCTGCGGCGGCGGCTGCGGGGCGGAGTACTGCTGCCCGGCGTTCACGTTCTGGTCGTAGCCGTACATGCGGCACAGACTACTGATTCGCCCGCTAGCGGGGGACAGGGATGCTGGTCACAGTGGTCCGGAAGGGGTTGATTCTTATTACCGGTGGGTAGCATCATTACGTTACCGATTGGTACGTGTAGTACGAGGACCCGCCTCCCCGAGCCTTTAACGGAGCCGTCGCCATGGGGCACTACAAGCCGAACCTCCGAGACATCGAGTTCAACCTCTTCGAGGTGCTCGGCCGCGACAAGGTGTACGGCACCGGACCGTTCGCGGAGATGGACACCGAGACCGCCAAGGACGTCCTGTCCGAGATCGCCCGCCTGGCGGAGAACGAGCTCGCCGCCTCCTTCGAGGACGCCGACCGCAACCCGCCCGTCTTCGACCCGGAGACCAACACGGCGCCGGTCCCGGCCTCCTTCAAGAAGAGCTACAAGGCCTTCATGGACTCCGAGTACTGGCGTCTGGGCCTGCCGGAGGAGATCGGCGGCACCACCTCCCCGCGCTCCCTCGTCTGGGCGTACGCGGAGCTCCTGCTCGGCTCGAACCCGGCCATCTGGATGTACTCCTCGGGCCCGGCGTTCGCCGGCGTCCTCCACGAGGAGGGCAACGACGCCCAGAAGAAGATCGCTCAGATCGCGGTCGAGAAGCGCTGGGGCTCCACCATGGTCCTGACCGAGCCGGACGCCGGCTCGGACGTCGGCGCCGGCCGCACCAAGGCCATCCAGCAGGCCGACGGCTCCTGGCACATCGAGGGCGTCAAGCGCTTCATCACCTCCGGTGAGCACGACATGGAGGAGAACATCCTCCACTACGTCCTCGCCCGCCCCGAGGGCCACGGCCCCGGCACCAAGGGCCTCTCCCTCTTCCTGGTCCCGAAGTTCCACTTCGACTGGGAGACCGGCGAGCTGGGCGAGCGCAACGGCGTCTACGCCACCAACGTCGAGCACAAGATGGGCCTCAAGGCCTCCAACACCTGCGAGATGACCTTCGGCGACCAGCACCCCGCCAAGGGCTGGCTGATCGGCGACAAGCACGACGGCATCCGCCAGATGTTCATGATCATCGAGTTCGCCCGCATGATGGTCGGCACGAAGGCCATCGCGACGCTCTCCACCGGCTACCTGAACGCGCTGGAGTACGCCAAGGAGCGCGTGCAGGGCCCGGACCTCGCGAACTTCATGGACAAGTCCGCGCCCAAGGTCACCATCACGCACCACCCCGACGTCCGCCGCTCGCTGATGACGCAGAAGGCGTACGCCGAGGGCATGCGCGCCCTGGTCCTCTACACCGCGACCGTCCAGGACGAGATCGCCCTGAAGCAGGCCGCCGGCGAGGACGCCTCCGCGCAGATCGGCCTGAACGACCTGCTCCTGCCGATCGTGAAGGGCTACGGCTCGGAGCGCTCGTACGAGCAGCTGGCGCAGTCCCTGCAGACCTTCGGCGGCTCCGGCTACCTGCAGGAGTACCCGATCGAGCAGTACATCCGGGACGCCAAGATCGACACCCTCTACGAGGGCACCACGGCCATCCAGGGCCAGGACTTCTTCTTCCGGAAGATCGTCCGCGACCAGGGCGCCTCCCTGAACGTCCTCTCCGAGACGATCAAGAAGTTCCTGGCCGGGGGCGAGGGCGGCGAGGAGCTGGCCCCGGCCCGCGACGCGCTGGCCAAGGCCGCCGTCGACCTGGAGGCCATCGTCGGCCAGATGATCGTCGACCTCACCGCCACCGGCGAGGACGTCAAGAACATCTACAAGGTCGGCCAGAACACCACCCGCCTGCTGATGGCGTCCGGTGACGTCGTCGTCGGCTACCTGCTCCTCAAGGGCGCGGCCGTGGCCGCCGAGAAGCTGGCGACCGCTTCCGCGAAGGACGCGGCGTTCTACCAGGGCAAGATCGCGGCGGCGAAGTTCTTCGCCTCCCAGGTCCTGCCGGGCGTCTCCGTCGCCCGCACCCTGGCCGAGGCCGTCGACAACTCCCTGATGGAGCTCGACGAGGCCGCGTTCTAGGACCCGGTTCCCGGGCCGGTACGGACCGCAGCAGAAGGGCGGGGGCGCCTGGCGCCCCCGCCCTTTTGTCATTTTGTCGGTGCTTCGTGGGACGCTCGTAGACATGACTCCACACGAGCGGCAGCAGAACGGCAGCAGGGGGTACTCCGTCCCGACCGGGCGGCCGTACCAGCTGGCCGAGCTGCGCGGAAAGCTCGGCTCCCTCGGCGACCAGGTCCAGGAGCTGTACGAAGGCGCCCACCCCGCCGAGTACGAGCCGGTCACCGACGCCCTCCACGCCGCTTTCCAGACCGCCGCGGGCCTCGCGCCCGTCAAGAGCTACACCGGCTGCGCGGAGCACCCCAACGGCGCCCTGGACCCCGAGGCCCCCGAGGGCTGGGGCCGCTGCCTGCTCTGCAACGACCGGCGCCGCCGCGGACTGCGCGCCCAGGGCGTCCGCATCACCGGCGCCGCCCCCGGCGGACCCGGCCCCGCGGTACAGCACCGCCGCCTCGGCTACCCCGTCCCGGACGGCCCGTACACCCTCGACCTGCTCCGCGACCACGTCCGCCAGGTCGTCGAGGACAGCTTCCACCTGAGCGTCTCCTCGCCCGGCGACGCCTTCGTCGACATCGCCGACGACCTGCACCGGGCCTTCATCGTCGCCCGCGAGCTCTCCCGCCCGCGCAACGCCTCGGGCTGCTCCGAACACCCCGGGGCTCCCATCGATCCCGACGCACCCCCCGGAGAGGCCTGTATCTTCTGCGCCGGACGGAAAAAACGCGCACAGCGCCCGCCCGGCACCCCCGAGATGCTGCCCCGCATCCGCCGGGGCGAGCGGCGGCAGCTGGGCCGCCGTTTCGACCGTCCGTCGGGCTAGGTCGTCTTCCGGAGACGGCCTAGCACTCGGGGAACCCTGCGCACCGTGCCGGCCTGCGGCGCGGGGGAGTCGCACATCACGCCCCGGGGTCCGGGCCGCCCGCCGCACTCCGGACATGGTGAACACGACCGTCGTTAAGGTGAACCACATGAGCTCTCCCGCCCGCTTCGACCGCGGCCACACCGACGACCTGATGACCTTCCTGGCAGCGAGCCCGTCGCCGTACCACGCCGTGGCCAACGCGGCCGAGCGGCTGGAGAAGGCCGGGTTCCGGCAGCTGTCGGAGACGGACGCCTGGGATGCCACGGCGGGCGGCAAGTTCGTCCTGCGCGGCGGCGCGATCATCGCCTGGTACGTCCCCGAAGGCGCGTCCGCACACACGCCGTTCCGCATCGTCGGCGCCCACACCGACTCCCCCAACCTGCGCGTGAAGCCGCTGCCCGACACCGGCTCCCAGGGCTGGCGGCAGATCGCCGTCGAGATCTACGGCGGCACCCTGCTCAACACCTGGCTCGACCGCGACCTCGGCCTCGCCGGCCGGCTGACCCTGCGCGACGGCACCCACCGCCTCGTCAACGTCGACCGCGCGCTGCTGCGCGTGCCCCAACTGGCCGTGCACCTCGACCGGTCGGTGAACTCCGACGGCCTCAAGCTCGACAAGCAGCGCCACATGCAGCCGATCTGGGGTCTGGGCGAGGTCCAGGAAGGCGACCTGATCGCGTTCCTGGAGGAGGAAGAGGGCCTGCCCCAGGGCGAGGTGGCCGGCTGGGACCTGATGGTCCACTCCATCGAGCCGCCCGCCTACCTCGGCCGCGACCGCGAACTGCTCGCCGGCCCGCGGATGGACAACCTGCTCTCCGTGCACGCCGGTACGGCCGCCCTGGCCGCCGTCGCCACCCGCTCCAAGCTCGACCACATCCCCGTCCTCGCGGCCTTCGACCACGAGGAGAACGGCTCGCAGTCGGACACCGGCGCGGACGGCCCCCTGCTGGGCAACGTGCTGGAACGGTCCGTCTTCGCCCGCGGCGGCAGCTACGAGGACCGCGCCCGCGCCTTCGCCGGAACGATCTGCCTGTCCTCGGACACAGGCCACGCCGTGCACCCCAACTACAGCGAGCGCCACGACCCTTCGCACCACCCACGCGCCAACGGCGGACCGATCCTCAAGGTCAACGTGAACCAGCGGTACGCCACCGACGGCTCCGGCCGCGCCGTGTTCGCGGCCGCGTGCGAGCGCGCCGGCGTGCCGTGGCAGTCGTTCGTCTCCAACAACTCGATGCCCTGCGGCACGACGATCGGCCCGATCACGGCCGCCCGCCACGGCATCCAGACCGTGGACATCGGCGTGGCGATCCTCTCGATGCACAGCGCCCGCGAGCTCTGCGGCGCCGAGGACCCCTACCTGCTCGCGAACGCCCTGGTCGCCTTCCTGGAGGACTAAGAGGCCAGGGCGGCCGGGCGACCGGCGACCGGGCGCGCCTGCACCCGGTCGCCCGCACCGCTGCTACTGCGGCTGTCCCGCGGCCTCGTCGCCCCGGTCCATTCCCGCGAGCACGAGGGGCAGCCGGGAGGCCCCGCCCTCGGTGAGCCGGACCGGAACTCCCCAGTCCTGCTGGTGGACATGGCAGGCCGGGTACTCGTTCTCGGGGTCGTCGTCACAGGACGCGGCCATCGCGGAGACGTGCAGGACGCCCTCGGTCGGCCCGTCGGCGAGCACCAGGTCCCGGAACAGGTCCGTCCCGGCGCCCTCGCCCTCCGCGAGCAGCTCCGGCGGGGTCGAGGACACCAGCAGCCGGGTCGAGGGCCCGTACCGCGTGTCGAGCTTCTGCCCGCTCGGCGCCTGGAAGACCACGTCGAGCCGGAGCCGGCCGGGCGCCACCTCGGTCGCGGCCCGCTGCGTGCGGTGGGCGACCTCGGCGACCCGTACGGCCTCCTCGGGCAGCCGCAGCCGCGTCAGCAGGTGCCGGGCGGACTCCACGACCACGATGTCCTCGCCGGCGAGGACGGCGGCGCTGGGCTCGCGCAGGTCGGTGGCGAGCGTGGTCACCTCGCCCGTGGCGGGATCGTAGCGGCGCAGGGCGTGGTTGTACGTGTCGCAGACCGCCACCGATCCGTCGGGCAGGGCGGTCACCCCGAGCGGGTGCTGGAGCAGCGCCTGCGCGGCCGGGCCGTCGCGGTGGCCGAAGTCGAAGAGGCCGGTGCCGACCGCCGACGTGACGGCGTACGCCTCCGGCGCGGCTCCCTCGGCGCCTCCACCCACGCGCTCGACGTAACGCAGCGCGCTGGTCTCGGAGTCGGCGACCCACAGCCGGTCCCCGGCCGCGGCGAGCCCGGAGGGCTGGGCGAACCACGCCTCCGCGGCCGGCCCGTCGACCAGGCCTTCGTTGGTGGTGCCGGCCGCGACCTGCACGGTCCCGTCCTCGGGGTCGTACGTCCACAGCTGGTGCACGCCCGCCATCGCGATCCACACCCGGCCCTGCCACCAGGCCACGTCCCACGGCGATGACAGGTCGACGTCGAGGGCGGGCCCGCAGGTCGGGGAGCCCTGCCACCACTGGCGGCCCGTGCCGGCGACGGTCGTCACCTCGCCGGTCCCCAGGTCGACGCGGCGCAACGCGTGGTTGACCGTGTCCGCGACGATCACCGTGCCGTCGGGGAGCAGGGCGAGGCCCTGCGGCTCGCTGAACGCATCGGGGCCGAAGCCGCGTTCGCCACTGCCGATCCGGCGCACGACGCTCTCGCCGTCCTCGGCGAGCTCGACGAGCTGGTGCCGGGTGGAATCGGAGACGAGGTAGTTCCCGCTGTCCAGCCGCAGGGCCTTCCCCGGGAAGCGCAGGTGGGTCGCGACCGGCTCGGGCGCGACGTACGGCCCGTCGCCGCGGCGCAGCGTCCCCTTGGCCTCGTGCTCCGCCTCCAGCTCCTCGACGAGCCGCTCGATGGCGTGCGCGTGCCCCTCGCCGGCGTGCTGCGCGACGACGTAGCCCTCGGGGTCGATCACGACGAGCGTGGGCCAGGCGCGCACGGCGTACTGCTTCCAGGTCGCGAGCTCGGGGTCGTCGAGCACCGGGTGGTGCACCTCGTACCGCTCGACGGCGTCCACGACGGCCTGGTGCTCGGCCTCGTGCACGAACTTCGGCGAGTGCACACCGATGATCACGACGGTGTCGCGGTGCTTCTCCTCGAGCTCGCGCAGCTCGTCGAGCACGTGCAGGCAGTTGATGCAGCAGAACGTCCAGAAATCGAGGATCAATGTGCGACCTCGGAAGTCGGCGAGCTTCAGATCCTTCCCGCCGGTGTTGATCCAGCCGCCCTTGCCGATCAGCTCGGGGGCACGGACACGGGCACGCTTGCGGGGTGCGGGCGCAGGGGTGGGCGCCGAGGCAGCATCGTTCATGTTTCAAGCTTGCCATCAGCCCAGGAAGGCGTGCAGGGACGTCTTCAGTGCCGAGACGAAGGCCGCGCGGGTGACGTCCGGGACGAGGGCCAGGGAGAGGTACGGGTTGAGGTCCTCCAGCTCGACGAGCAGCAGCTCGCCGGAGGGGGCCCGGCAGGCGTCGACGCGCTGGATGCCGTGCGGGAGGGCGTTCCACGTGACGAAGCTCTGGGCGAAGGCCAGGTCGTCGGGGGTGGGACCGTACGGCTCCAGGTCCCAGCGGCGCTCCGGGTCGGGGGCGTACAGCGCGTACTGGAAGTCCTGGTCGACGAAATAGAACGACACCTCGTACGCGAAGTCGATCCGGGGCTGGATCAGGATCTCGCCGGCCGGCCCGGCGGGTGCGGAGGTGAAGGTCAGGCCCACCGAGTCCGCGCCCTGCTTGGGCTTGACCGCGTACTGCGCGGCGGGCGGGAGGAGGCCGAGGTCGGCGGGGTCGTCCACGGTCGGGATGACCGGGTAGCCGGCGGCCGTCAGCTCCAGGAGGTACTGCTTGCCCACCATGTCGGCGCGGCCGGTGAGCGGGTTGTAGACACGGGTGCCGCGGGCGAGGGCCTCGGCCCGGAAGGCGTCGTACGCCTCCTGGTAGTGCAGGACCGGGCCGCTGTTGCGGACGACGACGGCGTCGAAGCCGTCCATCAGTCCGGTCGCGTCCAGCGGGTGGCACAGGGCCGTGACGAAGTCCTCGCGCAGCCGTGAGGCCAGGAATATGTCCTCGTCGCAGTACCGGCGGCCCTTGGCCGGGTAGGCGAGGTCGGTGACGTACAGGAGCCGAGCGGAGTGCCGTGACATGGCGACACGCTATCCCGGGAAGCGTTCTCCACGTGAAATACCTCGTACGGGACAAATTGCTGGCCATCGGCGACGACTACTGGATCGAGGACGAGGCCGGGCGGCACGCCTTCCTCGTCGACGGGAAGGCCCTGCGGCTGCGGGACACCTTCGAGCTGAAGGACCCCGACGGCCGGATCCTGATCACCCTGCGGGAGAAGGTGCTGAGCTTCCGCGATGCGATGACGCTCGAGCGCGACGACCGCAAGCTCGCCGTTGTCCGCCGCAAACGGCTCTCCCTGCTGCGCAACCACTACCTCGTCCAGCTCGTGGACGGCACCGAACTGGACGTCAGCGGCCGGATCCTGGACCGCGAATTCAAGATCGAGTACGACGGCGAGCTGCTGGCGCTGGTCTCGAAGCAGTGGTTCCGGGTGCGGGACACCTACGCCGTCGACCTCGTGCGCGACGAGGCCGATCCGGCGCTGCTGATCGCGGTCGCGGTGTGCGCGATCCGGATGGCCGAGAAGGAGCGGGGGGACTAGTGGCCGGGAGCAGGGAGGCCCAGGATGCGGTCCTTCAGGGCCGGGAACTGCTCGCGGGTCACGGCGACCTTCTGCGGGTCCAGGTCCACCGTCAGGACCTGCTCGTCCGGGCCCGCTTCCGCGAGCACCTCGCCCCACGGGTCCACGACGATGCTGTGCCCCGACATCTCGACCCCGGCGTGGGTGCCGGCCTCGGCTACGGCGAGGACGTACGCCTGGTTCTCGACGGCGCGCGCCTGCGCCAGCAGGGTCCAGTGCCCGCGGCGGCGGGCGGGCCAGCCCGCCGAGACCACCAGGGCGGTGGCCCCGGCGTCGACGAGCCCGCGGTACAGCTCGGGGAAACGCAGGTCGTAGCAGGTGGAGAGGCCGAGGGTGAGCGAGCCGGGCAGCGCCACGGTGCGCAGTTCGGCGCCCGCGCCCATCATCACGGCCTCGCCCTGGTCGAAGCCGAAGCGGTGGATCTTGCGGTAGGTGGTGTGCAGTGCGCCGTCCGGCGACAGGACGAGGGTGGTGTTGTACAGCGCGCCGTCCGCGCCGCGTTCCACGATCGACCCGGCGTGCAGCCAGACCTCGGCGTCCCGGGCCGCCTTGGACATCTCCCGGAACGTCGGCCCGTCGAGGGACTCGGCCCCTTCGGCGAACTGCTCGTAGGCGAAGGCCCCCACGGCCCACAGCTCGGGCAGCACGACGAGGTCGCGGCCGCGCTGCTCACGGACCAGCTCCGCCGCCCTGGCCCGCCGGGAATCCGCCGACTCGCCCTCGTTCACAGCGATTTGGATCAGCGAAGCGCGCACAGTACCACCGTCCTGGCCGGGAAGCCGTCAACTCGGGCCTACGATCGTCACACGAAAGCACTGCCGGGGTGCTCCCCAGCAGCGTAACTTTGACAATCAAGCCTCCCACTCCGCTACGAGCTCAAGTCGCCACTGATCAGCAGCACGAGGGGTCCCGTGACCGTCCATCCCAGCCTTCAGCCCTATGCCGACGCGTGGACCCACTCCATCGAGGCGATATCCGAACTCGTCGTGCCGTTGACGGAGGGCGAGTGGAACCGGCCGACCCCGTGCCCGGGCTGGTCGGTGCGCGACCTCGTGTCCCACATCATCGGCATCGACTGCGAGATGCTCGGCGACCCGCGGCCCATCCACACCCTGCCGCGCGACCTGCGCCACGTGGTGGACGAGCCCAGCCGGTACATGGAGGTTCAGGTCGACGTACGGCGTCACCACACCGCGCCCGAGATGACCTCGGAACTGGAGTACACGGTGATCCGCCGGGCCCGCCAGATACGCAACGAGAAGCGCGATCCGCACACGACGATGGTCCGCGGGCCGTTCGGCGAGCAGGTGACGCTGGAACAGTCCTACCGGCTGCGGGCGTTCGACATCTGGGTGCACGAGCAGGACCTGCGGGTGGCCCTCGGGACGCCCGGCAACCTCGACTCCCCCGGTGCCTCCATCGCCCGCGACCTGATGCTCTCGGGCCTGCCGAAGATCGTCGCGAAGAAGGCGGGCGCCCCGGCGGGCAGCGCCGTCGTCCTCGACGTGCACGGGCAGCTGGAGTTCATGCGGACGGTGCGGGTGGACGCCGAGGGCCGCGGCAGCATCGACGGGACGCCGTCGCTCGGCCCGGCCGTGACGCTGGCGATGGACTGGGAGACGTACTCCCGGCTGGCCGCGGGCCGGGTCCGGCCGCAGACCGTGGCCGACCGGCTCAAGGTCGAGGGCGACCAGGAGCTGGCCGAGGCGATCCTGCGGGAGTTCTCGGTCACGCCCTGACGGTGGGCGGCCGTGGGGTCACGCCCTGACCGTGACCGTGCGGGCCCGCTCCCGCTCGCGGTGCAGGGCGTGGGGCCGCAGCCGGAGGATCTGCGCGACGCCGAGGGCCTCCAGGACGAACACGCTGGAGAAGGCGATCCGGTAGTCGTCGCCGGTGGCGTCCAGCAGGATGCCCACGGCGAGCAGCGTGGTCATGGAGGCCAGGAAGCCGCCCATGTTGGTGATCCCGGAGGCGGTGCCCTGGCGAGCCGCCGGGTTCGCGGGGCGGGCGAAGTCGAAGCCGACCATCGAGGCCGGTCCGCAGGCCCCGAGCACCGTGCACAGGGTGATCAGCAGCCACATCGGTGCGTGCGGGCCGGGATGGGCGAGCGTGGCTCCCCACAGCAGTGCGGTCACGGCGACCGTGCCGAGGGCGAGCGGGATCCGGGCGGACTGGCGGCGGGCGACGAGCTGCCCGTACACCAGGCCCAGCGCCATGTTCGAGGCGACGACGAGCGTCAGCAGCGCGCCCGCGGTCGTCCGTGGCAGGCCCTGCGCCTCGACGAGGAACGGCATGCCCCACAGCAGCAGGAACACCATCGCCGGGAACTGCGTGGTGAAGTGCACCCACAGCCCGAGCCGGGTGCCGGGCTCCCGCCAGGACTCGGCGATCTGCGTCCGTACGTAGCCCCGGCCGCCGGGGTGGGCGGCGGGCTCCGGCTCGTGGCCCTCCGGGTGGTCGCGCAGGAAGAGCACGAGCGGGACCAGGACCAGCAGGCCGGCCGCGGAGCTGCCCGCGAAGGCGGGGATCCAGCCGACCCCGTGCAGGACGGGCGCCAGGACCAGGGTGGAGACGAGGTTGCCGGCCATCCCGACGAGCCCGGCGAGCTGCGCCATCAGCGGCCCGCGGCGCGGCGGGAACCAGCGCGTGCCCAGGCGCAGCACGGAGATGAACGTCATCGCGTCGCCACAGCCGAGCAGGGCGCGGGCGGCGAGCGCCATTCCGTACGACGGCGAGAGCGCGAAGCCGAGCTGCCCGGCGGTGAACAGCACCGCGCCGAGGGTCAGGACCTTCTTGGTGCCGAGCCGGTCGACCATCAGGCCGACGGGTATCTGCATGCCCGCGTAGACCATCAGCTGGAGGAGCGAGAAGGCCGCGAGGGCGGAGGCGTTGACGTGGAAGCGGTCGGCCGCGTCCAGTCCGGCCACGCCCAGGCTGGTGCGGAAGATGACGGCGACGAAGTAGACGGCGACGCCGATCGACCACACGAAGACGGCACGCCGGCCGCCGGGCGGTTCCCGGTCCCGGTCCGACGGCGGGGCGGCGGCCGCGGGGACCGGAGGGGCGGAGCTCACCGGATCTCACCGCCGCGGACCAGCACGTCCACGCGGCCCAGGTGGGCCAGTACGGCCGCCGCGGCCCGGTCGGCGTCCCCGGCGCGCAGTGCCTCGTAGATCTCGGTGTGCTCGGCGAGGTTCTGGGCGATGCGGTCGGGGTGCATGTGCATGACGGCCACGCCCATCCGCAGCTGCCGGTCCCGCAGCTGGTCGTAGAGGCGGGCCAGGATCTGGTTCCCGGCGCTGCGCACGATCTCCGCGTGGAAGCAGCGGTCGTCGACCGCGAAGGCCGCGAGGTCGCCGCCTTCGGCATGGACGGCCTGGGAGCGCAGCAGGGCTTCGAGGCGTTCGAGGAGGGCGGGCGGGGCGGGGACGGCCCGGCGGACCGTGTACTCCTCCACCAGCCGCCGGGTCTCGACCACGTCGGTGATCTCCTGGACGGAGACGGCGAGGACGAGCGCGCCCTTCTTGGGGTAGAGCTTGATCAGCCCCTCGGTCTCCAGGCGCAGGAGCGCCTCGCGCACGGGGGTCCGGGAGACGCCCACGGCTTCGGCCAGCTCGCCTTCGGTCAGCAGGGTGCCGCCTGCGAAGCGGCGGTCCAGGACGCCCTGTTTGACGTGCTGGTAGACGCGGTCCGCGGCGGGCGGCTGCTTGGCGGGGGCGAGGGGAACGGACGGCGCGTGCTGCATGCGCACAGCATAGATACAAGTAGGGTGCAACGGTCCGCGGGTCTCGGCATCCGGACGCCGGGCCGGTGTCGGCCATGGCCGGATCGCGGTGCATCGAAGGATGTACGGGGCTTTCGTCCACCGGCACGAGGTGTCGCGCGGGCGCCGCCGGGAGGCTGGATCCATGGCGAACTCCCTTCCGGCGCCCTCCCCGGGGCCCTCCGCATCCGCCCCCGCGGCACCCGTCGCACCGTCGCCCGCGCCCTCCGGCCGACTGCCGCTGCTCGACGTGCTGCGCGGCGCGGCCATCCTCGGCACCCTGATGACGAACGTCTGGATCTTCGCCGGACCCGGCTCGGAGCGGGCGGTCCTGGACGGCGTCTCGCTCGAGGGCACCCACCCCGCCGAGGCGGTGTTCCGCTTCCTCGCGGACGGCAAGTTCCTGTCGCTGCTGACCGTCCTCTTCGGGGTCGGCCTGGCCATCCAGTACGACTCCGCCCGCCGCCGCGGCCTGCCGTGGCCCGGCTCGTACCGCCGCCGCGCGGTGTTCCTCTTCGCGGAGGGGACCGTGCACTTCGTGCTGGTCTTCGCGTGGGACGTGCTGATGGGGTACGCCGTGACGGCCCTCCTGGTCGCCTGGCTGCTGGCGCGCTCGCAGCGGGTGCAGCGGCGGGTGATGTGGACGGCGGCGGGCCTGCACGTCGCCCTGATGTCCCTGGTCACGCTCGCCCTCGTGGCGCAGGACGACGGCCCGGCGGAGCCGGTCGCCACGGCGGCGGTGGACCTGTACGCACACGGCTCCTACCCGGACCAGGTGCGGTTCCGCCTGGAGAACGCCCTGGCGCTGCGCATCGAGCCGGTGTTCTCCTTCGGCCTGCTGGTCTTCCTGTTCCTGCTGGGCGTCCGGCTGTACCGGGCGGGCGCCTTCGGCGACGACGCCCGGAGCCGCCGGATCCGGGGCCGGCTGCTGGTCTGGGGCCTGGGGCTGGGCCTGCCGCTGAACGCCGCCGTCGCGCTGGGCGGCGACGACTTCTTCGCCCTCGGACGGTACGTGGCGGCTCCGGCGGTCGCCCTCGGCTACCTCGGCCTGATCGGCTGGGTGCTGGACCGGATCCGCACCCCCGGACCGGTGACGGCCGGGCTGTCCTCGGTCGGCCGGACGGCGCTGTCCGGGTACGTGCTTCAGAACCTGCTCTGCATGCTCGCCTGCTACGGCATCGGGCTGGGGCTGGCCGAGCGCTTCGAGGACAGCGGGCCGTGGTGGGTGATGGGCCTGTGGGCGGCGGTCTGCCTGGTTCTGACGATCGGTTCGCGGCTGTGGCTGCGCCGGTTCGCCCACGGCCCGCTCGAATCCGCACAGAAGCGACTGATCGGGCAGCGAAGGTTGCGGAATGGTCAAGAGTGACCAACTCCGTGCATCCTTTCGGGTGCTGAGACTGTCTCCCTACCAAGGGCCCGCACCGCTGGCGGTCCCTCACCAGCCGAAACGGCACTAGCCTCACTGAGGACATCACCGAACTCGGGGACAACTTTTGATACTCAGCCTCACGCGTGTGCGCAGAGCCGCCGCCGTCACCTTCACCGCCGGCGCCGTGGTCACGGGCACTGTGCTGGCGACGCCCGCACAGGCCGCAGCACCCACCGTGACCGCGTCCGGCGCCTTCATGTTCGACAACGCAACGGGCAAGACCCTCTACAGCAAGGCCGCGGACACCAAGCGTCCGATGGCCAGCACCACGAAGATCATGAGCGCGCTCGTGGTCCTCACCACGCCCGGTGTCGACCTGAACCGCAAGCTCACGGTCAAGCAGGCCTACCCGGACTACGTCCGCGCCGTGGGCGGCAGCAGCGCGTACCTGTTCGTCGGCGACAAGCTGACGGTCGGCGGCACGCTGAACGCGATGATGGCACCGTCCGGCTGTGACGCGGCCGTCATGCTCGCCGACAACTTCGGCAAGGGCACGACCTTCAGCGCGCGCAAGACGAACTTCATCGCGCAGATGAACGCGAAGGCCAAGGCGCTCGGCCTGACCAACACCAAGTTCGACACGTTCGACGGCAACTCGCCCACGAACAACAACTGGACCACCCCGCGCGACCTGGCGAAGCTCACGCGCTACGCGCTGAAGAACGCCACGTTCCGGACCGTCGTGAAGACTCCGCTCGCCAAGGCGACCGCGACCGCCTCCAACGGCCGCACCCGCTGGTACTCGTGGAAGAACTCGAACCTCCTGATCCGCGCGAAGACCGACCCGGAGCCCGGCTACCAGTACCCGGGCGCCATCGGCGTCAAGACCGGCACGAACACCCCCGCGGGCAAGTGCCTCGTCTTCGCCGCCACGCGCAACGGCAAGACCGTGATCGGTGTCCTGCTCAAGGACGAGAACCGCTACACGGACTCGATGAAGCTCATGAACTGGACCTTCGCGACGCCCACGGCGGCCACGCTGAAGGCCATACCGGACGTGCTCGACTAAGAGCCCGGCGACGTCGGACGAGGGGCCGCAGGCACACGGGTGCCGGCGGCCCCTCGGCCGTTCGCGCACCTGCTCCCCGGAGCGCCGGGGTGCCGGGGTGCCGGGGTGCCGGGCGCCGGTTACGGCACGTCGGCCAGCAGGTCGCTGACGTACTCGGGCAGTGCGCCGGGCAGCGCCGCCGCGTCGATCTCCCTCAGGGGAGCCACCGACTCGGCGTCGACGTAGGCGGCGAGCTGGAGCAGGGCGTGCAGCTGCGACTCCAGCGCCGCGTCGTCCCGCTCGCGCGCCGCGGCCCGCGCCAGGGCCGCCACCAGCCGCCGCCCCTCCTCCGGCGCATGCCGGTCCGGCCAGTCACAGGCCTCGTCGGCGGCCCGCTCCCGCTCCCGCGCCTGCTCGGCCCCAAGCCGCCGCACCAGCCCGTCCACCCGGTTCACCGCCACCGCCCTCCACTAGGTCGTGTCCTCGAACACTAGGAGGGCGGCTCCAGGATCAGGCGGATTTCGGACACGTCGTAGCCGCCCCGGCGGAAGGCCGCCGCCATCGGGGCGTTGACCGTGTCCGTCGTGGCGGTGATGCGGTCGGCTCCCTCGGCGGCGTGGAAGGCCGTGATGTAGCCGAGGACCTCGTCGATCAGCCCCTGACCGCGGAACTCCGGCAGCACGCCCAGGTAGCCGACGTTGCGGTGGTACGGCGTCCGCGACGGGAGGGCGAGGCCCGCGAGCGTGCCGTCCGGGAAGCGGGCCAGCCGCCACCAGGAGCGCTCGCCGGGGCAGTCCAGGTAGAAGTCCATGTCCTCGCGGGCCTGCCGCTCCGCGCCGACCGCCGCCAGCTCGCGCCGGGTGTTGACGTCCAGGCTGCCGACCGCCAGGCGCCCGAAGACGTCGAGGAAGGCGTCGTCGTCGGCCTCGGTGAACACCAGCCGGGCGGGCGCGGGCGGCAGCGGGGACTCGGGGGTCCACTCGAAGCGCAGGCGCTCCACCTCGTCCGTCAGGCCGGCCGCGCGGGCCGCCTCCTGCCGCCAGGACACCGCCGAGACGACCGGCGGCCGGGCACGCCAGTCCGCGGGCAGCGAGGTGTTGTACAGCGGCAGCACGGTGGCGCCGGCCTCCCGGAAGGCACGGTGGCCGGCGTCGAGCAGGGCGGCGGCGACGGCGGCCTGACCGGCGACCGTGTCACGCACGTGCAGGCAGTCCAGCGCGATCGGGTGCGTGCTGTCCTCGCGGCCCCACCACAGGGCACGGGCCAGGATCTCCCCGTCCTCCGCCTCCGCGACCCAGGTCCATTCGGGGCGGAACCGCCCGGCCGCGTACTCCTCGCGACAGCGGTCCTCGGGTATCGAGCCGACCGGGCCGGTCGCCGGGTACGTGGCGACGCGGTCGAGCTCACCGAGGGTGGTGGGACGGAACAGCATGCGGCCTCCGGGCACGGGCGGTGTGAGTGATCACGATCGTCACACGGGGGAACGGGCCGGACAACAGGTTTCGGGACGCGAAAGGGCCCCTGCCGGTACCGGCAGGGGCCCTTTCCGCGAGCAGGGGCGGCTACGCCCAGGAGATCAGGCGCTTCGGGTGCTCCAGGACCGCCGCGATGTCCGCGAGGAACTTGGACCCGAGCTCGCCGTCGATCAGACGGTGGTCGAACGACAGCGCCAGCGTGGTGACCTGACGCGGCTTCACCTTGCCCTTGTGGACCCAGGGCTGCGCCTTGATGGCGCCGACCGCGAGGATCGCGGACTCGCCCGGGTTCAGGATGGGCGTACCGGTGTCGACGCCGAAGACGCCGACGTTGGTGATGGTGAGGGTGCCGCCCTGCATGTCCGCCGGGGAGGTCTTGCCGTCGCGGGCCGTGGCGACCAGCGAGGACAGCGCCTCGGAGAGCTCCGGCAGGGTCTTGGCGTGCGCGTCCTTGATGTTCGGGACGATCAGGCCGCGCGGGGTCGCCGCCGCGATGCCCAGGTTCACGTAGTGCTTGAGCACGATCTCCTGGTTCGCCTCGTCCCAGGACGCGTTGACGTCCGGGTTGCGGCGGACGGCGATCAGCACGGCCTTGGCGATCAGCAGGAGCGGGTTGATCCGCAGACCGGCCAGGTCGGGGTCGTTCTTGAGGTCCGCGACCAGCTTCATCGTGCGCGTCACGTCGAAGGTGATGAACTCCGTGACGTGCGGCGCGGTGAAGGCCGAGCCGACCATCGCCTGTGCGGTGACCTTCCGTACGCCCTTGACGGGGATACGGGTCTCCCGGCCTGCGGCGGCCTGGGGCGCGGCGGGGGCCGCGACCGGCTCCGTGGCCACGGAGGGCACGGCCGGGGCGGCGGGCGCGGCGGGTGCCTGGGCGGCAGGCGCCGGGGCGGCGGCCGCGTGGACGTCCTCGCGGGTGATGATCCCGCCGGGGCCGGTGGGGACGACCGTCGCGAGGTCGATGCCCAGGTCCTTGGCGAGCTTGCGGACGGGCGGCTTGGCGAGCGGACGGTCGGTGCCGTTCGCGTCCGCCGCACCGCCGTGGCCGTTCTGGCTGCCGTGGCCGTTGAGCGCCGCCGGGGCGGGCTCCACGAGGGCGGCCGGGGCGGCCGGAGCAGCCGGGGCGCTGCCCGCGGGGGCCTCGGCGGCCTTGCGCGGTCGGCGCTTGGTCGAGCTCTGCGAGACCCCGTAGCCGACCAGGACCGGCTGGCGGCCCTCCGGCGCGGGCTCCTCGGCGGGCGCGGGCACCGCCGGGGCCGCGGCCTCGGCGGCGGGTGCGGCGGCCGGAGCGGCCGCACCGCCCCCGGTCTCCACCGCGATGATCACCTGGCCGACATCGACCGTGGTGCCCTCGGGGAAGCGCAGCTCGGCCACCACTCCGTCGAACGGGATCGGCAGCTCCACGGCCGCCTTCGCGGTCTCCACCTCGCACACGACCTGGCCGTCGGTGACGGTGTCACCCGGCTGGACGTACCACTTGAGGATCTCGGCCTCGGTGAGTCCCTCGCCCACGTCGGGCATCTTGAACTCGCGCAGTGTCGTCGTCATCGTCGTCAACGCCCTCTCCTCAGTACGCCAGCGAGCGGTCGACGGCGTCGAGCACCCGGTCCAGGCCCGGCAGGTACTCGTCTTCCAGGCGGGCCGGCGGGTACGGGGAATGGAAGCCTCCGACGCGCAGCACCGGTGCCTCCAGGTGGTAGAAGCAGCGCTCCGTGATGCGGGCGGCGATCTCGGATCCGGTGCCCAGGAAGACCGGGGCCTCGTGGACCACGACCAGGTGGCGGGTCTTCTCGACCGACTCCTGGAGTCCGTCGAAGTCGATGGGCGACATCGAGCGCAGGTCCACGACCTCGACCGACTTGCCCTCCTCGGCGGCGGCCTCGGCGGCCTCCAGGCAGAGCTTGACCATCGGGCCGTAGGCGGCCAGCGTCAGGTCCGTGCCCTGGCGGGCGACGCGCGCCTTGTGCAGCTCGCCGGGGATGGCCTCGACGTCCACCTCGCCCTTGTCCCAGTAGCGGCGCTTGGGCTCGAAGAAGATCACCGGGTCGTCGCTCTGGATGGCCTGCTGGAGCATCCAGTACGCGTCGGCGGCGTTCGAGGGGGAGACCACCTTGAGGCCGGGGACGTGCGCGAACAGCGTCTCGGGCGACTCGGAGTGGTGCTCGACCGCGCCGATGGCGCCGCCGTACGGGATCCGTACGACGACCGGCATCTTGATCTTGCCGAGCGCGCGGGCGTGCATCTTCGCGAGCTGCGTGACGATCTGGTCGTACGCGGGGAAGACGAAGCCGTCGAACTGGATCTCCACGACCGGGCGGTAGCCGCGCAGGGCCAGGCCGATGGCGGTGCCGACGATGCCGGACTCGGCGAGCGGGGTGTCGATGACCCGCTCCTCGCCGAAGTCCTTCTGCAGTCCGTCGGTGATGCGGAAGACGCCGCCGAGCTTGCCGACGTCCTCGCCCATGATGAGGACCTTCGGGTCCGTCTCCAGGGCCTTGCGCAGGGATTCGTTGAGCGCCTTGGCGATCGACATCTTTTCGGTTGCCATGGTCAGTTGCCCTCCTCGAAGGACGCGAGGTAGGCGGCGAACTGGGCGCGCTCCTCGTCGACGAGCGCGTGCCCGTCCGCGTAGACGTTCTCGAAGATCGCCATGGTGTCGGGGTCGGGCATGGCGCGGACGACCTCGCGGACCCGCTTGCCGAGGGTCTCGCTCTCGGCCTCCAGCCCCTCGAAGAAGGCGTCGTCGGCAGCGCCGCTCGCCAGCAGGTGGGCCTTGAGGCGCAGGATCGGGTCCTTGTCCTCCCAGGCGGCGCGCTCCTCGTCCCGGCGGTACTTCGTCGGGTCGTCGGAGGTCGTGTGGGCGCCCATGCGGTACGTGAACGCCTCGACCAGGGTCGGGCCCTCGCCGTTGCGGGCGCGCTCGAGCGCCCAGCGGGTCACGGCCAGGCAGGCCAGGACGTCGTTGCCGTCGACGCGGACGCCGGGGAAGCCGAAGCCGGAGGCGCGCTGGTAGAGCGGCACGCGCATCTGGCGCTCGGTGGGCTCGGAGATCGCCCACTGGTTGTTCTGGCAGAAGAACACCACGGGCGAGTTGTAGACCGCGGAGAAGTTGAAGGCCTCCATGACGTCGCCCTGGCTGGAGGCGCCGTCGCCGAAGTAGGCGATGACCGCGGAGTCGGCGCCGTCCTTGGTGATGCCCATCGCGTAGCCGGTCGCGTGCAGCGTCTGCGAGCCGATGACGATGGTGTACAGGTGGAAGTTGTTGCTCGTCGGGTCCCAGCCGCCGTGGTTCACACCGCGGAACATGCCCAGCAGGTTGGTGGGGTCGACACCGCGGCACCAGGCCACGCCGTGCTCGCGGTAGGTCGGGAAGACGTAGTCGTCGTCGCGCAGGGCCCGGCCGGAGCCGATCTGCGCGGCCTCCTGGCCCAGCAGCGAGGCCCACAGGCCCAGCTCGCCCTGCCGCTGCAGAGCGGTGGCCTCGGAGTCGAAACGGCGGGTCAGGACCATGTCGCGGTACAGCCCGCGCAGGTCGTCGGCGGTGATGTCGGCGACGTAGGGGGCGAACTCCGAAGACATGGCGTCTTCGACCCGGTCCCCCTCGGGCGTCAGCAGCTGTACGAGCTGGGGCTCTGCACTCTGGGCGGCAGCGGCGGTCTTGCGGGCGCCGGCGCCCGCAGCTCGCTTGGTGCCGCTGCTGCGTCGCGGCTTGCGCGCGGCAGTGCTCTCCACGGTCACGTGTGCTCCTCCGTCGGTCCGGCACCCGGGGTCGTCCGGGGGCCAGTGCGGCTCGCCTGTATCGGTACCCGCGCACGGGGTGGGTGCGACTCGACCGGATTCAGGCGTGACAGTCGCCCCGGCGAGTGCCCTGCGCTATGCACGTTACCCAGTGCTCCGCATAACTGCGAAACCCCACTTGACCTGGGATTTTGCTTGGAAATCCAAGTAAATCCGAGGATTCGGGAACAACCACTGGTCACAGCCTTGCAGGGGGCCGGAACAACGGCACGTTATCCCGGGTAACTCCGGCAGGGAAGAGGTGAGTGTGTGAAACTGACTCCGTGCGCGAAGATGGAAAAATCACGGTATTCCTCCTTGACGACCATGAAGTGGTACGCCGAGGCGTCTACGAGCTCCTTTCGAGCGAATCGGACATCGAGGTGGTGGGTGAGGCCGGAACGGCCGCCGACGCACTGGTCCGAATTCCGGCCACGCGCCCGGACGTGGCGGTGCTGGACGTCCGCCTGCCGGACGGCAGCGGCGTCGAGGTCTGCCGCGAGGTGCGCTCCCAGAACGAAGACATCAAATGCCTGATGCTGACCTCGTTCGCGGACGACGAGGCCCTCTTCGACGCGATCATGGCCGGCGCCTCGGGATACGTCCTGAAGGCCATCCGGGGCAATGAGCTCCTGAACGCCGTACGGGACGTCGCGGCGGGCAAGTCGCTGCTGGACCCCGTGGCCACCGCCCGGGTCCTGGAGCGGCTGCGGGACGGCAAGAACGGCAAGGGCGACGACCGGCTGTCGAACCTCACCGAGCAGGAGCGCAAGATCCTCGACCTGATCGGCGAGGGCCTGACGAACCGCGTGATCGGCGAGCGGCTCCACCTGGCCGAGAAGACGATCAAGAACTACGTCTCCAGCCTGCTCTCGAAGCTGGGCATGGAGCGGCGCTCCCAGGCCGCGGCGTACGTCGCCCGGCTCCAGGCCGAGAAGCGCTGAGCCCGGCGCGCGGCGCGGGTACGCGCGGCGCCGGGGGCCTCGCCGGGGTACGCGCGGCGCCGCGGGTGCGGCTCCGGCCGCTGATGCCCGGCGACACGCGGTACGTATCGGGACCAACGTCCTCGATCATGGGGGCGGGGTCCTCTTTCCGGCACCCCGCCGGTGCCGCAAGAGTGGACCCATGTCCCCGGAGGAAGTCCACGCCATCGAACTGCTGCGCCGCGTGCCGTACGGCCGCGTCGCCACCAGCATGCGCGCGCTGCCCTTCCTCGCCGCCGCCCGGCACATCGTCGTGGGCGGCACGGTGGTCCTGCGCATGCACGCCGGATTCGGGTACCACCAGGCGTGCAGCGGCAGCGTCGTCGCGTACGGCGCGGACAACTTCAACTCCGCGGACAGCCGGCTGTGGTCGGTGCAGTTCACCGGCACCGCCGACGTCGTGGAGCCGACCACGGCCGAGCTGGAACTCTTCGGCCCGGCACCGCACTACGTCGACGGCGAGCTCTTCGAGCCCGTCTACATGCGCATCGAGCCGCAGTTCATCACCGTGCACACCATGGCGGGCGACGTCGAGCGGCAGTTCCAGCACGCCCTCTGACGACCGGTCGCGGGGGGGGGGGGGGGGGGGGGGAGGGGGGGGGGGGGGGGGGGAGGGGGGGGCGGGGAGGGGGGGGGGGGAGGGGGTGGTGCCTGATGCGGCGGCGCCGGTGGCCGGGGTGG
>NZ_JBVJWO010000052.1:29829-44126 GCF_055602345.1 Streptomyces sp. NPDC037401
CGCCCCCCCCCCCCCCCCCCCCCCCCCCCCCCCCCCCCCCCCCCCCCCCCCCCCCCCCCCCCCCCCCCCCCCCCCCCCCCCCCCCCCCCGCGGCCGTTACAGCGATCCGCTCTCGCCTTCGCCGTCTCCGCCGCCCGCACCCGGGGACTCGCCCGGGTCGGGGGTCTCGGGCGGCACGGTCTCCTCGGTCGGCTCCACCGTGGGCTCCGAGGTCTTCGTCGGGTCGGCGGACGGCGAGCGCGTCGGGGTCGGCTCCGTGGTGCGGGTCGGCTCCTGCGTGGGCTCGTACGTCGGCCTGTAGGTCGGCGTGTCGTCCTCGGTGGGGTCGGTCTGCTCGCGGGTCCGCTGGGACTTCTCCGGGCTCGGGGCCTCCTTCGAGGGGCTCTTCGAGCTGGAGATGCTGGGCGCGTTGCTGGGGCGTTCGCCGGTGCCCTTGCTGTCGTCCATCTTGTCCAGTGCGTACACGACGCCGCCGGCCACCGCGAGGATCGCGAGCACCGCGAACAGCCACAGCTTCCAGCGGCCGCCGCCGCCCCGGCCGCCGTGGCCGTTGCCGTCGTGGTAGCCGCCGCCACCGCCGAAGGCGGAGCCGTCGTCCGGGTTCAGCGGAGGCACCATCGGCTGCCCGAACTGGGAGGTCGTGGCGTGTGACGGGTAGCCCTGCTGCGGGCCGGAGCCGGGCTGCGGCACGGCGGCGGTGGGCGCGTGCCCGCCGCCCTGCCCGTGCGGCAGCGCCATCGTCACCGGGCCGGTGTTCCACGTACCGGTGTGGGGGCCCTGATCCTGGAGCATCTGGAGCGCGTACTGGACCAGCCCGCGCATTTCCTCGGCGCTCTGGAAGCGGTCGTCCGGGTCCTTGGCGAGCGAGCGCATCACCAGGCCGTCGAGCTCCGCGGGCACGCCCGGGGCGATCTGCGAGGGCGGCACCGGCGCGTCCTGGACGTGCTGGTAGACCACCGACAGCGGCGTCTCGCCGGTGAACGGGGGCCGCAGCGCGAGCAGTTCGTACAGCAGGCAGCCGGTCGCGTAGAGGTCGCTGCGGTGGTCGACGGCCTTGCCGAGCGCCTGCTCGGGGGAGAGGTACTGCGGGGTGCCCATGACCATGCCGGTCTGGGTCATCGTCGACTGCGCGCCGTGCAGGGCGCGCGCGATGCCGAAGTCCATCACCTTCACGGCACCCGTGTTGGTGATGATGACGTTGGCGGGCTTGATGTCGCGGTGCACGATGCCGTGCTGGTGCGAGTACGCGAGGGCCTCGAGGACGCCCGAGACGATGATGAGTGCCTGGTCGGGTCCCGGCGCCTCGGCGCTGATCAACAGGTCCCGGATCGTCCGGCCTTCAACCAGCTCCATGACGATATAGGGGACGACGTTCGGGCCGACCTGGTCCTCGCCCGAGTCGTACACGGCGACGACGGCGTGGTGGTTGAGCCCGGCGACCGACTGCGCCTCGCGCGTGAAGCGGGCCTTGGAGACCGGGTCCTCGGCGAGGTCGGCGCGCAGCAGCTTCACGGCGACCGTGCGGCCCAGCCGTACGTCTTCGGCGGCGAACACCTCGGCCATGCCGCCCCGGCCGAGACGGTGCGTCAGCCGGTAGCGGCCGTCTCCGACGAGGCCGCCTGCGCCGAACTGCTCGGGAACATCAGCCATCCCGGCGCCGTTTCCCTCGGGTTCGGGTGCCATCAGTCCTCACCGTCGTTTCTGGCCGCTCCCAGCGGTGGTCGCGGTGGTCTTGTGCAGAGTGCTCCGACGAACGCTACAGCCTCCGCGCCGTGCACCGGTCAGGGATACGACAGGGTCAACGCGCGGTCCGCGTGTGGTCACGGAACGGGAACCCCGGCTTGACGTGTGCTTGCCCTCCGGCAGACTGGGCCGCGTCATACGGACCGGCAGGGGTCCCGCAGCAGCGCCCGAGGGGAAGCACAGTCATGAGCCAGGACGGCACTCAGGGCCGGTACGCAGGCGGTTCCCTGGCCCGCGGCCGTTACCAGCTGAGGGACTTGCTGGGTGAGGGCGGCATGGCTTCCGTGTACCTCGCGTACGACGCCTCGCTGGACCGTCAGGTCGCCATCAAGACGATGCACAGCGAGCTGGGGCGCGAGCAGTCGTTCCGCGAGCGCTTCCGCCGTGAGGCCCAAGCTGTTGCGAAACTGTCGCACACGAACATCGTGTCGGTCTTCGACACTGGTGAGGACACCGTCTCACTGGGTGGGACGGAGGCCGACGGCGGCGCTCCGATGCCGTACATCGTCATGGAGTACGTCGAGGGCAGGCCGCTCGGCTCGGTGCTCCAGGCGGACATCGCGCAGCACGGCGCCATGCCCGCGGACCGTGCGCTGAAGGTGACGTCCGACGTGCTGGCCGCGCTGGAGGCCAGCCACGAGATGGGCCTCGTGCACCGGGACATCAAGCCCGGCAACGTGATGATCACCAAGCGCGGCCTGGTCAAGGTGATGGACTTCGGCATCGCCCGCGCGATGCAGTCCGGCGTCACCTCGATGACGCAGACCGGCATGGTCGTCGGCACCCCGCAGTACCTCTCCCCCGAGCAGGCGCTCGGGCGCGGCGTGGACGCGCGTTCGGACCTGTACTCCGTCGGCATCATGCTCTTCCAGCTGCTGACCGGCCGGCTGCCCTTCGAGGCCGACTCGCCGCTGGCGATCGCGTACGCGCACGTGCAGGAGGAGCCGGTCGCGCCGTCGTCGGTCAACCGGTCGGTGACCCCGGCGATGGACGCGCTGGTGGCCCGCGCGCTGAAGAAGAATCCGAACGAGCGCTTCCCCACGGCCGCCGCCATGCGCGACGCGTGCGACCGGGTGCTCGCGGCCGGTCAGACGCAGGCGCCGGTCATCGTCCAGGGCGCGGCTCCGGTCAACAGCGGGGCGGGGGTCGGCTCGACGGTCTTCCCGCCGGTGGACGCCTCCCTCCAGGCCCCGCCGCCGCAGGCGCTCCAGCAGCCGTACCAGCCCTACGCGCCCGCTCCCACGCCGCAGCCGCAGCACCAGCCGCAGCACCACCAGACGCCCCATCAGCCGCTCGCCCACCCGCAGCAGGCGCACCCGCAGCAGTCCGGCGGCTACGCCTACCCGCCCCAGCAGGCGCCGTACGCGCAGCCGGTGCACACCCCGGTGCCGCAGCAGGTGCACACCCCCGTACCGCAGCCGTACACGATCTCCCCGCAGGGGCCGTCGGGCGGGGGCGGCCGGCGCCGTAGCGCCCCGGCCGTCGTGGGCGCCGTCGCGGTCGTGCTGCTGGCGATCGGCGGGCTGGTCTACGCCCTGGACCAGATCGGCGGGGACAAGGGGGGCGAGACGCCGGTGGCGAACGACGCCAGCCAGTCCAGCCAGTCCGAGAAGCCCGGCCACCGGGGCCCGGACCGCACGCGCACGATCGACGTGAGCGAGTGCAAGGAGCCGCAGGAGGCGTACAACGACCCGGACAAGGTCAAGGCACCGAACTTCCGGTACAAGGACCTGCTCTCGGTGAAGGCCTGCCTCCAGGCGGCGGGCTGGACCGTGGAGGAGAAGCCGCGCAACGGCGGGGTGTGGGGCGAGGACACCGTGCTCGAGCAGTTCCCCGAGGTGGGCGAGGACATCGACCCGAAGGACGCCAAGTTCACGCTGCACGTCGCCACCGGAGACCCGGAGTAGGCCCGGAGCAACCCCGGCTCGGGGTCGGCGCAGATCCGGAGCAGGGCCGGGCGTAGATCTGCGGCACGGCCCGGCGTAGATCTGCGGCACGGCCCGGCGTAGATCTGCGGCACGGCCCGGCGTAGATCCGGAGCAGGGCCCGGCGTGGACCCGGAACATGCCGCGGACAGGCCCGCGGCGGACCCCGGGCAGCCCCTCCGCGCCGCCCGAGATGCCGGGTTCGTCCCGGCGTGTGAATCTGAGCCTGACATCTCGGCCTGCCGGTCATCCGGGACGGGAGGGGCTCCCCGTGAATCGACGTTTCCGTGCGCTCCGGTGGACCGCCGGGGCCGCCTGCGCCCTCGGCCTGCTGATGCCCGCCGCCCCCGGCCACGCGGCCGCCCGTACGCCCGGCACCCCCGACACGCCCCGCGTTTCGTCTCCCGCCGCGCCCGGCGAAGCCCGGCTGGCCGGGACCGCGGCCGGAGCCGGGCGGCTGCGCCCCGGCCGGGTGGACGTCGAGCAGGCGGACGCGGAGGTCCTCCCCGCCGCCCGGCCCGTGCCGGAGGCCCCGCCGCCGCAGCAGCCGCAGCAGCCGCAGCAGCCGCAGGTCCCCTCGCCGGAGCGGCCGCCGGAGCAGCCGGCGGCCGAAACGAGCCCGCCGCCCGTCGTCACCGCCCTGGGCGCCAACACCAACCAGCGGGCCGCCGACCTCGCCGCACACATCGTGCCGCTGGGCGCCGGGCTCGCGATGGTGGGCCTCGGACTCGGCTTCCTGGGCATGCGGCTACGCCGTTGACCGGCCCCTGACCCCGGACCGGCGGACCGGGGTCCCCCCTGGGATGTACATCCCGAGACGGTTTGCAGCGCCGACCATACCCGGTATACATACTCGGTATGTCGATCCGCCATGGACTCCTCGCCCTCCTGGAGCAAGGACCCCGGTACGGCTCCCAGCTGCGTACCGAATTCGAATCCCGCACCGGCGCCACCTGGCCGCTGAACGTCGGGCAGGTCTACACGACCCTCGCCCGGCTGGAGCGCGACGGCCTGGTCGCCCCCAGCGGGGCGGACGAGGCCGGCCACACCCTCTACGCCATCACGGACGCCGGGCGCACCGAGCTCCGCGAGTGGTACGAGCGGCCGGTGGACCGGACCAACCCGCCCCGCGACGAGCTGTCGATCAAGCTCGCGATGGCCGTCGGGGCCCCCGGCGTGGACATCCGCGCCGTGATCCAGGCCCAGCGCTCCGCCACCATCCGCGCGATGCAGGACTACACCCGCCTCAAGATGCAGGCCCTGACCGCCATCGAGAGCGGGCAGAGCCGCGAGCGCGACGACATCGCCTGGCTCCTCGTGCTCGAGCAGCTGATCTTCCAGACCGAAGCCGAGGCCCGGTGGCTCGACCACTCCGAATCCAGGCTGGCGCGGCTCTCCGTACTGGCCGAACGGGGAGCCCCGGCCACACCGCTCCAGGCCACCACCACCGCCGCCCAGCCCGCAGCCCGCACAGCTCGGAGCTGACTCCGTCCCAGGGGGGACCTTCTCCATGCCCGTCCAGCAACACCAGCCCGTCCTGGAGCTCCGGCAGCTCACCCGCGTACACGGCAGCGGCGCCACCGAGGTGCACGCCCTGCGCGGCATAGACCTCGCGGTCCACCCAGGCGAACTCGTCGCCGTCATGGGCCCCTCGGGCTCCGGCAAGTCCACGCTGCTCACCCTGGCGGGCGGCCTCGACACCCCCACCGGGGGCCAGGTCGTCGTCGAGGGCACCGACATCACCCGCGCCAAGCGCAAGGAGCTCGCCGCCCTGCGCCGCCGCTCCATCGGCTACGTCTTCCAGGACTACAACCTGATCCCGGCGCTGACCGCAGCCGAGAACGTCGCCCTGCCGCGCGAACTCGACGGCACCTCCGCCCGCAAGGCCCGCGTCTCGGCGCTCGCCGCGCTGGAGGAGATGGGCCTGTCCTCACTCGCCGACCGCTTCCCCGACGAGATGTCAGGCGGCCAGCAGCAGCGCGTCGCCATCGCCCGCGCCCTGGTCGGCGACCGCCGCCTGGTGCTGGCCGACGAGCCCACCGGCGCACTCGACTCCGAGACCGGCGAGTCCGTACTCGCCCTGCTGCGGGCCCGCTGCGACGCGGGCGCGGCCGGCGTCCTCGTCACCCACGAGCCGCGCTTCGCCGCCTGGGCGGACCGGGTGGTCTTCCTGCGCGACGGACGGGTCGTCGACGAGACCCTGCGCACCGCGCCCGACTCACTGCTCTCGGGGCAGGCGGCCGCACAGTGAACTCCTGGTACCACTCCTGGATCGCGGCGATCCGGATAGCCCGCCGCGACGCCTGGCGCTCCAAGGGCCGCAGCGCCCTCGTCCTCGCCATGATCGCCCTGCCGATCATGGGCGTGAGCGCCGCCGACCTGACCCTGCGCAGCGCCGAGCTGTCCGTGACGCAGCGCATGGACCGCACGCTCGGCGCGGCCGACGCGCGGCTGCACGACCCGGGTCTGGGCGGCGTGGCCCTCTACCAGACGCCGGACGCCGGGTCGTACGCGTCGGCGGGCCGCCCCACCGACCAGTGGGCCCCGCCGCCGGCGATCGGCGCGGACGTCCCGGCGACCGTCCCGCCCGGCGCCCGCGTCCTCAAGGACGTCGACGGCTCCGCGAAGGTCCGTACCCGGCACGGCCTGCTCCCGGTCTCCGTCCGCGAACTGGACACTGCGGACCCGCTCGCCAAGGGGCTGCTGACCCTCGACCGCGGCCGGTTCCCGCAGGAGGCGGGCGAGATCGCCGCCACCACGCACTTCCTGGAGACCTCCGGGCTGTACGTGGGCTCCAAGGTCGTCCCGCGCGGCACCGACCGCGCGTACCTGATCACCGGCGCGTACGAAATGCCCGACGCGCTCAAGTCCGACGCCCTGCTCGCCCCGCCGGGAAGCTTCATCGCCCCGCTCAACAAGGCCCTCACCCGTGCCGGGCTGAGCGGCGTCGAGTACTCCGTCAGCTACCTGGCGAGCATCGGCGGCGAAGGTTTCACGTGGAACATGGTCAAGGCGGCCAACACCAAGGGCGTGGTGGTCAAGTCCCGTGCCGTCACGCTGAACCCGCCCGCCGACTCCGAAGTGCCGTACTACCGGCAGGAGCCGGGCGGATACCAGCAGAGCACTGCCGTGAAGGCCGCCGAACTGGCCGGTCTCGCCACGGTCGTGGGCCTGGCCATGCTGGAGATCTGCCTGTTGGCCGGTCCGGCGTTCGCCGTGGGCGCCCGGCGCTCGCGGCGCCAGCTGGGCCTGGTGGGCGCCAACGGCGGCGACCGGCGCCACATCCGCGCGATCGTGCTGTCCGGCGGCCTGGTCATCGGCGCCGCGGCGGCCGTCATCGGCACCGTGCTCGGCATCGCCCTCACCGTCGGGCTGCGGCCCGTGCTGGAGGACCAGCTCGGCGCCCGCTTCGGCAACTTCGACGTCCGGCCGCTGGAACTGCTCGCGATCGGCGCACTCGCCGTCGTGACCGGCCTGCTGGCCGCGATCGTCCCGGCCGTCACCGCGTCCCGGCAGACCGTGCTCGCCTCGCTCACCGGGCGCCGCGGAGTGCGCCGGGCCAACCGCGTCCTGCCGGTCATCGGCATGATCGCCGTCGCCGTCGGTGTGGCGATCGCGCTGTACGGCACCACCTCCAGCCTGGGCTTCGCCGTCGTCGCCGGCGGCAGCGCGATCGCCGAGCTGGGCGTGGTCGCCCTGACGCCCACCCTGGTCGGCATGTTCGGCCGGATCGGCCGCTGGCTGCCGCTGTCGCCGCGGCTCGCGCTGCGCGACGCCGTGCGCAACCGCGGGCGTACGGCACCTGCCGTGGCCGCCGTCCTGGCCGCGGTGGCCGGCACGGTCGCCGTCGCCACGTACCAGGCGAGCAACGACGTCCAGCTGCGGCACGAGTACCGGGCGCAGCTGCCCGACGGCTCCGGCAGCGTCCTGAGCTCGGGTGCCGACGGCTTCCGGGACATCCCGGCGGTCCGCAGCGCCCTGAGCCGGGAACTGCCGGTGGCGGTACGGGCGGACGTGGAGCGCCTGGTGGTCGGCCGGCCCGACTGCGAACGGTGGGCCGTCAGCAAGGGCTGCGGACGGATCGAGCTGGTCATTCCCAAGGGGCAGGACTGCCCGATGTGGGAAGCCGAGGACGGGTCCGACTCCTTCACCCCCGAGCAGCGCCGCAAGATGAACGACGACTGGCGCTGCAATTCCGTCAACCACTACGCGGAGAACGAGGCCGTCGTCGCCGACGAGAAGCTGATGACCGCGCTCGCCGTCAAGGACCCGGCGGCCGCCCGCGCCCTGAAGGACGGCAAGCCCGTCGCCTTCGACCGGCGCCTCGTGAAGGACGGCAAGGTCACGCTGATCGTCGTGGCCGACTCCGAGAAGGCCGAACGGGCCGTGCAGGCCCGCAAGGAGCCCCCGGGCGAGCGCAAGAGCTTCGCCGTCCACCACGCGGCCGGCGCGGAGGGCTACGGGATCAGGCTGGTGCTGCCGCCGTCCACGGTGAAGTCCGCGGGGCTGAAGACGGTGCCGCTGGGCTCGTACTTCACGACGGACGGGCTGCCGACGTCCGCGCAGCGGCAGAAGCTCGACGGGGCCCTCGACCGGATGGGCGCCGACCCGCAGGTCTACGTCGAGGACGGCTTCGAGAGCGAGAACAACCTGACCCTGCTGGCGCTGGCGATCTTCGCCGGTGTGGTCACCATCGGCGCGGCGGGCATCGCCACGGGCCTGGCCCAGGCCGACGCCGAGGCCGACCTGAAGACCCTCGCCGCGGTGGGCGCCCCGCCGCGTGTGCGCCGGACCCTGAGCGGGTTCCAGTGCGGGGTGGTGGCCGCGATGGGCGTGGTCCTGGGTTCGGCCGCCGGGATCCTGCCCGCGATAGGGCTGCGGCTGACCGAGCGCCGCGAGCAGCAGGGATGGTTCGAGGAAGCCCTGTCGCGGGGCTTCGGCGGCGGCATGACCCCGCCGTACGTACCGGTCGTCGTGCCGTGGGGGACGGTCGCCGCGCTGCTCGTGGCCGTACCGCTCGGAGCGGCGCTGCTGGCGGCTCTCGTGACCCGCTCCAGCGGGGCCCTGGCCCGCCGGGCGGCCGCCTGACACCACCGGCGCACGATCTCGTGCCCCCGTGCAGGGTGGATCACACCCGCGCGGGGGCACACCGTGTCTTGACGACGGTGTGCGAGAGAATGGCGGCATGGAGATGCCGAGGAGTGAACGGTCGCAGGACAGCCCCCAGCACGTTCTCATCGTGGGACAGGACGGGATGGCGGTCGGCGGCGCCGATGACGAGTCGCGCGAGGTCCCGGTGACGGAGATGGTCGAACAGCCCGCCAAGGTCATGCGCATCGGCAGCATGATCAAGCAGCTTCTGGAAGAAGTCCGAGCGGCTCCTCTCGACGAGGCCAGCCGGGTCCGGCTCAAGGACATCCACGCCAGCTCGGTCAAGGAGCTGGAAGACGGGCTCGCACCCGAGCTCGTCGAGGAACTGGAGCGGCTCTCCCTCCCCTTCACGGACGAGACGATTCCCTCCGAGGCGGAACTGCGCATTGCGCAGGCCCAGTTGGTGGGTTGGCTGGAGGGCCTGTTCCACGGCATCCAGACGGCTCTGTTCGCGCAGCAGATGGCGGCGCGGGCGCAGCTGGAACAGATGCGGCGCGCGCTTCCGCCGGGTGCTTCGCACGACGACGAGGACGGCTCCCACGGGCCCGTCCGCTCCGGTCCGTACCTGTAGCCGGCGTCCTCACCTGTAGTCGGCGTCCTTGCCGGCCTTCCTTCCCTGCGGGGCCCGCCTGGTGCGGGCCCCGTGCCGTTTCCGCGTGCGGGCCGCCCGCCCACCGGGGTTGAAGGCGGGCTAAGTGGGGCCTGGGATACGGGAGATAGGACGCGCATACTCGTGGGCATGACCTTTGACGCGATCGTGCTGGCGGGCGGCGCGGCCAGGCGGCTCGGCGGGGCCGACAAACCGGGGCTGAGCGTCGGCGGGCGGGCCCTGCTCGACCGGGTCCTCGACGCCTGCCGGGACGCGGACGTGACGGTCGTCGTCGGCGGACGACGGGACACCGCCCGGCCGGTGACCTGGGCACGCGAACAGCCGCCCGGAGGCGGTCCGCTGGCCGCCCTGCACGCCGGGCTGCAGCACACCGCGGCCGAACGGATCCTCGTCCTCTCCGCCGACCTGCCGTTCCTGGGGCAGGAGACGGTCGGCACGCTGCTGGCCGGCCTCGGCGCGGCCCGGGAGCCGGAGGGCGTGCTCCTGACCGACGCCGACGGCCGCGACCAGCCGCTGGTCGCCGCCTACCGGGCGGAGCCGCTGCGCCGCGAGCTGGCGCTGATCGCCACCGAACACGGCACGCTCGGCGGGCTGCCGCTGCGCCTGCTGACGGCCGCACTGGACCTCGACCGTACCGGCGCGGCACCGCTCGCCGCGTTCGACTGCGACACCTGGGACGATCTCGCGGCGGCGCGTGCACGGATCAGGGAGCATGGGAACGTGCTGGACGAATGGATCACCGCAGTCAAGACCGAGCTCGGCATCGACCTCGACGTCGACATCCCCGCCCTGCTCGACCTCGCCCGCGACGCCGCACACGGCGTCGCCCGCCCTGCCGCCCCGCTGACGACCTTCCTGGTCGGGTACGCGGCGGCCCAGGGCGGCCTGTCCCTGGAGGAGGCCACCCGCAAGGCCGCCGCCCTGGCCGGCCGCTGGGCCGCCGAGTCCGGGCCCGGCACCGGATGACCCCCCTGGGCCAGGAACCCGGAAAGCCCGCCGGGGGCCGGGAGGGGAGGCCCACCGGGGAACTCGCCGCCCCCGCCGGGAGCACGCCCCGGGCACCCGCCGCCGGCCCCGCAGGGGACGGCGGAGCCGGGCTCACGCCCGGAACCGCGGCTCTCGGCACCATCGGGAGCACGCCGCGGGACACCGCCCGGGCACCCGCCGCCGGCCCCGCCCGGGGAACCGCGCGGACCACCGCCCCTGGAACGGCCGAAGACCTCGCCGGCGGCGCCACCGGGGGCACGGCCCGGGGCGCCGGCCGCATGGTGGCCACGGAGCCCGCCGGGAAAGCCGCGGCGAACGCCGCACCGGGCACGGCCGGGGACGGCGCGCAGGACTGCGCCCGGGCGACAGCCGGGGCGACGGCCGGGGCGGCGGAGGCAGCGGAGGCAGCGGAGAGTACCGAGGAAAGCGCAGTACAGGAGGCGCTCGCCCTGGTCAGCCGGGATCCGCGGCCCGCCGCGCCGGTCCGCCACCGCGCCACCGCCTGGCCCGAGGCCGGCCGGATCGCCGCGCGCAGCGCCGAGGCCGCACCCGCCGCAGCCCGGCCGGTAGCCCTCGACGCGGCCCTCGGCCAGGTGCTGGCCACCCCGCTGAAGGCCCTGACCGACCTCCCTTCGTTCGACAGCTCCGCCATGGACGGCTGGGCCGTCGCGGGCCCCGGCCCCTGGGCCGTACGGGACGGCGGCGGCATCCTCGCGGGCGGCGACCGGCCCGTCCCGCTGGCCGACGGCGAGGCCGTACCGATCGCCACGGGCGCCCGGATCCCCGGCGACACCACCGCGGTCATCCGCAGCGAGCACTCCCACACCGACGCCAAGGGCCGGCTGCACGCCGACCGCGAGGTCGTCACCGGCCAGGACATCCGGCCGCGCGGCCAGGAGTGCCGCTCCGCAGACCTCCTGCTGCCCGCCGGGACCCTGGTGACCCCCGCCGTCCTCGGACTGGCCGCAGCGGCCGGATACGACCGCCTGGAGACCCTGCCGCGGCCCCGGGCGGAGATCCTCGTCCTCGGCGACGAGCTGCTCGCGCAGGGACTGCCCCACGACGGACTGATCCGCGACGCCCTCGGCCCGATGCTCGGCCCCTGGCTGACCCTGCTCGGCGCGGACGTCATCGCCACCCGCCGGCTCGGCGACGACGCCGAGGCCCTGTACCGGGCCGTGACCGCCTCCACCGCCGATCTGGTCCTCACCACCGGCGGCACCGCCTCCGGCCCCGTGGACCACGTACACCCGGTCCTGGCCCGGGCCGGTGCCGAACTGCTCGTCGACGGCGTCGCCGTACGCCCCGGCCACCCCATGCTGCTCGCCCGGCTGGCCCCCGGCCGCCACCTCGTCGGGCTGCCGGGCAACCCGCTGGCCGCCGTCTCCGGACTGCTGACCCTCGCCGAACCCCTGCTGCGGACCCGGGCCGGGCTGGCACCCCGCGCCCGCTACACGGCCCCGCTGCGCGAAGAGGTCCACGGCCACCCCCACGACACCCGGCTGGTCCCCGTCGTCCTGCGCGACGACCACGCCGTACCCCTGCACTACAACGGGCCCGCGATGCTGCGCGGGATCGCCGCCGCGGACGCGCTGGCCGTCGTACCGCCGCACGGGGCCCGGGCCGGACAAGAAGTGGCCGTTCTCGATCTGCCCTGGGCAGCCGGAGGATGTTTCACGTGAAACTCCACGGCCAGGACGCAATGGCCCGCGAGGCCGACGAAAAACTCGCCTCGCGGCGGGTGAAGCTGCCCCGGCGGGTGGTCGACAAGCCGCTCCGCCAGGTCAGCAAGCGCCTGCTGATGGCCATGGCGGTGCTGCTCACGACCGTGCTCATCGTGTGGCTCGACCGCGAGGGCTACCACGACAACGCCAACGAAAGCGTCGACTTCCTCGACTGCTTCTACTACGCCACCGTGAGCCTGTCGACGACCGGGTACGGCGACATCGTCCCGTACAGCGACAGCGCGCGTCTGACGAACATCCTGCTGATCACACCGCTCCGCGTGCTGTTCCTGATCATCCTGGTCGGAACCACCCTGGAGGTCCTCACCGAACGGACCCGCGAGGAGTGGCGGCTCAACCGCTGGAGGAACCAGTTGCGCGACCACACCGTCGTCGTCGGCTTCGGCACCAAGGGCCGCTCGGCGCTCCAGACCCTTCTGGCCACCGGCCTGAAGAAGGAGTCCGTGGTCATCGTCGACCCCAGCTCCAAGGTCATCGACACGGCCAACGCCGAAGGCTTCACCGGGGTCGTCGGCGATGCCACCCGCTCCGACGTCCTGCTGCGCGCCGAACTCCAGAAAGCCCGTCAGATCGTCATCGCCACCCAGCGGGACGACACCGCCGTCCTCGTGACCCTGACGGCCCGCCAGCTGAACCGCGGCGCCAAGATCGTCGCAGCGGTCCGCGAGGAGGAGAACGCCCCGCTGCTGCGCCAGTCGGGCGCGGACGCCGTCATCACCAGCGCGAGCGCGGCGGGCCGTCTGCTGGGCCTGTCCGTGCTCAGCCCGAGCGCCGGCACCGTGATGGAGGACCTCATCCAGCAGGGCAGCGGACTCGACCTCATCGAACGCCCGGTGACCCGGGCGGAGGCCGGCCGCAGCGTGCGCGAGACGAACGACCTGGTGGTCAGCGTGCTGCGCGGCCACCGCCTGCTGCCGTACGACGACCCGCACGCCAGCCCCCTCCAGCTGACGGACCGGGTGATCGTCATCCAGCGCGCCGTACCGCCCGCAGCGACACTGGGCCCGGCCGAGTAGCCTCGCGTACCCTCCGGCCCATGCATGCGATCACGATTCCCCAACCCGGCGGCCCGGAGGCCCTGGTGTGGGCGGAGGTCCCCGATCCGGTGCCGGGCGAGGGCGAGGTCCTCGTGGAGGTCGCGGCGAGCGCCGTGAACCGCGCCGACCTGCTCCAGCGGCAGGGCTTCTACGACCCGCCGCCGGGCACCTCCCCCTATCCCGGTCTCGAATGCTCGGGCCGGATCGCGGAGCTGGGCCCCGGGGTGTCGGGCTGGTCCGTGGGCGACGAGGTGTGCGCGCTGCTGGTCGGCGGCGGCTACGCCGAGAAGGTTCTCGTCCCGGCCGGCCAGCTGCTGCCCGTACCGGCAGGCGTGGACCTGGTCACGGCGGCCGCCCTGCCGGAGGTCGTCTGCACGGTCTGGTCGAACGTGTTCATGGTCGGGCACCTGCGTCCGGGCGAGACCTTCCTCGTGCACGGCGGCTCCAGCGGGATCGGCACGATGGCGATCCAGCTGGCGAAGGCGGTGGGCGCGAAGGTGGCCGTGACCGCGGGCGGCAAGGAGAAGCTGGACCGCTGCGCCGAGCTGGGCGCGGACATCCTGATCGACTACCGCGAGCAGGACTTCGTGGCCGAGATCCAGGCCGCCACCGGGGGAGCGGGGGCCGACGTGATCCTCGACATCGTCGGGGCGAAGTACCTCGACCGGAACGTCCAGGCGCTGGCCTTCAACGGCCGCCTGACCATCATCGGCCTCCAGGGGGGCCGCAAGGGCGAACTCAACCTGGCCGCGCTGCTCGCGAAGCGGGCGGCGATCACGGCGACCACGCTGCGCGCCCGGCCGCTGGAGGAGAAGGCCGCGATCGTCGCGGCCGTACGCGAGCACGTCTGGCCGCTGATCGAGGCCGGCCGGGTGCAGCCGGTGGTCCACGCGTCCTTCCCGATGGAGCGGGCCGCGGAGGCCCACCGGGTCCTGGAGTCGAGCACGCACGTGGGCAAGCTGCTGCTGACCGTGTGACCCCGGCGCACGCCGGGACACCACGGACGGCGGGGGGGGGGGGGGGGGGGGGGGGGGGGGGGGGGGGGGGGGGGGGGGGGGGGGGGGGGGGGGGGGGGGGGGGGGGGGGGGGGGGGGGGGGG
>NZ_JBVJWO010000053.1:0-42419 GCF_055602345.1 Streptomyces sp. NPDC037401
AGCGAACCGTCCTTGTTCACCCACGTCGTCGACGTCTCCGTACGCTCCGACAACGCCTCCACCCGCTTGCCCGACAGCCGGGCGGCGACCCGCGCCGAAGGGATGTCCGCAGCCGCGGCGGGAGCGTGCGGCTTGCTCTCCCGGGCCGCGGCCGCGGCCTCGGCCGCCGCTGCGCGCGCCGAGGGTGCCGCGATGGCCGCCTCGGCGCCGTAGATCGAGGAGACGGTCATCAGGATCGCCAGACCGGTTGCGGTGGCCCGCAGGCTCCCGCCGGTCGTGTGTTTCGTCCGAGGGGTGCGCTCGGCAGGCGCACCCCTGTCCGTACTGAAATACAAGATTCCCCCAGGGACTCGTTCCAGGTGAAGTTCACCTCGGGCGTCCTGCGGATACAGGCGCCCAGCGGAACGCAGACTCCAGGGCAAGATCAAAATTCAGACGAACAGCGATCGTTCAGGATGTGAACCCGCTGATCGTTATCCGGATGTGACGTCACGAAAGCAACCGAACGGCCGCCGCATCCCTACGCCACGCCGGCGGCCGCCGTGCGTCGGGCGTCCCGCAGCGACGTGTGCACCGACCACACGACCGACACCAGGGGAACGGCCACCACCGCGCCGACGACGCCCGCCGCGGTCGCCCCCGCGATCACCGAGATCGCGACCACCAGCGGATGCAGCCGGACCGCCCAGCTCATCACCAACGGGTGCAGCAGATGCCCCTCGATCTGGCCGATGACCACGATCAGCGCGACCACGATGGCCGCCGTCAGCGGTCCCTTCGCCGCCAGGGCCACCACCGCCGCCACCGCCAGCGCGACCGGCGAGCCGATCAGGGGGACGAACGCGGCGAAGAACTCCAGCAGCGCCAGGGGGAGGGCCAGCGGCACCCCGAGGAGGTACAGCGCCACCCCGACCAGGACGGCGTTGGTGGCCGCGACGAGCACGATCCCGTGCGTGTAGCCGGTGAACGTACGCCAGGCCGACCGCCCCGCCATGTCCCACCGCACCCGCATCCGCTCCGGCAGCTGCGCGCAGAACCACGCCCACTGCCGGTCGCCCGAGTGGATGAAGAACACCGACGTGAACAGCGCCAGGGCCAGCGCCGTCAGTACGTGCACCGCGTGGCCCGCGCCGCTCATCGCCTCACTGATCAGCGTCGAGCGGTGGCTGGAGAGGAACTGCCCGATCCGCGACTGGACGTCCGACAGTGCATCCGGGTTCAGCCGGAACGGCGGCTGCTCCAACCACTCTTCGATGCGGTCCAGACCGTCCCGGAACTCCCGCACCAGCGTCGTGCTCTCGCCCGCCACCGCCTCTCCGACCAGCGCCAGCACCCCGAGGACCAGCGCGATCCCGCCGATCAGGGTGACCGCGACGGCGAGCCCCCGGGGCAGCCCGCGGGCCACGAGGTCGGCGACGGGCCGCAGTACCGCCGCCACGACGAGCCCCAGGAAGAGGGCCACCCCGATCTCGTGGAACTGGCCCAGCACGGCGAACACGACGTACACGGCCGCGCCGACGACCAAGAGGCGCCACGCGTAGGCCGCGGCCGTGCGGAGGAACGGAGACACCTGGGGCTGCATGCCCATCGAGGTACCACCGGGAGCCGGGCCCGCCACGCGCGCGGCCGGACGTTCCCCCGACCGGGGGGCCGGACGGGCGAACGGCGCGGGGCACGTGCCCGCCGGGCGCGCGGGCGGTGAGGATCGGGGCATGGGCGTTGTGCTGCCGGTCCTCTGTGCGCTGTTCGCCGCGTTCAGCAACGCGCTGGCCACGGTGCTGCAGCGGCGGGCGGCGCTCACCGTGCCGCAGTCCGCCGGGTTCCGGCCGGGGCTGATCCTCGACCTGCTGCGCCGGCCCGTGTGGCTCGCGGGGATCCTGGCGGTGATCGCCGCCGGAGTGGGGCAGGCCGTCGCACTGGCCACCGGCCCGCTGTCCCTCGTGCAGCCCCTCTTCGTCCTGGAACTGCCCCTGGCGCTGCTGATCGCCTCGCTGCTGACACGGCAGCACATGCCGCGGAGGCTGTGGCTGGCCGTGGCGATCGTGGTCGCCGGGCTCGGCGTGGCGCTGGCGGCCGCCTCGCCCGCGGGCAACCGTACGCACGTACCGCTGGACCGGTGGGTGCCGGCGCTCGCCGCCTGCGCCGCGGTGGTCGTGGCCCTGACGCTGGCGGGCCTGCGGCGGCCGCCGGGCCGGGCACGCGCCGGCTGCCTGGGGGCCGCGACCGCGATCTGCTACGCGCTGACCGCCGCCCTGATGAAGTCCTCGATGCACATCCTCGACGAGGGCGGCCTCGACGCGTTCCTGACCAGCTGGCAGACGTACGCGTTCGGCGCGACCGGGATCGGCGCCCTGCTGCTGCTCGAACACGCGATGCAGGGCGGGCCGCTGGTCGCCTCGCAGCCCGCGCTGACCCTCGGCGACGCGGGCGTCAGCCTGCTGCTGGGCATCCTGCTGTACGAGGAAACGGTCCGCGCCGGCTGGTGGCTCGTTCCCCAGCTCCTCGGCGTGGCCCTGGTCGTCACCGGCGTGTTCGCCCTGGCCCGCCACGGAGGCGAGAGCGAAGCCTAGTCCCGCGCCGGGCATGCCGACGAGTAGACTCCAGCGTGCCCAAACCACTCTAATTCGGGGCCAAAAACCCGGAATACGGGGCTCCGGAGCGTCGTGCCAGACTGGCGCCGGTCAGGACACGGGACCCGAGCGGAACAACTGGGGCGCAGCGTTGAGTATCAGCGTCGACGGACAGATAGACATCGGCGGACCGGCGGGCAAGCTGCTCCACCGGCGGCCCCTCAAGAACACGACGGTCATGCAGTCCTTCGGCATCGACCCGGTCACCGGCGACATCTTCGTCCTCCAGGTCGTCCAGGGCGGCCTGACCCTCACCGGGGAATCCGGGCCGAAGACCGGTGCGCAGCGCGCCTACAACGGCGATCTGGCCGTCACCCGCCTGAGCCAGGCCGGCGCCATCACGGGCTTCATGTACCTGCGGGGCTTCGGCCACGGCGTCTCCATGGCCGTGGAGCACCGGGCGGGCGTCTCCCGGCTGTGGACCGAGACCGCGTCCAAGCCCATGGGCAACGACGAGGAGGAAGAGAAGAAGGAGGGCTTCGGCACCGCCGTCACCCACTTCGAGTTCCGTCACAACACCGTCCTGGACTACGGCGACCCGCTGCACGCCGAGCCGTACACCCCGGTGCCCGGCTCCACCAACGTCTCGTGCACGATCGACCCCACGACGAACCGGCTGGTCGTCCGCTTCAACAACGGCGGCAAGAAGTACGAGTCGTACGACCTGGCGAAGGCCGCGTCCGGGATCTGGGAGCCGCTCGCCCGCATCCCCGAGCCCGACCCCCACGGAGTCTTCCAGGGGTACGCACTGCTCGGCGGCGTCCTCTACATGCTCGCCGGCGAGGCGATCGCCGACGACAACCCGGACAACCCACCGCCCGGCAACACCTACCTGACCTCCGTCGACTGGGCCACCGGCGCCGTACTCGACCAGCAGCTGGTCACGGCCGCGCCCGGACTGGCGTACCGGGAGCCGGAGGGCATGGCCGTCTCGGTGCGCGGCGGCGTCCCGCACGTGCACTTCGGCTTCGCGTGCGACGAGGGCCCGCGGACCTGCACCATCATGTCGCTGTCCGCCGCTCCGGAGACCGACGGCGTCAAGGTGCTCACCGACTGGCAGACGATCCCGCTGGCCAGTGGCGTGAGCGCCGACGCGCACGCCCCGCAGGGCCGGCTCATCAGCCTGGCGGGCACGACGACGCTGCAGCTCAGCGGCGGTGTCAAGGGCAGCTTCACCGCGGACGTGAAGATCGGCACGCTGCCCGACGTGCTGGCTCCCAGCATGCCGGCCCGCGCCAACGTGCCGCGCAACAACTCCGGCGGCTACTGCGTCGCGCGGGTCGAGGCGGACACGGGCCGTGAGCTGTGGCTCTACGGCGGCCGCAGCACGAACGCCATCACGTGGGCCCAGCTGGACAGCTTCAGCGCGGTCTGGCGCTGACCGGCCCCTCGCCTCTTCCCTCCCAGCCTCCCCGCTCTCTCAAGGAGACGACGAATCATGTCCCGCAACCGCCGCAGCATCCTCGGCGCCGCCCTCGCCCTGCCCGCCGCCCTGTCCGCGGGCAGCCTCCTGGCCGCCACCCCGGCCGCCGCGGCCGGCGGCATCGAGGCCCAGCCGTGGGCCGACATCACCCTGGAGCCCGGTATCACCGCCCAGGCGGGCGCGACTCCGCAGGTCCGCCTGATCACCATCGCCGGCACGACGTTCCTGCAGGCGCGCGGCGCGGTGTCCTGCTCCCTCACGGCCGACACGAAGATCGGCACGCTCCCGGCCGGGCTGACCCCGACCTGGTACGTCCGCGCCGCCGCTCCGCGCAACAACAGCCAGGGCATCAACGCCTGCCGCTTCGAGGTCAACACCGCCGGCGCCGTGTCGGTCTACGGTGCCAACACCGGCAACCCGATCACCTGGGTGCAGTTCGACTCGATCCAGGCCGTCTGGCGCTAGAAGTCCCGCGCCACACGTCACACGCCGGACGGCGCGCGGTGTGCAGCGGACGTCCGGGCCGGCCCCGTGCGGGCCGGCCCGGACGCCGTGATCAGACCAGGTCGAACCGGTCGAGGTTCATCACCTTGTCCCACGCGGCGACGAAGTCCTTCACGAACTTCGCCTTCGCGTCGTCGCTCGCGTAGACCTCGGCGAGCGCGCGCAGCTCGGAGTTCGACCCGAAGACGAGGTCGGCGCGGGTGCCGGTCCACTTGACCTCGCCCGTGGCGGCGTCTCGGCCCTCGAAGGTGTTCGCGTCCCCGGCCGTCGCCGTCCACGTCGTGCCCAGGTCGAGCAGGTTGACGAAGAAGTCGTTGGTGAGCGACCCGGGCGTGGTGGTGAGCACGCCGAGCGACGACTGCTGGTGGTTCGCGCCCAGGACGCGCAGGCCGCCGACGAGGACCGTCAGCTCGGGGGCGCTCAGGTTCAGCAGGTTCGCCCGGTCGATCAGCAGGTACTCGGCAGGCAGGCGGCTGCCCTTCCCGAGGTAGTTGCGGAACCCGTCGGCGGCCGGCTCCAGCGCGGCGAACGACTCCACGTCGGTCTGCTCCTGCGACGCGTCCACGCGGCCCGGCGTGAACGGCACCCGGACCTCGAAACCGGCGTCCTTGGCCGCCTGCTCGACGGCCGCGGCACCGGCCAGCACGATCAGGTCGGCCAGCGAGATCCGCTTGCCGCCGGTCTGGGCCGCGTTGAACGACTCCTGGATGCCCGTCAGGGTGCGCAGCACCGTCGCCAGTCGGTCGGGCTCGTTGACCTCCCACCCGCTCTGCGGCTGGAGGCGGATGCGCGCACCGTTGGCACCGCCGCGCTTGTCGCTGCCGCGGAAGGACGAGGCCGAGGCCCAGGCGACGGACACGAGCTGAGACACCGACAGGTCCGAGGCCACGACCCGGTCCTTGAGGGAGGCGATGTCGGCGGCGTCGACGAGCTCGTGCGTCACCGCGGGCAGCGGGTCCTGCCACAGCAGCACCTCGGACGGGACCTCCGGGCCGAGGTAGCGCGCGACCGGGCCCATGTCGCGGTGCGTCAGCTTGAACCACGCGCGGGCGAAGGCGTCCGCGAAGTCCGCCGGGTTCTCCAGGAAGCGCCGCGAGATCTGCTCGTACGCCGGGTCGAACCGGAGCGAGAGGTCGGTCGTCAGCATCGTCGGAGCGTGGCTCTTGGACGGGTCGTGGGCATCGGGCACGGTGCCCGCACCGGCGCCGTCCTTCGGACGCCACTGGTGCGCCCCGGCCGGGCTCTTGAACAGCTCCCACTCGTGGCCGAAGAGGATCTCGAAGAAGCTGTTGTCCCACGCGGTCGGGGTGTTCGTCCAGATCCCCTCGAGCCCGCTGGTGATCGCGTCGCCGCCCTTGCCGGTGCCGAAGGAGCTGCTCCAGCCGAGGCCCTGCGCTTCGATCGGCGCGGCCTCGGGGTCGGCGCCGACGCTGTCCGCCGGGCCCGCGCCGTGGGTCTTGCCGAAGGTGTGACCGCCCGCGATCAAGGCGACCGTCTCCTCGTCGTTCATCGCCATCCGGCGGAACGTTTCGCGGATGTCGCGGGCGGCGGCGAGCGGGTCCGGAGTGCCGTTCGGGCCCTCGGGGTTGACGTAGATGAGGCCCATCTGCACCGCGCCGAGCGGGCTTTCGAGCTCCCGGTCGCCGGTGTAGCGCTCGTCGGCGAGCCACGTGGTCTCCGGGCCCCAGTAGACGTCCTCGTCGGGCTCCCACACGTCGGCGCGCCCGCCGGCGAAGCCGAAGGTCTCGAAGCCCATCGACTCCAGGGCGACGTTGCCGGCGAGGATCATGAGGTCGGCCCACGAGAGGTTCTGGCCGTACTTCTTCTTGACCGGCCACAGCAGACGGCGGGCCTTGTCGAGGTTGCCGTTGTCCGGCCAGCTGTTGAGCGGGGCGAAGCGCTGCTGGCCGGCACCGGCCCCGCCGCGGCCGTCGCTGATGCGGTACGTGCCCGCACTGTGCCACGCCATGCGGACCATGAACGGGCCGTAGTGGCCGAAGTCGGCGGGCCACCAGTCCTGCGAGGTCGTCAGGACCTCGGCTATGTCCCGTTTCACGGCCGGGAGATCGAGGGTCTTGAACGCCTCGGCGTAGTCGAACTCCTCGCCGAGGGGATTGGCCACGGCGGGGTTCTTGGCGAGGATCTTCAGATTGAGCCGCTCGGGCCACCACTGGCGGTTTCCGCCGCCCTGCGTCGGGTGCGAGGCCCGTCCGTGGGGGACGGGGCAGCCGCCGGCGCCCTCCGCCTTCGCGTCTACGACGATTGCATCATGGTTCTCAGACATGGGAATCCTTCCGGACCAGGCGGATCACTGTGTGCTCGAAAACTGCATGCGATGGAACAGTCGGGGCCCGTGGCGCGTCACGGCTCTGTCTCCTGCCGCTCTGGAGGCTTCCAGTCCCTTGGTTATCTGCTCAACCGATCCTACGATGGACAGAATCCAAGTCAAGAAGAACACCAAGCCGCGAGGCAATCGGATATCGGACACGTCCAGCGGTGAACTCCGGGCATGCCGCCGAACCTGAAGAGGTGAACCGAGATGAGCGCTCTGCTGGAGCGACTGCGGAGGCGCGGCTGGCGCTTGACGTCCCAGCGGCGTGTCGTTGCGGAGGTCCTCGACGGCGACCACGTGCACCTGACGGCCGACGAGGTGCACGCCCTGGCGGTGCAGCGGCTGCCCGAGATCTCCCGGGCGACCGTCTACAACGCCCTGGGCGAGCTGGTCTCCCTGGGCGAGGTCGTGGAGGTCTCCACCGACGGCCGTGCGAAGCGCTACGACCCGAACGCCCACCGGCCCCACGAACACCTCGTGTGCTCCGGCTGCGGTCTCATCCGCGACGTCCACCCGACCGGCAGTCCGCTCGTACACCTCCCGGCGGAGGAGCGATTCGGCTTCACGGTCTCCGGGGCCGAGGTCACCTACCGCGGACTCTGCCCGGCCTGCGCGTAGGACGTACCCCTGTACTCCCTCGCCGTGTCGGCCCTCGACGGGCCGTTTCCGTGGCTGATAGGAAACTTTCTTTTCAGATGTTGAGGCTTGGCATGGGCATGGGTATCTTCGGCGTTCCGGAACCCCTTCGACCGGAAGGCCCCCCATGCGTTTCGGACTGCCCGCCGCCGCGGCCGCCCTCGCCCTGGGCGTCACGGCGACCCTGGCCGCAGCCCCGCAGGTCAGCGCCACCCCCGAGGCCACCGCTGCCGCGGATGCCGCCGCCGCGCCCCTCGCCCCCGCCCGGTTCGCCCATCCCGGCGTGCTCAGCAGCGCCGCCCAACTCGACTTCGTACGCGCAAAGGTCCAGGCCGGCCAGCAGCCGTGGAAGGCCGCGTACGACCAGATGCTCGGCAGCAAGTACGGCTCCCTCTCCCGCACGCCCAGGCCGCGCGCGGTCGTCGAGTGCGGTTCGTACTCCAACCCCAACAACGGCTGCACCGAAGAGCGCGAGGACGCGATAGCGGCCTACACGCACGCGCTCGCCTGGTACGTCACCCGCGACGCCCGCTACGCCAGGAAGTCCATCGAGCTGATGGACGCCTGGTCGGCGGTCATCCAGGACCACACGAACAGCAACGCCCCGCTGCAGAGCGGCTGGGCGGGCTCCACCTGGCCGCGCGCCGCCGAGCTGATCAAGCACACGTACACCGGCGGCTGGCCCCGGCAGGACCGCTTCGCCACCATGCTGCGCACCGTCTACCTCCCCGAGGTGATCAACGGCAGGCCGAACAGCAACGGCAACTGGGAACTGATCATGATGGACGCCGCCATCGGCATCTCCGTCCACCTCGAGGACCGGGACAGCTACGACAAGGCCATGGGCATCTACCTCGGGCGCGTCCCCGCGTACTTCCACCTGAAGTCCGACGGTGCGCAGCCGAAGTATCCGCCGCGCTCGAGCATCGACACCCGGGCCGAGCTGATCGACTACTGGCACGGGCAGTCCACGTTCGTCGACGGCCTCGCCCAGGAGACCTGCCGGGACTTCGGCCACACCGGCATGGGCATCGCCGCCGCCATGCACGTCGCCGAGACCTCACGCATCCAGGGACGCGACCTCTACCCCGGGTTCAAGGACCGCTTCCGGCACGCCCTCGGCTTCCACGCGCGCTACGAACTCGGCGAGGCGGTGCCGTCCTGGCTGTGCGGCGGCCGGCTGACCCTGGGCCTGGGACCCTCCACCGAGGTCGGCTACAACGCCCTCGGCAACCGCCTCGGCGTCGGCATGGAGAAGACCCGCGCGCTCACCGAGAGCCGCCGCCCCGCCGGCACCGAGAACCACTTCGAGGCCTGGGAGACCCTGACCCACGCGGCCAACCCCCACTGACCGGAACGGCCGGCGGCCCCTCGGGGCCGCCGGCCGTGCACCCGCCCGGGCGCGCCCCGCGCTAACGCGCGTCGCGCAGGATGTCCTGGCTGGCCTTCTCGGCCAGGACGAGGGTCGGAGCCATGATGAACAGGCCCGGGATGCGCGGGAAGGCGGAGGCGTCCACCACGCGGACGTTGGCCGTGCCGTGCACCCGCAGCCGTCCGTCGAGGACGGACCCCCTGCGATCGGCCGGCCCGATCGCTGCCGTGCAGGAGGCGTGGTGTCCCCACGCCTCGCGCCGGATCCAGGCCGCGAGCTGCTCGTCCGTACTCACCCGCGGCCCCGGGACCTCCTCCGTGACGGTGTCGAGGAGTCCCGCGGCCTTGCGGTTCATGTTGCGGATCGAGCGGACCGCTTCGATCATCGCGGCCACGTCCGCGTCCCCGGCCCGTCCGTCGTCCATCTTCCGGAAGTTGACCTCCGGCTGCCGCGTGGGGTCGGCGGAGGCCAGCGTCACGGTCCCGGTGCGGTCGGCCGCGTAGCCCTTGAGGACGAGCCACGAGAAGTGCCGCTTGTCCTTCACGGCCTTGGTGTCGAACTCCGGCACGTACCCGGCGAAGTTCCCGGGCGCGGCGAAGACGAACATCTCCGGGTGCGCGGAGCCCTTCGACGCCCGCCGCTTCAGTCCGGTCACCACGCCGTTGGACGAGTAGGGCGCGGCCGCGCGCCGCATCGGGTCGTTCCACTCCGTCAGGCACGGGTCGTCGTGGTCGCGGAACTCGCACCGCGCCAGGGCCGCCAGATCGCGGTTCAGCCGGGAGACCACCGAGACCTCGTAGCGGTCCTGGAGGTTGCTGCCGACGCCCGGCAGGTCCAGCAGCGCGGTGATGCCGTGCTGCGCCAGGTGTTCGCGCGGGCCGATGCCGGAGAGCATGAGCAGTTGGGGGGTGTTGAAGGCGCCGCCCGCGACGACGACCTCGCGGGTGACGCGGACGGTACGGCGCAGCGCGGCGCGGTCGCCCTCGGCGAGCGGGCGGGCATCGGAGAACGCCTGGTAGAGGTGGCGTCCGACGAGGAACTCCACCCCTGTGGCGCGCAGCGCACCCTCGCGCTCTTCGAGGACGAGGCGTTCGGCGAGGGCGTCGGTCGCGATGGTGAGGCGGGCGGGGTGGCGGGCCCGGACCGCGAGCAGGCGCTCGCGGACCGCGTGGCGCTTGCCCGCCCGGGCGGTCATCGGGGTCATGAAGGCGCCCTGGGCACTGCGGTCCACGTTCGCCTTGGAGTTGACGTCCGGGTCGAGGGACGAGGCGACGTTCCCCGCGGGCAGGGGCTCGGTCGCGGCGGCGAGGGACAGCTTGTCGAGGAACGCGTCGCGCAGGGCCAGGACGGGGCTGGGCCGTTCGGCCGGCTGCCAGGAGAGCACCTTCTTCCAGTGGACGTTCCACATGGTCTCCGGATCCCAGCCCGCGTCCCCGCTCAGGTCCCGGATGTGCGCCCAGTCCGAGTGCTCGGGGTACATGAGGATGGCGGCGTTGTGGGCGGTACAGCCCCCGAGGGTGGCGGACCGGGGGTAGAGGATGCCCTTGCCGGGCACCCACTGGCTGCCGTGCGCGGTCTCGTCGGTGTAGTGGCGCACCCACATGTCCCAGCTGATCTCGGGGTCGCGGGCGGCCTTGAGCTGGAAGCCGGGGACGTCGTAGTAGGTCTGGTTGCCGTGGGGCGGGCCGGCCTCCAGGACGAGGACGGAATGCCCGGCCTCGGCGAGGTTGGCGGCGACGCTGCCGCCGCCGGGCCCCGAGCCGATGACGACGTACTCGACCTCGTCCGGGAGTGCGGCCCTTTCCGGCAGTCCGGAGTCGTGACGGCGGGAGGTCGCGGAAGCGGGCGCGGCCAGTCCGGTGGGCAGCGTGGTCACGGCGGCGCCGACGGCGGCACCGAGGACCGTGCGGCGTGGCAGGTCCTGGGCGGGGCTGCGGGGGGAAGACGTCATGGCCCCTCCCTAGCGGTCAATCACGCAACGTGACGACGGCTTCGTGTCGGGATTGATCCTTCCGGCCTACGGATCATCACTCGTCCGGGGCCGGCCGGGTCGCCGAGTAGACGGCGCCGGGTGGCGCTCGCGGCCGCCGCATTGCCGATGACCAGGCAAAACGTTCCTCCGGAGAGTGGAGTCCCGCTCGGGGTGCGTGCAAACCCCGGCGTGACGGCGGCGCCGGGAACGACCTGGTCAGCGGCCGGGGGGCGACGACACGCTCGCCGGCAGGTGGGGAACGACCGGGTGGACGGGGGGATGCCAACGACATCGCCGTGGCATGCGAAGCGACCGCCGACGCGCCGCAGGTCGTCCTGGCGCGCGGCCGCCCCGGGTGGCCGAACCGGGAGCCGTCGGACCGGCATATGCCGCACGGAACCGTCCGTTCGCAGCAGCGCACGGGTCCTGCGCAGGCGCGCAGCCCCCGCGTGTGGTGGGATCGGCCGTCGTGGACAAGACCGAGGCACACAGGGGAAGCAGCGACGGGCAGCGCGCCGCGCAACGGCGCCGGGCGCGGCTCGCGGTAGCGGCGCGGGCGGCCGACGCGGCCGATCTGGCGCGACTGTTCGACATCCTGGGGCTGGACCCCGAGCTGGACGCACTGAGCGAGCCCGTCGACGGCATAGTCCCGACGGTGTTCAACCACCGCGTGTAGGCGCCGCCCTGACGCCGGCGACCGGGGTCAGGGCAGTGCGTACCGCATCCGAAAAAATTCTTCGCGGACATGTCATCCGGCTCCGGCCGCGTGGGCGTTTGAGGGAGTGGAGAGGCGCCGCTCCACTCTTGTCGACCACAGAAGCGATCTCAGGAGCAACCGGATGAAGAAGTACCTGCTGGCCGCCGCCGTGGCCGCCACGGTGATGGGCACCCCGATGGCAGCGGGCGCGGCCGGAGCCCCGGCCGCGGCCGCCCCGGCCGCCGTGCCCGCGCACGCCGTGGTCCCGAAGGCCGCGATCCCGAAGCTCCGGGTCGTCCTGCCCAACGAGCGCGTGGACGCGGGCAAGGGCTGGACGGTCTGGCTGACGAGGGACGGCAAGCACTGGTCGGGCCCCGACGGCTACGAGAACTTCCGCAGCGTCGTCGACGGCAACCTCGACTTCTCGGAGCCGGGCGTGAGCCACCAGATGGAGTCCGACAGCGCCGGCGCGTTCCACTCGGGCGTCTTCTACGGCACGCGCAAGGCCGCCCGCGTCGTACTGACCGACGCCGCCGGCAAGAAGACCACCGCCGCCCTCCTCGCCCTGCCCGGCCGCCCCGACTGGGGAGTCTGGTACGCGCAGACGCCGTCCTCGGAGCAGTCCGGGGACCAGAGCGTGGCCCTGTACGACCGGGCGGGCAGACTGCTGGCCGAGCTCCCCGCGTAACGCCCCCGACGGGGCGCACCTGACCGGGGCAGGGTCCGTCACGGGGCGGACCCTGCCCCCTCCCGCGCCCGCCGCCGTCCCACTACCGACCACCGACTACCGAACGATCGCGAGGCCTCCCATTTCCGTGCCCCACGAGACCGTGGCCGAGGACCCGGACTTCGCAGAATTCGCCACTGCGGCCTGGCCGCGCCTGGTGCGCACGGCGCAGCTGCTGACCGGCGACTTCCACGAGGCCGAGGACCTTGTGCAGACGACGCTCGTCAAGGTCTACGCGCGCTGGCGGCGGGTCCCCCGGGACGAGGTCGACCCCTACGTGCGCCGCGCGCTGATCAACAACAACCTCAGCCGCCTGCGCCGCAAACGGGTCGTCCAGCTGCTGACTCCGGCGGTGCCCGACTCCCGGCGCAACGCGCACGCGGGCCACGCCGAGGCCGTCGCGCAGCGCACGGCCCTCCTGGAGGCCCTGGCCGGGCTCCCGCCCCGCCAGCGGGCCGTGATGGTGCTCCGCTTCTGGGAAGACCTGCCGGAACACGAGATAGCCGACGCGCTGAACTGCTCGATCGGCACGGTCAAGACCCATACCCGGCGCGGCCTGGCCGCGCTGCGGGCCCACCCCGGGTTCGCCTCCCCAGACCCCCACCTCCCCGACCCTTCCGGAGCGCGCAGATGACCCCCGAATCCGGCACGGAAGCCGACTGGCTCCGCGCGGTGTTCGCGGAGACCGCCCACGGCGTCACCCCGAGCCCGGTACCGCTGGTGGACGTGCGCCGCAAGGGCCGGGCGCGCCGCCTGCGCCGGTCGGCCGCGCTGGCGGGACTCGGCGCCGCCGCCGCGGCGCTGGCCGCCGTCACCCTGTTCGGCGGGCCTGCCGGGTCCTCGCAGCCCTCGGTGGCCGCGACCGCGAAGCCCGGCCCGCCCGCCTCACTCCCGGCCCCCTCGCCCTCGGTGCCCGAGCCGCTGCCACCCAGGAGCGTGGCTCCGGGCGAGCGCGTGGACGTGGGCAAGGGCTGGACCGTGTGGCTGACCGAGGACGGCAAGCACTGGGCGAACTCCGACGGCTACGAGAACTTCCGCAGCGTCACCGACGGCAACATCGACCTCGCGGAGCCGGGAGTCAGCCATCAGATGCAGTCCGGCAGCGGAGGGGCGTTCAACTCCGGCGTCTACTACGGCACTCGCGATGCCGGCCGCGTCGAACTCACCGACGGGACGGGGAAGAAGATCACCGCCACCCTCCTCCAACTCCCGGGCCGTCCCGGCTGGGGAGTCTGGTACGCCCACACCCCGCGCTCGGCCGAGCGCATCACCATCACCCTCTACGACTCCGCGGGCAGACCCCTCGCCGACCTCTAGCTCGTGTCGTCAAAGCCGTCCGGTCGGGGCGGACGACGCCACTTTGACGACACTCCCTGGTACCGCCCCGCCGGCAGGCCGTCGCCGGTCACACGGCGAAGGCTCGGCGGCGTCGCCGCGGACGCATGGCATCGTGATGCCATGACCATCGACGTTCGCCCCGCTTCGGCCTTCGAAGACGTCCGTGCGCTGCTCGGCCCGAAGTCGCCCGGTGCCAACGTCTGCTGGTGTCTGAGCTACCGGATCCCGTCCAAGCTGAACAACGAACTCCGCGGGCCGGAGCGCGGCGCGTACGTCGCCGAGCTGTGCCGTACGCAGCCGCCTCCCGGCGTGATCGCGTACGACGGCGACGAGCCGGTCGGCTGGGCCGCGGTGGCACCGCGCTCGGACACCTCCTTCGCGCGCAGCCGGAAGATCCCGCACCTCGACGACCTGCCGGTCTGGTCCCTGTGGTGCATCCGCGTACGCCCCGGCCACCGCAAGAAGGGCATCTCGCACGCCCTGATCGAGGGCGCGGTCGAGTTCGCCCGCAGCCACGGCGCACCGGCGATCGAGGCGTACCCCCTCGACAGCGGCGACGCCAGGGTCGACCTGACGATGGCGTACGCCGGGCTCCGGAAGAACTTCGAACGCGCCGGCTTCGTCCACGCCGCCGACACCACCTCGGTCCTGGCCGGGCACCCCCGCATCCTGATGCGGCTCGACCTCCGCTGACCCGGCCCGGGCTTCGCCGGGCCGTCGAGTCACTCGGATCCCGGGGGGATCCGGCATGTCCATCCGCAGAAAGTCCGTGAGCGCCCTGCTCGCCGCCGCGACCGCCGTCGGCCGCACGGCGACGGCCGCACCGCCGGCACAGCAGTACCAGGCCGGGCGCTCCCGGCTGCGCCGGGTCCGCGGTCACCGCCAGGCCGCGCCGCAGCGCGCGCCCGAGCGGCTGGGACAGCCGGGCGGCGATCGCCGTCTCGGCGTCGGAGAACGGCGGCCGGTCCGCGGCCCGAACGAGGACCAGCGCGCCCCATGCCAGACCACAGCTCCGCAGCAGGACGCGCATCTCGTCGCCGAGGCCGATCGACCGGTACACGTCCCGGTAGCGCACGCTGCGTTCGAGGCGGCCGTCGAGGCTGGACCAGAGGGTGCCCGCGGGCTCTGCCCGCCGGGCCGGTTCCGGCATCAGCAGCGCATCCCCCTCGCGGTGCTCGATGTCGGGGATCCGCGCCATCCACTGCGCACTCACCCCGTGCCGGAAGCAGCTGTCGCACACCACCTTCTCGGCCGAGGAGGCCATGACCCGGCGCTTCGCCGTCGGACACAACGCCGACGACGACGGAACACCGGTCGTCGCGCGGCAGCGGAAGGACACCCGCGCCAACAACCCGGGCGGGGGCGCAGTGTCCTCGGCGGCGCGTTCGGCATCCGCTGGTTCCTGCGCGACGTGGACGGCGTCCGCACCATTGGATGGGCGCCGACCTGGCCGGGCGCCTGTTCGGCAGGACCCGAGGCTGAACCCCGCCGGGTCAGGAGGTGAGGTCCTGGCTCCGGCTCCAGGCGGCGGCTTGCCGGGTGAACGCGCGTGCGGCAGCGCTCTGGTAGGCGCTTTCCCGGCGCAGCAGCGTCACGGTGCGGGCGGGGAGCGCGGGGCTGAGGGCGACGGGGGCGAGGCGGGGGTGGTCGCGGGTGATGGCGTCGGGCAGCACGGTGGCCAGCGGGGTGCGCGTGACGATCTCGGTGAGGGCGTTCAGGGAGTCGGCCTCGACCGCGACGCGGGGGCGGATGCCGTGAACGGCGAAGTACGCGTCGACGTGCCGGCGGGTGGCGAAGTCCGCACTGAGCAGGGCGAGGTGGTGCTCGTTCAGCTCCGCCACCGGCATCGGGTCGCGGTGCGCCTGCGGGTGGTGGGGGCCGACGGCGAGACCGAGGGTTTCGGTGAACAGCACGGTGGCCTCGATACCGGGCGCGTGGGCGCCCGCGAAGGCGATGCCCAGATCGAGCAGGTCGTCCAGCAGGGCCGCTTCGATGCGGTCCTGGGTCATCTCGCGGATGTCGAGGGTGACGGCGGGGTGGCCGGCATAAAAGGCGGAAACGAGCGGCCCGGTGAGGTACGCCGTGAAGGTGGGTGTGACCGCGAGCCGCAGGTGGCCCCGGGAGAGGTCCTGTACGTCCAGCACGGCGCGCTCCCCGGCGGCGAGGTCACGTAGGGCCCGCGTGGCGTAGTGGGCGTAGGCGGCGCCGGCGTCGGTCAGGCGCACGGTACGGCCGGTGCGGTCCAGCAGTAGCACGCCGAGGGCCTTCTCGAGCTGTTTGATCTGCTGGGACAGCGTGGGCTGGGAGATGTGCAGCTCTTCGGCGGCACGGGTGAAGTTGGCGTGCTCGGCGACCGCGAGCAGATAGCGCAGGTGACGCAGTTCCGGCCTCATGAGTCAACTATAGACACCATCGATGGCTGTAGGTGATATCAGCTCTTGGACACTATAGATGCTGGTCATGCAGAGTGAATGACATCGCCCACCGGCCACGACCGACCGAAGGGAATCACGGGTCATGCACCACCTCGCCGAGGGAATCGACCGCTTCCAACGGGAGATCCACCCCGCCAAGGCCGGGCTCTTCGCCCGCCTGGCCGGCACCCACCAGCCCGGCACGCTCTTCATCAGCTGCTCCGACGCACGCGTCATACCCGAGCTGATCACCCAGACCGACCCCGGCGAGCTGTTCGTCATCCGTACCGCCGGAAACCTCGTCCCCGCACACACCGCACACACCGCCCACGCCGACGGCACGGCTGCGAGCATCGAATACGCCGTCGCCGTCCTGGGCGTGAAGGACATCGTCGTGTGCGGACACTCCGCCTGCGGCGCCATGACCGCCCTCGCGGAAGGGCACGACCTCACCGGCGCACCGTCCGTAGCCGACTGGCTGCGCCACGCCGAGCCCTCCCGGGCCCGCGTCGCAACCGCCGGAGTCGGCCGGAAGGTGGCCGCGCTCGTGCGGGAGAACGTCACCGCCCAGCTCGCGAACCTCGCCACCCACCCCTCGGTGGCCCGAGCCCTGGCCGAGGGGCGTGTGGACCTGCACGGGTGGGTGTTCGACATCCGCACCGGCCGCGTCGAGGACGTCACGCCCGGCGCGCGCCCGGCCCTCGTGGGCTGAACCGCCCGGGACATCCCCGCCGGCCCGCTCTCTCCCTGCCCCCGACTCGCCTCCCCCCAGCCCCACCGTCTCCGGCCCGCCGAAGCAGCGGACCGGGGACCATCCGGAAGGAAACCACCTCGTGGTGCACGCCCAGTTCGACAACAACGCCCGCCGGCAGCTCGCGATCGAGGCGGTCGGGGCCAAGACCCGCCGCGACCTGTCCTGGAAGCAGATCGCCGACGCCGCCGGCCTGTCCGTCGCCTTCGTCACCGCCGCGGTCCTCGGCCAGCACCCCCTGCCCGAGCAGTCCGCCAGGGCCGTCGCCGAACTCCTCGGCCTCGACGAGGACGCGGTGACGCTGCTGCAGACCATCCCCACGCGCGGCTCCCTCGCCGACGGCATCCCCACCGACCCGACCATCTACCGCTTCCACGAAATGCTCCAGGTCTACGGCACCACGCTGAAGGCCCTCGTCCACGAGGAGTTCGGCGACGGGATCATCTCCGCCATCAACTTCAAACTCGACGTGAAGAAGGTCGCCGACCCCGACGGCGGCGAGCGCGCCGTGATCACCCTCGACGGCAAGTACCTGCCCACGAAGCCCTTCTAGGGAGTGTCGTCAAAGTGGGTCGTCGGCCCGGTGGGCGGGGTGGGCGGGGTCTGGTGCGTGCGATCGCAAGGCGGAGGAGGGAGCCCGTGCGGAGCATCGGCGACCGACGACAGCTCGGTCTCCGAAGGGCTGCGCAGCCGAGCCGGGACGGAGCGAGCGGAGCGACCTCAGTGCGGCGAGCGTGCGTGCCGGACCCCGCCGACCCGGCGGGGGCACCTCCCAGCGGTAGCCGGGGGAGGGACTTCGACGACACGACCCAGCGGCCGCAGGTCCGACCGCAGAACCCCTGTGAGTCCCGGCACTTCCCCCATCCGGGGGAGACAATGCCGCCCCCGGGCCTGATGTCCGGGACGCCAGGGCCCGCCAGGATCGGAAGTGACCGCACTCCGCTTCCGAACCTGGGGGAAACCGCCGTGTCCAAGCCGACGCCGCGTCTCGCCGTTCCGCTCGTCCTCGCCGCCATGACCGTGGCCGCCACCACCCTGCCTGCCACCGCCCTGCCTGCTGCCGCCGTACCACCGGCTCCGGCCGTGGTCGGCATCAAGGGATGGGCCCGCATGGACTACCCCGTCCCGGAGGACGACATCCGGATCTTCGTTGACGCGCACGCCCTCCGCACGCCACGCGACCGGAACGAACCGGCCAGGTCCTGGGGTGCGTTCCGCATCCAGCACCGCTCGCCGTCGGGGGTCGACGGACGGCCCACGTTCAACTGGGGTGACCTCAAGGTCGACTGCCTGAGCGTCAACGGCCCCGACGTGACCGTGACCGGCAGGATCGTCGCCGCCGGTCCGCACTGGCAGGAATTCCTGCGCCGCAACCCGCCCGCCCGCATGGGCTTGAGCTTCCACGTCCCGGCAGGGGGCGGCGGCGTCACCCGGATCGGGATCACGGCCCCCAGCGCCGACGGGCAGCCCGAACTGCCGAAGTGCGCGGCCAAGGCCCCGGACGCGGACGCGATCGAGGGCGGCTACACCGTCGTGGACACCCGGCGGTAGTTCTGCGGCCGAGGCGGGGCGGTCACCTCTCGATCAGGGTGATGTCCTCCACCTGCCGGGTCATCCTGATGGTGTTGCCGGTGATCTCGACGATGTTCTGCAGTCCCATGACCGTCTCCTCCCGGTCGGGAAGTCGGAACTCCTCGTTCTCGCCGGCCAGGTAGGCGGGGAAACAGGCCAGGGACGGGCCGAAGAGCCGGATGTAGTCCGCGAGGCGGCGGAACAGCTTCGGCAGGATCACCTGCTGGTCGGTGATCGACTCGAGGCTGCCGATCGTGGCGCCGTCCTCGAAGGTCACGTCGTGGGCCCAGACACCGAGGGGCGGGTTCGAAGTCCGGGCCCGCCGGGAGGTCTCCGCCATGCACCGGCGCAGCTCCTCGGGGAGCTTGCTGTAGAAGGTCGGGTAGACCAGTCCGCGGTCCAGCAGCCGGTGGTTGGCGGTCCGGTGCAGGAGGTCCGTGGTCACCACGATCCGCTCGCCGCTCTGCGTGTGCGGCGGCGGGTCGCCCCGGCCCACCATGGCGATACAGCGGCCGAAGGCGTCCGCACCGCTCGCGAGGATGAAGCCGCGCACGGTCTCCGGGGTCGAGGCGGTGACCTTCCCCTCCTCGTCCATGACGATGTTGCCGAAGCCCAGCCAGGCCAGCAGCTCGTCGCGGGCGGCACGTGCTCCGAGGTCCATCGGCTGGTGCACGTCGGCGGGACCGACGCCCCGGTAGTGGGTCTCCGGTGCGTCGATCCCGTCCATGCGGATCTTGCCGCCGCCGCGGACGTTGCGCTTGACCCGGTTCTGCCCGGGCACGTCGCACCAGAAGCCGGGATCCTGCGGCAGGAAGTGCACGGTGTCGCCGTCGGGGGCAGTGTCGATGATCCGGTAGGTCCCCTTGATGAGCAGCATCGGCATGCAGGTCTCCCGAGGCGTGAGAGGGGGAGTGGGGCGTCTGCCGGCCATTGTCGTTCCGACCGGCGATCCGGCCCGGGGATCCCCGGCGGCGCGTCCACCGCCGGGGACAGGTGCGGTGGTGAACAGGGGGCGCGCGGCAGGGCCCTTGGCGCCGCGTACGAACGGGTGAGTCCTCCGGGGCCGAGGGCGTCCGTCAGCCGGACGGTCGCTGTGGTCCCACCGCGAGTACGTCGAGCAACGGCGGCTCGCACGGCCACGGCGGGGCGGCCGATTCGGCAGCGAGGCGCAGGGCGCCGAGGAGGGGAGGCCCCTCGGGTGTCCGCAGACGGGCCTGGGGCAGTCGGCGGGACAGGTGGCGCACCACCGCCTCGTACAGGCCCGGGAGCAGGAACAGGCCACCGGTCAGCGCGATGTCGGGCGCGGCCTGCCCGCCTGCGGCAGCGGCTGCGCTGCACGCGATCTCATCCGCGGCCCGGTCGACGAGTCCCAGGGCGACCGTCTCGCCCTCCTGTGCCGCGCTCCCGACGTCGGCGGCGAACGCCGCGAGCAGACCGGCCCGGTCCGGACGGGTCTGGAGTGCGGCCGGCCAGCCGGTGACCTGACCGAATCGTCGGACGGCCAGGTCCAGCAGGAGCGCGGAGCCGCCTTGCCGTCCGTCGTGGTGCCGCAGGGCGGCTTCGAGGGCCGCGCGACCGATCCACGCCCCGCCGCCGCAGTCGCCAAGGAGTTGGCCCCAGCCGTCGGCGCGGCGCCAGCCCGTGTCCGGGTGGCACCCCATGGCGACCAGGCCGGTGCCACCGGCGACCACCACGCCCGGACGGGTTCCGAGGGCGCCGATGTGCGCGGTGACCGCGTCGCTCGCCAGGGCGAGCCGACTCGCGCCGGTGGCCTGCGCGAGCGGACCGGGCAGCTTCTCGGCCAGGTCCCTGCCCAGCAGGGCCATCCCGGTGGCTCCGACCGCCACGCATACGACCGTACGGGCCCCCGCGCGGCCGAGGAGTCCCTCGAGCGCGGGCAGGACCGTGGCCAGCAGCCCCGCGCCGTCGTGGCCGGCACCGGCGATCCGGGCAGGGGCGGCCAGCTCGACGACGTGCGCGGCGGCGAGGTCGACGGGCCGGCCGGCCGGCGCGAGGGCGATCCGGATCCCCGTGCCGCCCACGTCGACGCCGGCGATCCACTCCGCTGCGGACATGGCGCTCCCTTCGGCGGGCCCGTTGATGCCTGCACGATCATCCAGGAAGCCGGGCGCCCGCACGGGCGGTGACCCGTTTGGGTCGCTCGGGGTGTGTGCCGGCCCTTCCTGAGGTGGACTCGGGATGCCGAGGGGATGGGGGCACGACGAGTGGAGGAACACCGATGTCGCCGAGCAAGCCGAGCGTGGTCTTTGCCCATGGTCTGTGGGCTGACGGCTCCTGCTACAGGAAGTTGATCCCCGTACTGCAGCGGGAGGGCCACGAGGTGGTCTCCGCGCAGAACTCGCTGGACTCGCTGGAGGGTGACGTCGACGCCGTCCGCCGTGCGCTCGCGCGGGTCAGCGCCCCGGCGATCCTCGTGGGCCACTCCTGGGGCGGTTTCGTCATCACGGCCGCGGGCACGGACGAGCGGGTCGCCGGGCTCGTCTACATCGCCGCGCTGGGACCGGACGCAGGGGAGAGCGCTCAAGAACTCATCGGCAAGTTCGACCCGCCGCCGCTGTTCTCGCACCTGGACGACGAGGAGGGGCGACTGTGGATCGCCCGCGACGGCATCTCCGACTTCTGCGGGGACCTGCCCGAGGCCGAACAGCAGCTGGTCTGGGCGACGCAGGGCTCCGCGAACGCACAGCTGTTGGGCGCCACGACCGACGACCCGGCCTGGCGGACCAAGCCCAGCTGGTTCGTCGTCGCCAAGCAGGACCACGCCGTCAACCCCGAGCTGCAGCGCTTCGTGGCCGCCCGGATGGGAGCGACCGCCGTCGAGGTGGACTCCTCTCACGTCCCGATGCTCTCCCATCCCGATGCCGTGCTGGATACGATCCGCGCCGCGGCACGATCGGTGTAGCCGGTGATGTGGCGACCCGACGGGTGGGACGCGCGTCTGCGGATCGGCGTGCTCACTCCGCACGCCGACGTGGGGCCGGAGTCGGAGCTGCGGGCGATGGCCCCCGCCGACGTGGGGCTCCACTTCGCCCGGGTGCCCTTCGGGGCGTTCGGGCGCCGCGGCACTTTGGACGCGACCATTCCGCTCGCCCCGGTACGGGCCTTCGCGGAGCCGCCCGGCGTCGACGACGCCACCGCACTCCTCTCGGCCGCACCCGTGGCGGTCATCGCCTTCGCGTTCACCAGCTCCGCGTACGTCATCGGGGCCGACGCCGAACGGGCGATGCTGGAGCGGCTGGCCGAGCGGGCCTGGGGAACACCGGCGGTCGGCACGGGCACCGCGGTCGTGAAGGCGCTACGGGCTCTCGGCGCGCAGCGGCCGTGCCTGTTCGATCCCCCCTGGTTCGACCAGGAGTTGAACGACCTCGGCCGGGCGTACTACGAGGCCGCGGGGTTCAGCGTGCCGTACGCCGCGCCCTGCGGGCTGCCGAGCGGGCAGGGGCTCATCCGGCCCGACGGACTGTACGACTGGGTGGAGGGTCGTGTTCCCGACACGGCGGACGCCGTCGTCATCGGCGGCAACGGCTTCCGCGCCGTGGGCACGATCGAGCGCCTCGAAGCAGCCCTGGACCGTCCCGTCGTGACGGCCAACCAGGCACTGTTGTGGGCGGCCCTGCGCACGGCGGACGCCACGACCACGGACATCACCGGATACGGACGGCTCTTCGCCGTGGACTGACGACGGTGGGGCCGCCCGTCCGGCAGCGATGTCAGTGCCGGTCGGCACAATGGCGATCATAAGTCACAACATCGCGTACTCCACCGCCGACAAGGCCGACGTCCTGGCCTACCTCGGCAGCAAAGGCAACCTCACCCCGGACCAGCTGCGCCGTCTCGGCGGCATGCGCAAGGACGCCCAGGCCCATCAGGACGACCTCGACCACCAGGGCGTCGACTGGGGGCTGTCCGTCCCCGAAGCCCTCGACCATCTCATCGCGGGGCACACCGGCTCGGACGCCGACTGCGCGGGCAACGCCTACAACTCCGCCCTGCAGCACATCATCGACCACAACGCCTCCGACCCGTACCAGCTGGGCACCTACTCCAAGCCCGCGACGTTCTTCGGTCTGGTGGACGACGAGATGCGCCGCCTCGGCGTGCCCGCCGACCTCCTGCCCCAGGGCTTCCTGTACGGCGGGCCGCCCGACGAGTTCCCGTTCGTCCCGCACTCGACGGACGGCTACCCGGCCATAGGCCACCTGCCCCTGGCCAAGGCGAAGCCGGCCGCCGACGCCTACCGTGCCGTCCTGGACCGGATGGATCCCGGCTTCCGCCACGACGTCCAGGAGCTCATCGAGAAGCTCGACTTCGAGCACAAGGAGTGGGCGTTCGCCACGGAAAAGGTCGACTGGTACACCCAGGACACCATCTTCTTCAAGCTCACCTGACTCCGCTGCCGCCGAAGGGCCACGCCTCGATGTCGCGGTAGCGGATCGGTCCCGGGCCGCGGCTGAAGTTGCTGGCGACGAGGTGCAGGCGTTCGGTCGGCCAGCGGCGCCCGGCGAAAGCGGCGAGCCCGGCAACGGCCTCCACCACGCTGGACGTGTCGTTCCGGCGCGCTCGGGCCAGCGTCAGATGCGGCCGCAGCGGTCGTTCCTCGAAGTCGACACCGCACTCCCTGACCAGGGCGCGCACCTCGGCGGCGAGCGAGTGCAGCCCTTCCAGGTCCCCGTCGATCCCGGTCCACAGCACCCGCTGGTCGAAGTGCCCGCCGCCGTGCAGGGCCAGCTGCAGGGGCGGCCGTCCCGCCGCGAGGCCGGCGAGCGGCGGCTGCAGGAGCGGGACGGTCCCCACCGGGAGCTCGCCGAGGAACGCCAGCGTGATGTGCCAGTCCTCGATCCGGTTCCACCGCATGCGCGGGTACGCGTCGTAGGCGGGGCGCAGCTCCCGTGCCAGTTCGTCCTTCGCGTCGTCGGGCGGGGCGAGCGCGATGAAGACGCGAACGGTCGCGTCCTGGGCCTTCTCGTTCACGAAGGTCTTCGTATCGTGTGTCACCCTAGCCCGCGTCGGGATCGAGGCTCTTGGTGAAGTGGAAGGCCACGATGTCCATCCGCTCGCGCAGGTAGAAGCGGTGGGCGCCGGTGCGGTGGGTGCCCGAGTCGAGGTTGAGCTCGCGGCAGCCGGCGGCGCGGGCGTGGGCCTCCAGATGCGCGATGAGCGCGTGGCCGACGCCGGTGGAGCGCGCGGAGCCGGCGGTGACCAGGTCGTCGACGTAGAGCTTGCGCAGGGAGCTGGTGTTGTCGATGATCCGCCAGCCGGCCGCGCCGACGCACGTGCCGTCTTCGGCGTACGCGGCCGTGAAGCGCAGGCCCTGCGCGCGGCCGTGCCCGTACACCTCCCGGAACAGCTCCGGGGTGAGATGGGGACGCAGTTCGCGCAGGACCGGGAGCATGTCGGTGTCCAGGCGCGGGTCGCCCGGCTCGAGGTCAACGATCTTCATGCCGGGACGATATCCCGACGGATGCTGCCGGTGCCGACCGGGCCGGTCGTCAGCGTGCAGCCCGGTTGCACGGCGCTGCGTCGCGCCCGGGGCCGCGCGGAGAGCCGCGGCTTGCGCCGTGGCGGCGGCTGTCCCATAGTCCGAGGTATGGACGCGCGCGAGGCGGCGCTCCGACAGGCGTACGACCATGCCGTCAGCTGGCTGGCAGGCCTGCCCGACCGCCGCGTTCCCGCCCGCGCTTCGGTCGAGGAGATCGTGGGCGCGCTCGGCGCCGAACTGCCCGCAGGTCCCAGCCGTCCCGCCGACGTCGTCGACCTCCTGGCCACGGCCTGTGAACCGGGGCTCACGGCGTTTCCCGGCGGCCGCTTCTACGGGTTCGTGGTCGGAGGCACCGAGCCGGCCGCGCTGGCCGCAGACTGGCTGGTCAGCGCCTGGGACCAGAACTGCGTCATGCGCGCCGCCTCGCCCGCGTACGCGGCGGCGGAAGAGATCGCCGGCGCGTGGCTCCTCGACCTGCTCGGCCTGCCGGGCGAGAGCGCCGTCGGCTTCACCACCGGTGCCACCATGGCGAACTTCACCTGTCTCGCCGCCGCGCGCGACACGGTGATGCGCCGCACCGGCTGGAACGTCGCCCACGACGGACTCGCCGGCGGGCCGGCCGTTCGCGTCGTCGCCGGCCAGGACCGCCACATGGCCATCGACCTGGCGCTGCGCTACCTGGGGCTCGGCACGCCCGAACTCGTGCGAGCGGACGAGCAGGGGCGCATCGATCCCCAGGCCCTGCGCCGGACCCTGGCGGCAGGCGGGCAGCGCCCCACGATCGTCATCCTCCAGGCCGGGGACATCCACTCCGGTGCCTTCGATCCGTTCGCCGAGGCGGTCCGTGCCGCGCGCGAGGCGGACGCGTGGGTGCACGTCGACGGCGCCTTCGGCCTGTGGGCGGCAGCCTCGCCGCTCTACGCGCACCTGACCGCGGGGTGCTCGTACGCCGATTCCTGGGCGACGGACGCCCACAAGACCCTGAACGTCCCCTACGACTGCGGCCTCGCCATCGTGCGCGATGCGGTCGCCGTCCGGGCCGCCATGGGCCTGCAGGGCGACTACCTCATCCAGCACGAGAGCGGGGACCCCGTCGACAAGGTTCCCGAACTCTCCCGGCGCGGAAGGGCCTTCACCGTGTGGGCGGCACTGAGGTCCCTCGGGAGGTCAGGCGTGGCCGACCTCGTCGAGCGGCTGTGCCGGCACGCCTCGGCGTTCGCCACCGCAATCACCGGGATCGACGGCGCGACGGTCCTCAACGACGTGGTGTTCACCCAGGTCTGCGCCGAGTTCGGCAGCGACGCACGCACGGAACGCGTACTCACCCGGCTGCTCGACGACGGCACGGCGTGGATCAGCGGCTCCACCTGGCACGGCCGCCGCGTCATGCGCATCTCGGTGAGCAACTGGTCGACGACCGACGACGACGTGACGCGTACGCTCGACGCGATCCGGCGTGCAACCACCGGCCCGTGACACGGAATCCACCCGCCCCCGCGCCGCTCCCCCCGCGGGGCTCAGCTCACTGGCCCACTCGTCCGTCGACGCACTCGCGCAGCAGGTCGGCGTGCCCACAGTGCCGGGCGTACTCCTCGACCCTGTGCACCATCAGCTCCCGGATCGCGATCCTGTCCTTCCCCACGCGCTCGCCCAGGTCCGGAAACCCGGCCAGCGCGGCATCGGTCGCGGCCTGCTCGCGCTCCAGGTCGGCGTACGCGGCGTCGACCACGGCCTGCTCGGCGACCGCTCCGTGGAAGTCCGCGTCCTTCTCGCCGTACAGCCTGGGCAGCGGGTCGCCGCTGGTGATCCAGTTGTGCCAGTCCCGCTCCACCTCGACGAGGTGCCGCAGCAGGCCGAGCAGTGACATCGTCGACGGCGGAACCGACCGACGGGCCAGTTGCCCGGGGTCCAGGCCCTCGCACTTCATCCGCAGGGTCAGTCGGTAGTCCGTCAGGAAGCCCTGCAACGTGGCGCGTTCGCCGTCCGACTCGGGCTTCTCGCTGTTGCGGGGGTCGTCGTCCGGATCGGACCACATGTCGCTGTAGACGGTTGCCTGGGTCCATCGTGCGGGCTGGTCACTCATGCGGCCATGATCGTCCGTGACGGTCCGGGCCGCCAGTGGGTTTCCCCACGGTGATATCGGCCCGCACGCGCGAGTGACGGGGATCACACGGGATTCTCCGAATCTCATTGCCGGTCGGGGGGTCTCCCGCGCCTAGAAGGGAAGCCCCGACCGTCCGTAAGGAGAGCCCGCGCCATGAACACCGCCTCGTCCGAGCCCGCCCCCGAGCCCGAGCGCCTCGTCACGATTCGCACCTCGGCCGTGGTGCTGCCGCTCGACCGCACCCAGCCCATCTCCTTCTTCATCGAGACGGAACTCGCCGACGGCGGTGGCCGAGGGCTGGAGCAGCCCGCGGTCCCGTCGTTCTTCATCGACATGGCCCAGCGCATGGCGCAGCAGCTCCAAGCACCTCGTGTCGAGGTCGACGTCGTGCACGCCGCGCGGCAGGAATCCCCGCTCGTGCCGCCCTTCCGCTTCCGCGACAAGCTGTTCTCCGTGGCCCTGCACACGCCCGACCGGGCCCCGGCGCCCGCCCGTTCCGCCTTACACGCGGTGATGGCGGCCCGGGAGGCGGCCATCGACGGCCGTGACGACGAGGTGGACGCGTTCACCCGGACCTGGCTCGGGATTCCCGCCGCCCACGCCGCGCAGTGGCGCGAGGCCGCATCCACCGCGCTGCTCGCCGACTGGACCGATGCCCTGCTGGCCCACCCCGGCGGGGTCGACGACGAGCTCCTGCGCCTGCTGCGCAACGAGACCGTTGCCGAGCACCGGCGGCAACAGCCGGTCTGGACCCGCCGGTCGCGAGGTCAGCGGACCTGCCTCCTGGACCAGCCGATCGGCGAGGGCCTGGTCCTCGCCGACCTCCTGGCCGACCCCCGCACCCCGGAGGACAGCGTCCTGCGCAGCACCTTCGCCGACCCGCGCGTGGCCGCCGTGCTGCGCCGGCTGCTCAGCGAAGAGCTGACGGTCGCGCACGACTGGGCCACCACCGCGGACACGTGGCACCACGCCGCCCTCGCCGCCGGGCTGCCCGCCGCGTACGGCGAACGGGTACGCCGCAAGCTCAAGCGACTCGGCGCCCTGCACACGGCCCGCACCGCCGCCACCCGCACGGGAGAGCCCCGGCAATGACCTCTGCCCGGCGGGCGGCGCCGTGACGCGTCGCGTCAGTCGGGTACGGGGTCGCTGAAGCCGCGCCGCCGGGCGGCCCCCGGCCGGCAGCGCAGGAGGCGGCCCAGGACCAGCCCTGCGCCGCGCAGCGCGCCGTGCCTGTGCAGGGCCTTGACGGCGTAGGTGGAGCAGCTCGGCGTGTACGGGCAGCAGGCGGGCCGCGCGGGGCTGACCGTGACCCGGTAGCGCCGGACCGCTTCGTACAGCCCTGCGGCTGCCCTGCCCGCCGGGCGGGGGGCGGCGGGGTCTTCGCCGGCCGTCGCACGGGCCACGGCCCTGTGGGGCAGGGCGAGCGCGAGGAACAACGAGGCGGCCCACATGCCCGGGCAGCACGTCCGGCAGGTGTGGCACGAGTCGGCCCATGCCTCGAAGCAGTTTTCGACACGGCTGCCGTCCGTCTCGTTCCTGCGCCGTCTTGCCATCGTGCCCCCCGCCTGGTTTCCGTATGGATCTTACGGCGGGCGTACCGAAACGTTTTCACCTGCGGTTCCGCCGGACAACCACGCGCGCCGCGGTCGCTGCCGGGAGCGGGGTGTACGCGGCGAGTGACATCGTGCAGCCGAAGCTCTGGACTTCCTCAAGACGTGCTTGGCAGGCCGGCCGCCTGGGGCATCTTCGTCGCAAGAACCGGAACCGACGGCAACGAAGCGGGGGTGGAGGAAGTGGACTTCCTGGCGATCGTGGGGATCTTCTTCATGGTGGTGCTGATCGCGCTGCTGCGCGGAAGCCTCGGGTCTCCGCGGGGCCGGTCCCGCGGAGGCCGCAGCAGCGGGTCCTCCGGGAGCAGCTGGTTCGACGGGGGCGGCTCGTCCTGCGGCGGCGGCTCTTCGTGCGGGGGCGGCGGCGGAGGCGACTGACACGACGGACCTCGCGCCGGAGCCGGGAGCTCCGACGGGGCTGCGTGGACCCGCAGGTCCTGCTGAGGCAGACGGGCTGGGACGCGGTGGACCAACGCTGCCCGGACATGGCACCGGAGACGCCCGCCATCCTCGGGGATCTGCTCGACGACGTCCCGGCCGTCCAGGGACACGCCCTGCGCTGCCTCACCGAAGCCCTCCTGTGCGGGGACGTCTTCTACAGTGCCACGGCTCCCGCGGCCCGGTACGTCGCCGCGGTCCTGGGGGATCCGGGGACCCTGGTGCACGTCGACGACCACAGTGTCCACGAGGTGCGCGACCTGGGTCCGCCGACCCCGTTCCCCCTGCGTGCGGGTCTGCCGGCCTGGCTGGGCGGCACGACGGTGGAGGCGATGGGCCAGCGGGCGCGGCCCTTCGGTGACGAGGAGGACCTCGAAGCCTTCCTCGACCTCGCCCCGAGTTCTTCGAGGCCGGGCACCCCTTCCTCGCGGCGGATACGGCCGAGGTCCGCGAGGCCGCCCTGGCCGCGCTCCTGCCGTTGCTCCGGCTGCCCGCGCCGGCCGACGGGGTCCCCGCCTTCCGCAGCCACGTCCATGCCCTGGCGCTCGGCGACGGCCCCCTCCGCCGGCGCGCCATCGACACGCTCTTCTCCTGGGGCGAGGACGTGGCCCCTCTCGTCTGACCGGAGGAGCCGCCTCCGGACCGTCGGCCGCGCTCGCGCTCGCGCTCCACCTGATCAGTCGATTGCCCGCCCCCGAGCCTCGCGTGATCCTGTTGCCATGCCGCCCGAATCCTCCGAATCGCCCGATCCCCGCCACGACGACATCCCCCGCCGCTCGGACTCGTTCCGTACGACGCCCTCACCCGAGCCGCCCGAGCCCAGCGAGACCGGCGCCCTGCTCCAGGCAGTGACGACGGCCGCCATGACCGCCGACGGCGACGCCGCGCAGGCCCGCTACGACGAGCTCCTGACCCGACTCCGACAGCGCCCCGAGGACGCCGTCACCGAGATCGCCCGCGCCGAGGGCCGCGCCGACCCGCGCGACTATGCCGGCCGCTGGGCCCTGGTCCACACCGCCTCGCAGTTGCGCCACGACGCCGCCCTGCCCTACCTGCGCTCGGTCGTGGCGACCCCCATCCCTCCCGAGGAGTCCACCGACGCGCACAGCTTCTCCACGGTCACCGAGGAGACGATCCTGCGCACGACGGCCGTCGAGGGCATCGAACAGCTCGCGGTCGAGGGCAGCGCCCCCGCGGTCGACGCGCTGTTCCTGGCCCTCGAACAGCCCTCGCTGTCGATGCGCCGCGCCGCCGTCCAGGCCCTGCTGGCCACGCCGGGCGGCGAGCGCCACCGCTCCCGGATGCTCGGATTCCTGCCGGAGGAGCAGCGGTTCCTGCTCGACATCCGGCGGGTCGACGTCCGCGACGTGCCGCAGGTAAGCGACCCCCGTGTGCACCTCACCGAAGGCGCGGGCGCCGAGCCCGGCCCGCAGCACCCGCTCCTTCCCGAAGACCGGGACGAGCGCGGCGGACCGAACGGCTCCGATGCCCCGCAGCTCCGGCCTCGCTGAGGCACCCTGCGCCCACACTCCGCCCCGACCCGGAAGAAGAAAGCCGATGGCCGTCTGCAGTGCGACCGTGCCCGACAAGAACACCAGCGGCGACAACCTCTACGAACCTCGCGTCACCCAGGAGTTCATCAACTGGGCATGGCCTGCCTACAAGTTCGTGAAGACCGAATGGGACGACGGATTCGGATACGAGAACGTCGCCGACACCGACCTTCCCCTCGCCCGGATCCTCAACTCCATCTGGCTGTTGAACTATTCGGCCGAGGACTACATGAACGAGGACTACAACAGCAACGCCCTGCACTGGGCGGCACGTTACGTCCGCGAGCAGATGAACGCGCTGTGGGCCAGATGCGGCGACGGCAGTGCTGTCGCCCGCGCCTTCAGCGACCGGATCGAGCTGTACTCCCTCTGCTTCTACACCAAGGACGTCTCCGGCCGGGCGGAGACCCTCGTCCACGAGGCCCGGCACCGCGGAGGCAAACCCCACAACGCGAAGTTCCCCGCGGGATCCACCTTCGGCGCGGGCAAGAACGGCGCGGACTCGGAGTGGGGCTACGAGGGCGCCTGGATGTACGGAGCCCTCTACCTCTGGTGGTTCTACGCCGACGGGCGACGCACCACGACGGCCCTGCGCCAGGCCGCCAGGCAGCGGGCGAACGTGGTCATCGACAACGCCTTCGCCACGCACCCGGGCTTCACCATCTCCTGAACCCGGACCGGCAAGGCCCGGCCGGTCCGGCTCTCCGGACCGTGCCGGGCCCTTGCCGTCCGGGGGCCGGGTCAGGCCCCTGGGGGTTGCCGCGTCCTAGTGGGCGCGGGGCGGGGTGGTGAGGTGGTTCCACTGCTGGTTGGGCTTGTCGTTGCGGTACCACAGGCCGACGCCGGAGCCGTTCGCAGTGGAATCGCCGCCGACGTCGAGGACGAGTCCGGAGGCGGTGTTGGTGATGACGTGCTTGGCGTCGATGGTCCACTTCTGGGTGGTGCGGCCGTTGCAGTCACGGATGACGAGCTTGGCGGTGCTCGGGGAGCTCGTGGTGGAGTCGAGGCACTTGGATCCGTAGACGCGGAGCTCGTCGGCGGGGGTGTGGGTCCACTCCTGGTTGGTGCCGCCGTTGCAGTCCCAGATGATCACGGTGGTGTTGTTCGCCCGGCTGCCCTGGGGCACGTCCAGGCAGCGCTGGGAGCCGGTGCCGCGGATCGGGTTGGTGGGCCGGGCGGGGTTTCCGCCGCCCCACGCCCAGGTGAGGCGGTCGACGCCGCTGCTGTTCGTGACGTGCAGTGTGAGGTCGGTGCCGGTGCTGGTGGCGTCGAGTGCGGTGAGGGAGTACCAGTCGCCGGTGCGCAGGCCGGGCCACAGGACGGCGCCCATGTTCAGTTCGCGGACGGTGTCGGTGGCGGCTTGCATGTAGGCGATGGAGACGTCGCCGTTGCTGGGGCCGTTGTAGTCGAGGCCCGTGGTCATGAAGGCGCCGAATTCGTCGAGGACGGTGCGTGCGGCGCAGGTGCCGATGCTGCTCTTGAGGTCGGCGGCCCATTTGGCGGGGCTGGTCCAGTCCTGGTGCCAGAAACCGTACTGGTGCAGGGAGAGGTAGGTGCCGGCCAGGCGGGGGTCGGCGCAGACGGGTTTGACGTCGCCGTTGTAGCCGGCGCCGCTGACGAAGACGCGGCTGCGGGGGATGGCGGGGTGGGCGCCGAGCCAGGCGGCGGCGGTGTCGGCCCACTGGGTGGCGGTGTAGCCGAAGGGCTCGTTCATGGGCTCGAAGTGGACGAGGGCGTCGTCGGCGTACTTGTCGGTGACGGTCTTCCACATGGTGGCGTAGGAGGCCTGGTCGTCGATCCTGCCGTCCGGCTTGCCGGTGGCCGGGGAGGGGGACTCCCAGTAGCTGAGGATCACCTTGAAGCCCTTGGCGGAGGCCGCGTCGATCACACCGGCATACGCTTCCCAGGCGGGGCCGTTGACGGTGTGCGGGTTCACGGGCAGCCGTACCGTGTTCGCCCCGATCTTGGTCCGGAACTCCTCGACGACCGAAGCCGCCTTGGCCCGCGTGGTGGCGTAGTCGTCCGCGGGGTTCAGGCCGGAGAGCACGAGAGCGTCCGGGGTGAAGTTGTCCCGGCCGTCAGCCCAGTTGACACCCCGGAAGGCACTGGTGTCCGGGGCGGGCGCATCGGCTGCTGCGGTGCCGGCGGGCAGGCCGAGTATCGCCGTGACCCCGGTGGTGAACAGGGCCAGGGCCCTGCTGCGGATACGCATGGTGGTACCAATCTCGAATGGGTGGTCGGTTCGGGCGGCCCCCGGACACGCCTGGCCGTCCCGGCCCTCGACCGATGGCGCGGCCCCGGTGCGGAGGCAAGGCCGGGCGGCAGAGCAGGGCCGGGCGGGAGAGCAGGGCCGGCCCTGAACTGAAAGAGGGTCAGATCCACTGCCGTCCGGGCCGGACGCGATCGGCGGACGGGCCGCAGAAGCAGCATAACCACAAGATCGAAATGTCCGCCGCGGGCGCCGCCCCGGTCGACGCCATCCACGGGCACCCACGGGCAGGACCACCGGCCGACGGCCCGGCCGGCGGCGGCCGGTGGTGTGATTGGGTACGCGGTATGGGTCTCAGGCGAGCGTTTCCCCGGTGTACGAGTGGGGATTCAGGGTGGTATCCCGCGGTCCGGACGGAGGTCGGGTCGTGACCGACCTCCGTGAGCCGGCGGAGTCCGGCCGTGACCCGGCGCCCCTGGCGGCTCCGGCCTTCGACCCCGAACTGGGCGTCGCACTGGCCGCCTTGGGAAGCAAGGCGAGAGAGCCGGTCACGCCCGACAATCTTCAGGCCTGGCAGGAGCGGGATGCCGCGGCGCGGCCCAGGCCGACGGTCGACGACCTGCGCGCCGACGGTCGTTTCGAGGCGGCGGAGATCCGTGTGCCGGGACCGCCGGACGGGCCCGACGTCACGCTCGTGAGCGCGCGACCGGCCGGGCTCGCGGGGCCGCTGCCCCTGCTGTACTACATGCACGGTGGCGCAATGATCACCGGTAATGCGTGGTCCGTGCTGCCGCGGATCCTGCGCGAGTGGGCCCTCCCCCTCGGCATGGCCGTCATCTCGGTCGAGTACCGGCTGGCGCCGCGGACGCAGTACCCGGGACCGCTGGAGGACTGCTACGCCGGACTGGTCTGGGCGGCCGGGCACGCGACGGAACTGCACATCGACGCGGACCGCATCGTCATCGGCGGGAAGAGCGCCGGCGGCGGGCTCGCCGCGGCCCTCGCCCTGCTGGTCCGTGACCGCGGCGGCCCTAGGCCGCTGGGGCAACTGCTGCTCTGCCCGATGCTCGACGACAGCGACCGTACGTTCTCCAGTCATCAGATGACGGGCCTCGGCGTATGGGACCGCACGTCCAACGCGACCGCGTGGAAGGTGCTGCTGGGTGACCGCTACGGCGCCGCGGACCTGCCGCCCTACGCGGCCCCCTCCCGTGCCACCGACCTTTCCGGACTTCCCCCGGCCTATGTCGACGTGGGGTCCGCCGACATGTTCCGGGACGAGGACGTGGCCTACGCCAACGCGATCTGGCGGTCCGGCGGCCACGCCGAACTGCACGTATGGCCCGGCGCCCACCACGGCTTCGACGGGATGGCACCGCGGGCGGCCCTCAGCCAGGACGCACGCGACGCCCGTACCCGCTGGCTCCGGCGCCTCCTCCTGCAATCCGGCAGGGGCCGTGACCGGGCGGCGGGTGGGCTGGAATCTCCCCCTGGGGGAGAACCTACGGTCTGACCGGCAGCACAGCGACGCGATGAAAGAGGTCAACCATGACGACGTTTCTGCTGGTCCCGGGTCTGTGCATGGGCGGCTGGGCCTGGGAGGCCGTGGCCGGCGAGCTGACGGCGCGCGGGCACCGGGCCGTGCCGGTGACGCTCCCGGGCCTGGGTGAGCGGGCGGGGGAAGGCGCCGGGCGCATCGGGCTCGCCGACCACACGGCGGAGTTGGTCGCCCAGCTCGACGCAGAGGGGCCGGGAGCGGTGCTCGTGGCCCACAGCTATGCAGCCTTCCCTGCGGTCGCCGCCGCCGACCTGCGGCCCGACCGGGTCGGGCGGGTGGTGTTCGTGGACACCGGCATTCCGGAGAACGGCGAGTCGGTGGCGACCAGTTTCGCCGGCAGCAGCCTTCCCGCCGCCACCGGTGACGGGGTCCTTCCTGTGCCGACCGAGCTCGCCGGGATCCCGGACGCGGAGATGGAGCGGTACCGCCGCCTCGCCACCCCGCACCCCGCAGCGACCGTCACCGATGCCGTCACGCTGACCGGAGCATGGAGCACGCTGCCCACCACCGGCGTGTTCTGCCTGGAGAGCGGCCTCAGCATCCGGATGGCCCAGGCCCTCCACGCCACCGGAGCACCCCGGTTCGCCAAACTCGCCGAGCCCGGCGTCACCTTCTTCGAGATGGCAACCGGCCACTTCCCCATGCTCTCGGCGCCCGCCGGGCTGGCCGACATCCTCGTCCGCGCGGCGGCCGGCGAGGGCGCCGCCCTGTACGGCCGGGGAGTGTCGTCACAGTAGCGTCGGCCGCCCGGAGGGCGGGGCCGGCGGGGTCTGGTGGAGGTTGCCTCGTCGCCCGGCCGGACGGTCACCGCGCACTGCCCCTCCTCCACCGGGGCGGGGGAGGGGCAGCGCTCGGCCGGAGACGGTCAGCCGGTCGCGGCGGCCAGGAGTACGTCCACAAGCCTGTCCGCGGCGTCCGGGCGGCCGTACGCCCGGGCCCGTTCGGCCATCGCCGCGCGCCGGGCCGGGTCGGTCAGGAGCGGGCCGACCGCATGCTGGAGGGTCTGCGGGGTGACCTCGCCGAGCAGGGCGAGCGCAGCCCCCGCGTCCGCCAGGTGCTGGGCGTTGTGCGCCTGCTCGTTGCCGGCCGACGTGGCGAGCGGCACGAACACGGCGGGCTTGCCCAGCGCGGTCAGCTCGGCGAGCGTGCCGGCGCCGCTGCGGGAGATCACGACATCGGCCAGCGCCAGCACGTCGGGCAGCTCCGGGCCGACGAAACCGGTCAGGTGGTACCGGCCGGCGAGGACCGGGTCCAGGCCCGCGGCGGCGGCGCGGAGCTCGTCGACGTTGGCCGGCCCGCACTGGTGGATGACGTTCGCGTGGCTCAGCAGCCACGGCAGCACGTCCCGGACGACGCCGTTGATCTGCTGCGCACCCTGCGCCCCGCCGGTGACGTAGACCGTCGGCAGCCGCCGGTCGAACCCGGTGAGGTTCAGCGCGTGAACCGCCTTGTCGCCGTATCCGCTGAGGACCTCCGGGCGGACCGGGTTGCCCGTGACCACCGCGCGGCCGCGCACGTCGGCCGGGAGGAGCGGCAGGGACGACTCCGAGGACACGGCGATCCGCGTCGCCGAACCCGCCAGCTTCCGGTTGGCCAGACCCAGCCGGACCGTCTGCTCGTGCAGGACCAGCGGGCGCCGGCACAGCCGCGCGGCCAGCCCGGCCGGCACGGCGACGTAGCCGCCGGTCGCGAGCACGACGTCCGGCTGGAACTCCGACACGATCGTCCGCGCCTGTGCCACGCCGAGCGGTACCCGCGCCATGTCCTTCACGTTCGCCGCCGACAGCATCTTGAGCGGGTTCGCCGAGCGGCGGATCTTCCCCGTCGCGACCGTCTTGAACGCGATGCCCTCCGCCGGGGCGACACGCGCCTCGAGGCCGTCCGCGGTGCCGATCCACAGGACGTCGAGCGTGCTGCCGGCAGCCGCGAGCCGTGCTTGGAGCGTCCGGATCGCCGTCAGAGCGGGGTAGGTGTGACCGCCGGTCCCTCCCCCCGTCACGAGAAGCCGGAAAGAGCGGGGGAGTGCAGAGGAAGTGTTCACCTCCCGCACCCTACTGGGTGCCGGTTGCCCCCGGATCCCCCGCCTCGGCGGCAGCGCCCGGGCGCCTCCGCAGATCAGGCGGGTGGTTGGCCGGTTCGTGCCCCCTGCACGGAGGGCGGCGGATGGTAACGCGTCAACGGACCGTAAAACCTTGATGTGTACCGAACCACATCTTTTCCTCACGTGGCCGTTACCCAGGGGATACACCACCGCTCCGGTGGAGCTCCGGCGGACACCGGACCCCTTGTGCCGCTTGGGTCGGGAGGGGGTGCCGGGGCACTGCACGCCGCGCCGCCACCGGCCGTCCGTTCGGTCGGAAGCGGATGTTCCATGTTACTCGTCAGTACGTAACACGGTGCCGCAAGACGGTTTTCGGTCAAAGACTGGCGGTAAGTCGACCAATACTCCGTCAAATCAGCCAGTGATCGGACAGGAGCTGTCAATTCCACTTTGACTGCCCTTTAGGGATCTTCAAGACTGCGCCTCCGACCACCCCGCACCCATCGGGAACTGCGTGCGGGACCTAGCAGGGGGAACCGAAAGCAGAATGAAGAAGAGCCACCCGAACTCCGCTCGCATGCGGAGGGTCGTCACGCGCGGGCTCGTGACCGCCACCGCTCTGGCCTCCGTCAGCGGCATGGCCGTGCCGCTCTCCGCGGTCGCCGCCTCGTCGGGCGCCGTTGCCGAGGCCGCCGGCATCGGGACCACGGACAAGCAGCGTGTCGACGCCGCTGCCGTCGTGCGCCTCGACCCGAGCCCGGACGTACTGCTGCTCAGCGACCACGACTTCATCCACGCCATCTGGCAGAAGGCCCGGGACGGCGGGGAGACCTTCGAGGCGGTGCGGCTCGCCGCTGAGGCCGCCATGACGAGCGACGTGGCCGACGAGCACGTCCAGTTCATCGTCACCGGCATCCACGAGGCGTACGCCGTCGACAAGCAGCGCGAGAAGGACAAGGCCGACGCCGCCCGCGCGGCCCGCCTCGCCAAGTCCCAGGCGCTGGTCGCGGTGGGCATCCCGAACAGCCCCGACCTGCTCGACCTGAGCGACGACAACTTCATCCGCGCCGTGATGCGGCACGAGGCCGCGGGCCCCGAGGTCCGCGACGCCGCCGCGAAGGCCCTGGCCGGCGACGCCGCCGCCTGGCAGGAGTTCATCACCAACGGCGCCCGCGAGGCCCACCAGCGCGACGTCGCCGCCGAGATCAAGGAGCTGGAGGAGAAGAACCGCGCCGAGGCCGAGCGCCGCAAGGAGCTCGCCGCCCGCACCAACGCGGCCGCGCTGTTCCGCATCTCGCCGTCCGAGGCCATGCTGGCGCTCAGCGACGACAACTTCATCCGCGAGCTGCTGCGCACCGCACCGGCCGACACCAAGGAGAGCGAGCTCTACGCGGCGGCGCAGCGCGCGGTCCTCAGCTCGGACCCGGCCGCGTGGAAGCAGTACATCCACACCGGCGCCGAAGCGGCGTACAAGAAGGACGACGAGGCGCGCCGCAAGAAGATCGCCGACGCCAACCGGCGGCTCGCGCTCCAGATCCAGGCCGCCGCCGAGCAGGCCGGCGTGCACCCGAACCTGGTCGCCGTGGCGAAGAAGGCGCTGGCCGGCAGCGACGAGGAGGTCGCGGAGTTCCTCAAGGAGGAGAACCAGTACCGCGCCAAGCGGCAGACGCTGGTGCAGGCGAGCGGCAGGGGGGGCTTCGTGATCCGCCAGTCGAGCGTCGACGGCGGCGAGACGTTCCTCGCCCCGGTGTCCACGAGCTCCAAGCAGGCCGACCGCGAGGACGGCACCTGGGTGATCGTGCCCGCCCTCGGCGGGCAGCCCGGCTGCTGGTCCTTCGAGTCCGCCCGCAAGCCCGGCCACTACCTGGTCCAGAAGGACCTCCGCGTCCGGCTGACCGCGAGCGACAACAGTGCGCAGTTCCGCAAGGACGCCAGCTGGTGCGCCAAGAAGGGCCTGAGCGGCACCGGCACGTCCTTCGAGTCGGCCGGCCAGCCCGGCCGCTTCCTGCGACAGCACTGGGGCGACATGTACGCGGGCAACAAGGCCGGCGGCGCGAACCGCTTCGACACGGAGAAGGAATTCGTCCAGGACGCCACCTGGAAGTTCGCCACTCCGCTGGCGCGCTGACCCCCGCCCGCCGAGTCCTTCCCTCCAGACCTCAGAAGAACGGAATCACCCCATGTCCCGGATCGTCCGATCCGTCCTGGCCGTTGGCGCCGGTGCCGCGGCGATTGCCGCCAGTGTGACCTTCGCCGTCGCGAACGAGCCCGCCCAGCGTGCCGAGCCCGCCGCCGCCGTGGCCCCCGCCGCCGTGCAGCTCCAGGCCCAGCACAGCGGCCAGTGCCTCACCGTCCCCTCCGGCAGCCTGCGCAACGGCATCAATGCCGTCCAGTCGGCGTGCGCCGACGGAGCCGAGAACCAGCAGTTCGACCTGGCGCCCACCGGTGCGGGCACCCTTGAGGTGCGGTTCAAGCACGCCGGCAAGTGCCTCGACGTGGAGAGCGCCGGCATCAAGACCGGCACGGTCGTCCAGCAGTGGTGGTGCGTCGGGCAGCAGCAGCAGCGCTGGCGCCTGATCATGGTCGACGTCGCCAAGGAGCTGTACGAGCTGCGGCCCGCCCACCTGATCGGCAAGCCCGGCCGGTGCATGGAGATCAAGTCCGGCTCCAAGGACGACGGCGCGGCCGCGCAGCTGTACGCGTGCAACGGCTCGAGCGCCCAGAAGTGGCGCATCCAGCCGGTCTCGGCCGCCTGAGCATCCCGAACACGCGAGAGGAAACGGATCCCATCATGTCCCGGATCATCAAGGCCGCCCTGGCGGTAGGCGCCACCGTCGCGGTGCTGGCCGGCACCGCGACCGCCGTGCAGGCCGACGGCGGTGACGAGACCGCGGCCCGTGCCGCGGCTGCCGCCCGCGCCGCGGCCGCCGCCCGCACCGCCGCGGCCGCCCGCGCGGCCTCCGCCGACCCCGCGGAGGCTGCGGCGGAGGCCGCCATCACCGCGCGGGCCGCGGCCATGGAGGCGGCGAGCCGTGCCGCCATGCCGCAGACGGTCCTCCAGATCACGGCTGCCAACAGCGGCAAGTGCCTGGACCTCGAAGGCTCCAAGACCACCGACGGCGTTCCCGTCCAGCAGTACGCCTGCAACGGCAGCGACGCCCAGAAGTGGAAGGCCGTCGCCAAGGGTGGCGGCAGCTTCGAGCTGCGGTCCGCCGTCAGCGACAAGTGCATCGAGGTCGAGAACAGCGGCGTCAAGAACGGCGCGGTCGTCCAGACGTGGAAGTGCTCCGGCGGTGGCAACATGCGCTGGGAACTGCAGCTCGTCGACCCGGTCGAAAAGCTGTACGAGCTGCAGCCGAAGCACGTCGACGAGATGTGCCTGGACATCCCCAGCTCCAAGACCGACAACGGCATCAACACGCAGCTGTGGACCTGTAACCGGTCCACCGCCCAGCTGTTCAAGGTCCAGCAGGTCAAGTGAGCCTGCCGAACGGAGCGCGTTACCGCGCCCGTTGAGCGTCGTGGAGGGGGGGGGGGGGGGGGGGGGGGGGGGGGCTGGGGGGGGGGGGGGGTGGGGAACGGCGTTTTTTTTCGGGGGGTGGGGTGGCGGAGGGGGGGGGGGGGGGGGGGGGGGAGGATGTCGGGGGGGGGGGGGGGGGGGGGGGGGGGGGGGCGCCGCCCCCCCCCCCCCCCCCCCTCCCCCTTCGCGCTGTGAACACGTTCTTCTTTTCTCAAGGGGGTCTGAGTTGAGTCGTCAGTGGTGGGGCGCGCGGACGTTGACCGTCGGCGTGCTGGCCGGCGGGATCGCGGTCGCGGGCGTGGTGCCGGCGTGGGCGGACGCCCGTGCCGCAGCGGCCGCCGCGCCGTCGTCCGTGGCGTCCGTCGCGGCATCCTCCGTATCCGTCGCTCCGGCCGACCAGCCGCAGCAGACGCTCTCGCCCGAGCTGGCCGCGGCCGTCGAGGAGGCGCGCCTGCGGATCACGTTGATGGCGAAGACGCACCCGGCCGCCGAGGTGAGGACGTCGGCGTGGAACGCGCTGCGCAGCTCCCGCGGCGACGAGGCGCTCCTCGAGTGGCTCGCGCCCGGCGGCGGCTTCGACTACGCCAAGCAGCGGGCGCGCGAGACCCGGGCCCGGAACAAGGCGTTCTGCGAGCGCGTGGTCGCCACGCACACGACCGGGTTCTCCCCCGAGGTACGGGCCGCCGCGGCGCGGGCGCTGAAGGGGAGCGTCGCCGAGCAGGCGGCGTTCGTGAAGACCGGGTACGCCGACGCGCAGCGCCGCGACCGTGCGGCGCGCGAGGCCGGGGAGCAGCAACGACTGGAAGTCGCCGCCAAGGACCGGGAGTTCGTACGCGCCCTCGGTGAGCAGGATCCGGGCGAGCAGGTGCGGGTCGCCGCGCAGTGGGCGGTGCGGCCGGGTGCCGCGGAGCCGGACGTCGCGGAGTTCTTCGGCTACGGCTGGGCCACCGGCGCGGCGTTGGACCTGGAGGCGTACCGGACGCGCGTGGCCGATGCGGAAACGATTCGGCATCACGCGCTGACGCGCCTGATCAGGGAGGCCACCGCGGCCGAGGCGGCCGTCAAGGACGCGGCGGACGCGGCCCGGGCCCGGGCCGAGGCGGAGCGCGCCTGGAAGGCCGTGTCCGAGCACGCCGACGCGGCGCAGCGCGCGTGGCTGGCCGAGCAGGCCGCCGCAACCGCGCAGGCGGAGAACTGGCGGGCCGTCGCCCGGCTGTCCCGGGAATCCGCGGAGCAGCTCTGGAAGGCGGTCTCGGGCACCGCCGACGGCAACCAGGACGCCTGGGCCGCCGAGCTGGCCGGCGCCGAGGGCGCGGCGGCGTTCTGGAAGGCGATGTACGACCGCGCCCAGGACGGCGAGAGCCGCACCCGGGGCTGATCCCGAGGAGTCCGGCCGGCCCGTGACCGGGGCCGGCCGGACGGCATCCGATCACCCCGTCCGCTGACCTGGGCGGGGTTGTTGAACCATTCGTCTAGGGGGTTTCCCGTGTGGGGAAGATTCCGGCCCGGGGCCGGAGGGCTACGCGTGGGCGTAGCCGCGAACGTACGCAAGGCCGTGTCCGCAGCGGTCGTCGTGGCGGTGCTCGGCGCCGCCACCGGCGAGGCTGCTGCCGCGACCGCCGCGCGTGACCAGAAGGCGTCGCTGACGCAGACCATGGCGTCGCTGGACCAGCTGGCGGCTGCGCTCGCGCCGAAGGCCGGCGCCCCGGCGCCGGCCGCGAAGGCGGCGCCGTCCGAGCTCCAGCGGATCAGCGACGAGCGTGACCGCGCGCTGGTCGAGGACTTCGCGGAGTTCGACGAGGAAGAAGAGGTCCGCGAGGCCGCCAAGAAGGCGCTGGCGAGCACGGACCCCAACGCCATCCGCGAGTTCCTGGAGCGCGGCGAGGCCGAGGCCCGCCAGCGCGCCAAGGACAAGCGGGCCGGCGTCGACGTCGCCAACCGCCAGCAGATCGAGAAGCTGCGCGGCACCGGCGGCCCCTTCTTCAACGCCGAAGTCGAGCGCGTCCTGAAGGGCACGGCGCAGGACCGCGCCGACTTCCTGGCCTTCGGCGCGGACATCGCCAAGCAGCGTGACGAGGCGGACAAGCAGAACGCCGCCAAGCGCGCCGAGGAGAACCGCAAGCGCGCCGAGATGCTGGCGTCGGTGGGCGGTCCCGCGGTCAAGCGGGCCGCGCAGGCCGCGCTCGACTCCAAGGACGACGCGGTCATCGCGGAGTTCCTGGAGAAGGGCTACCAGGCCGCGGCGCAGCAGGACGCCGACGACCGGGCCGCACACGAGAAGGCCCAGAAGGAGGCCCTGGAGGCGGCGGAGAAGCTCCGCGAGCTGGCGAAGAAGGCCGCGGTCGCGGCCGAGGCCCGTACCAAGCTGATCGCCGCGCACGGCGACGCCGTCAGGGCGCTCAAGAACGCCTCCAACGCCATGTCGTCCGCGGCCTCGGCCGCGCGCGAGGCGGACCGGATGCTGGCGGCCGACCGGGCCGGCAAGCGCCTGTCGAACTACGACCAGGTCAAGGCAGAGGTCGCGCGTCAGGTCGGTTATGCCGACGACGCCGCCAAGGCCGCTCAGGTCGCGGCCGCACAGGCCAAGGTGCAGGCCGACGTGCTGGTCGGGACCGGTCTGGAGCACGGCACGCAGTGGTCGGAGGTCGCCGCGGGCATCGCGGCCGCCGCGGACGCCGCCGTCAAGGCCGGCCGGACGGCGCAGCACGCGGTGGACGCCACTGCCGCCGACGCGGCGGGCCTGAACGCCCAGAACCAGGCCGAGCTGCACGAGGCGCAGGCGAAGAAGTGGCGTGCCAACGCCGAGGAGCACGCGAAGGCCGCCGCCCGTCTGGCGGAGGCCGCGGACAAGCAGGCGAAGATCGCCGCGACCGCTGCGGCGCGTGCGAAGGATGCGCGTCTGGCGGCCGAGCAGGCCGAGCGCGAGGCGTGGGAGCACGCCCGCAAGGCCCGCGAGGCCCGTATCGAGGCGCAGCGGCAGGCCCAGATCGCGGCCGAGCAGCGCAAGATCGCCGAGCGTGAGCGCGACCTCGCCGCCGCTGCCCGTGCGCGTGCGGAGCGTGAGCGGGACATCGCCGCCGCGGCTCGTGCACGCGCCGAGGCCGAGGCCCGTACGGCCTCCGCTGCCCGCGCGCAGGCCCAGGCCGCCGCCGCGACGGCTGCCTCGGCACGGGCCGGCGCCCAGGCTCAGGACGGCATCGCCGCCGAAGCCGACCGGCGGGCGCAGGGCGAGGAGACCAACGCCCGCAACGCCCGCAACGCCGCCTTCGCGGCCGAGCAGAACCACAACGCGAAGGAATCCCGGGCCAAGGCCATGGAGGCGCTCGCCGCCTCCGGCCGCGGCACGATCGATGCGGCTGTGGCCCGTGGCGCTGCCGATCAGGCGCGCGCGGATGCGAACACGGCCCGTGACGCGGCCGGTGCCGCCCGCGGCGCTGCGAACACCGCGAGCGGTGCCGCTGTCCGTGCCCGCTCGGCTGCCACCGAAGCGGCCGGCGCGGCTGCCCGTGCGCGTGCTG
>NZ_JBVJWO010000054.1:0-41591 GCF_055602345.1 Streptomyces sp. NPDC037401
CGCCCTCGGCGGCCAGCGCGGCGAGCAGCTGCTCGGGCAGGTCGAGATCGGCGAAGGCCTCGACGGCGGGCAGCGCGGGAGTGATCGTCTTCGGCGGGGCGAACTCGCCCTGGATCGCGGCGGGCCGGCGGCCGTAGCCGCCGGAGCGGCTCGGACCTCCGGAACGGCTCGGGGCCGACGAGCCGAAGCGGCTGCCCCGCTCCGAGCCGGCGGCAGCGCCGAAAGCGGGGCCGCCGGTGCGGCCGCGGGTGCGAGAGGAACGGTCGTTCGTACGTGTGCGGTTCATTCAGAACCTTCCTTGATGCGGCACATATCAAGGAATTCCCGCAGCGGAAACGCAGTGCGGGGAATCACAAGAACGGGCCGAATGGAATGCGAAAGCGGCTCTGGCCTACAGGAATTCTGTACGGGCGCATGCGCTGAGATGGGGTGACGTCATGCGGACGCGAAACCAAGAAAAATCGAGGGGGTGAAGCGCCGGGCAGGCTGTAACCCTGAGTGCTTCGTCACGCAGGTGACACCACTGCGGGAAATGCGTGCAGCTGGGGCCCGCACCCCGAGGGATGCGGGCCCCAGCTACGAAATGCGCGTCAGCGTCAGGCGGGAACGATGTTCTCGGCCGTCGGGCCCTTCTGGCCCTGCGCGATGTCGAAGGTGACCTTCTGGCCTTCCAGCAGCTCGCGGAAGCCCTGTGCGGCGATGTTCGAGAAGTGGGCGAAGACGTCGTCGCCGCCACCGTCCTGCTCGATGAAGCCGAAACCCTTAGCCGCGTTGAACCACTTCACGGTGCCAGATGCCATGTCATATCTCCTTTGGGGCAGTACACCGGCATCCGCACCGTACGGACACCGTGTCGCCGCGATGATGCCCCGCCGGAAAATGACCCGGAAATATGAAGCACTCGAATGTGGCGCGGAGGCCGACTGGAGTGCCTGAAGTTTTTGGGTACCAAAACTGCAACCGAGATCGACAGTAGCACGCCGCGGCGGCTTGTGTGCGTTAAATATCTCCATCGTGTGCGGTGCGGAAAAACCCTCCCTGCGGGGTCCATTAAACTCTCTGACCGCGGGGATAGATATTGATTCCCCCCGAGTGCAGCGTTTCGTGAGCAAGGGCGTCCACCGGCTGCGCACTCGCTACACGTCTGTTCCGCAGCGTCTGATCGTCACTGCGGTCGTTCGCGAAGCCGCTCTCGCAGGTGGAGGAGAACCTCGGTGTCGGCGACGTTGACCAAGGCTGCCAGCAGGATCCGGATACGAGCGTCATCGCCATGGTGCACAGCCCGCACGATGGCCTCGACGGTGGCGGCCGCCTCAGCGGGAAGGCACGGTGGGTCGGCCGTGGCCCACACGTGAACGGCAGGACCGTCCGTGCCCGGCCGCTCTGCCGGAGTGTCCTGCTCGGGGTCACTGCCTTGATCCACCGGCACCCGTGGGAACCTCCTGGCGAGATGGTCAGCTCGGTGATCTCAGTGGCCACCCCACTGACACGGCTGGACCAAGCCGCCCCCGAGTCCCGGTGCGCCGCTTTCTTCGAGAGTTGCATCAGTGGGGACCGGTGCGTGAAGCCTGTCCCGCTGAGAGGCGTGGCACTCTCGTCGCGAGCACCGTTGGCGGGGAAGGTGGCGTAGGTGATGGCTGAGCTGAAGTTCGAAACCGTCGTGTGCCCGCACTGCGCGGCCTGCCCGGCCCCTGGGCAGGCCCGTACCATCGCCGCCGACCGGCGCCGGGTGACGGTGACGTGGCACCTCCCTTCCTGCCCGCACTACGCCGCCGATCGTGTGTTGGCGGGGAAAGAGGACTAGACAACGACGAGGTCAGTGTGTCGAGGGCGGCGGTGATCCGGGCAGCGGAGCGGGTGACTTCCTCGAGTACGTCGAGCATCCACGTACCGTAAGGCGGGGGGAACCGACACGTGACGCGGGCTATCGGCCCCTGAGCAGGCTGCTGACCGCCGTGATGCCTGCCGTGACGGCACGTTCGCCGACGTTGCCGAACCCGAGGATCAGCTGCACCGGTTCCGTCGCACGAGAGGAGCGGCAGGTGCTCATTCCGTAGAGGCCGACGGAGCGGGCGCGGGCGGCGGAGACGAGTTCCTTCTCGCCGGCCGGTCCCTCGAGGTGTGCCACCGCGTGGAAGCCCGCCGCAAGACCGGTCACCGCGACGGCAGGGGCGTGCTCGGCGAGCGCTGCCACCAGGGCGGTACGACGTGCCTCGTAGGTCGTCCGCATCCGGCGCAGGTGCCGGTCGAAGCGTCCTGACTCGATCAGTCTCGCGAGGGCGAGCTGATCGAGCGTGGGGGACCCGCGGTCGTTCAACTGCTTGTGCTCGACGATCAGTTCGGTGAGCGCGGGCGGGCAGAGCATCCACCCGATGCGTAGCCCGGGCGCGAGGGACTTGCTGACGGTGCCGATGGATATCACGCGGTCTGCGGCGAGTCCCTGCAGCGCGCCCACCGGCTCCCGGTCGTACCGGAATTCGGCGTCGTAGTCGTCCTCGATGACGACGGCATCCCGCCTCCTGGCCCACTCGATCAGTGCGAGTCGTCTCTCGGGCGCCAGGGCGACGCCGGTGGGCCACTGGTGCGCGGGGGTCAGGACGACGGCGCGGGCGTCGGTCCTGGCGAGTGCCCGTACGTCGATCCCGCGCTCGTCGACCGGTACGGGGGTGGCCGACAGGCCCGCCGAGGCCGCGGCGGAGGAGATCGTGGCCGGTGAGCCGGGGTCCTCGTACGCCACCGTACGGATACCTGTCCTGGCCAGGGCGGACAGGGCCAGACCGAGGCCCTGCGCGTAGCCGGAGCAGATCACGATCCGTTCCGGATCTGCCGCGGCGGCGCGCACCCGCCGCAGGTATCCGGCCATGACCTCGCGCAGTGCCGCACTTCCGCGCGGGTCGCCGTAGTCGAGCGCCGCCGTCGGCATGGTGCGTGCCGCTTCGCGCGTGGCCCACAGCCAGTCGGCGAGCGGGAAGCTGCTCAGGTCGGGGACGCCGTATCTGAAGTCGGCGACCAGGGGTGACGGCGCCGGGAGCGGTGACGTGGGCGCCGACGGTACGCCCGCTCCGGCGGCGACCCGCGTGGCCGAGCCGACGCGTGTCACGAGGTAGCCCTCGGCCTGGAGCTGGGTGTAGCACTCCTGCACGAGGCCGCGCGAAACCCCGAGCATCCGGGCGAGTTCACGGGAGGACGGCAGCCGCTCGCCGATCCGCAGCCGCCCGGTCCGGATCGCGTCCCGCAGCCGCAGTTCCAGCTGGGACCGCAGCGGTTCGCCGCTGTCCCGGTCGATGACCAGCAAGAGTTCGGGTGACAGACCGGACCACTCCAGAGGCATGGAATTGGATCTTACTGGCGGTCCGCCCGGCCCCTAGCTTCGTCGTGTGACCAGGATGATCAACTCTCAAGCCGAGGGCCATGGTGTGCGGCCGGCGCTGGTGACTCGGCCCCTGCTGCTGCGCTTCGTCTCGGTTGTCGGTGCCTCGACGAGCTTCTACCTCCTGCTCTCCGTCGTTCCCCGCTACGCCGAGGCGTACGGGGGCGGTCACGCCGCGGGGCTGGCCTCGGGTGCGCTGCTGCTCGCGACGGTCGGAGGCGGGCTGGCCGCTCCCCGGTTCGTGGCCCGCTTCGGGTACCGCCCGCCGCTGGTGGCGGGGTTGGTCCTGCTCGGTGCGCCCGCGCTGGTACTGACCGTGTCCGGGAGCACGGTGTGGATCGCGGCGGTCTGTGTCGTGCGCGGTCTGGGCTTCGGGGTCACGGTCGTCGCGGGTGGTGCTCTGACGGCGTCGTTGATCCCGCCCGAGCGCCGTGGCGAAGGGCTGGCGCTGGTCGGCATCGTGTCCGGGGTTCCGTCGCTGGCCGCCCTGCCGCTGGGGGTGTGGTGGGCAGCGCACGCCGGGTACGGACCGGTGTGCTCCGCCGGTGCGGTGGCCGCGCTGGCCGCCATCGTCTCGGTGCTGGGAGTGCCGGACCGAGAGTCGGCCTCCGAGCAGTCGATCGGGGTGCTGGCCGGGTTCCGGACGGCCGCTCTGCTGCGGCCCGTCGTGGTCTTCTCGGCCACCGCGCTCGCTGCCGGAATCATCGTCACCTTCCTGCCCCTCGCCGTTCCGTCGGCTTCCACCGGAGTCGTCGCCGTGGCCCTGTTCGTCCAGTCCGCGGCAGCGACCGTGGCCCGCTGGGTCGCGGGCCGGCACGGTGACCGGCACGGACCGGCCTCACTCGTCGTACCCGGCCTCGTCGTCTCGGCCGCAGGGACGCTGCTGACCGCTCTGACCCACAGCCCGGTCGCCGTCGTGGTGGGCGTCGCCCTGTTCGGGGTCGGATTCGGAGCCACCCAGAACGCGACGCTGTCGCTGATGTACGCGCGTGTCCCCAAGTCCGGCTACGGCACCGTCAGCGCTCTGTGGAACGTCGCCTACGACGCGGGCATGGCCGTCGGGGCCGTCGGCTTCGGCATCCTCGCCGCCCGGACCGGCTACCCCTGGGCCTTCACCCTCACCGCCGCCCTGATGCTCACCGCCCTAGTCCCGGCCTGGCGCGACCGCCTGGCCACGAACAGGAGCTTCACATGACCAGCACCTCCATGACGGTGGCCATCCTCGGACCCGGCGGAGTCGGCGGCCTGCTCGGCGCGCTGTTGGCCCGCGACGGACACCGCGTCATCTGCCTCGCCGGAGAGGAGACCGCCGCTGTGCTGCGCCGTGACGGTCTGTGCGTCCGGAGCGCGCGGTACGGCGACTTCACCACTCCGGTCGAGGCCGACACTTTGCTGCGCGAACCGGTCGACGTCACGCTCGTGACCGTTAAACAGACCGCCCTGCCCGCAGCCCTCGACCGTGTTCCGCCGCAACTCCTCGGCGACGGCGTCGTCGTACCGCTGCTCAACGGGCTCGAACACGTCGCAGCGATGCGCCGACGATATCCGGCCTGCCAGGTCGTGGCCGGAACCATCAGGGTCGAGGCCACCCGCACGGCGCCCGGACGCATCGCGCACACCAGCCCCTTCGCCGCCCTCGAACTGGCCGCCCCGCTCGACGCCCTCGCATCCTGCCTACGTAACGCCGGCCTCGACGTGACCGTGCGCACCGACGAGAGCGCGATGCTCTGGGACAAGCTCTCCTTCCTCGCCCCGTTCGCCCTGCTGACCACGCGCCACCAGGCCGCTGTGGGCGTCATCCGCGACGAGCGGCGGTCGGAACTGCTCGCCGTCCTCGACGAAATCGCCGCCGTGGCTCGCGCAGCGGGCGCACCGGTGACCGCCGAGGACGTGCTCTCCTTCTTCGACCGGGCCCCCGAGACGATGAAGTCATCGATGCAGCGCGACGCGGAGAACGGTCACCCGATCGAACTCGACGCCATCGGCGGCGCTGTCCTGCGGGCCGCGGCCACTCACAGGATCGAGACACCGATGACCGCACGCCTCGTCGCAGAGCTGGCTCCCACAGCGAGCGAGTAGGCGCAGCCGCGGAAGATCCACGCGGCCTCATCGTTTGAGAGGTCCGGACAACGACGAAGCCCCAGGTCGCTGACCTGGGGCTTCGTTCAAGAGCGGATGACGGGAATCGAACCCGCGCTATAAGCTTGGGAATCTTTGGCGTGCCGGGTGTCGGCAAGGCGCCTGGCCTGCGAAAACAGCCCACCGAGCAGGCTGCCGCACGGGTCCGCCCGCACCCGTGTTGACCGCTGTTCACCGCCGTAAAGGGCACGGATAGGGCACGTGCCCGCCGGCTTGGCGGGCTGGGGTGTTTCCCCCGCTTGGTAGGCGGATTGGAAAGGGTTCGACATCGCGCGACGGGGCCCACGTCGCGTGTGCAGCCAGGGTGTCCGGCAGGTTCGGTGTCGAGGGTGTTCCGTGCCGCAGGGGAAGATAATGCGTCGTACCGCTGCGTAAGCGATTGCGCCTTGCCTCCCGGAATCGTGAGGGTTGACGCAATGGTCGGGGTGGGAGGCTGATTGCGTGTTCTCTCCTGAGTTTGTGAGGGCAGCCGCAAGGAGCTGGTCATGGAATTGCTGTCGGTGAAGCAGGCTGCGGCCCTGCTCGGGGTGGATGACTCCCGTGTTCGTCAGTTGCTGCATGACGGAAAGCTCCAAGGCCGGCGAGTTGGTGGTCGTTGGCTGGTCGCCGGGGACAGCGTCCGAGATCGCAAGGACCGGGGCCCTCGTTCCCGGAGACCTCTGTCGGTCCGCAACGCGTGGGGCGTTCTGGCGGTACTGGACGGCCATCGGCCCGTGGGTCTGTCCGACGCCGAAAGGTCCCGGGTGAAGATGCGGTTGCGGAATCTCCTTGCTCACGAGCGGTCGGCCCCGGTGCTACTCCAAGAGCTTCTTGCTGCCCGGGCGGAGCTGCGCTCGTACCGCGTTCATCCGGGCATGCTGCCGGCGTTGCTCGCCGCTCAGGAAGTGGTGAGGGGCGGAGCGAGCGCCGCAGCCCAGGTGGGGGCGGACTATGTCGCTCTCGGTCGTGCGGAGATCTACGTCCATCCCGAGAAGGTGGACAAGTTGGAAGCCGAGTTCGGGTTGGTCCGTGACGAAGAGCGGGGCAATGTCTCGCTCCGTGTTCCCCCGGCGGAGATGTGGTCGTTCCTGACTTCAAGGCCTGTAACGGCTGGGCAGGTCCATGACGCTCCGGCCTCGGTAGTGGCGGCCGACTTGCTGGACCTCCACGAGGGCCGAGCCGACGCCGCGGCAGCCGGGCTCCTTGAGGCTCTTCTGGCTCGCTACGCACAGCCTCGGAGGGTGTGATCATGGCGGCTGAGATGCCCAACGTGCGACTGGAATCGGATCTGTTCACCGATCCGCTGGTAGAGCTGTGGGGCGTGTTGTTCGACCTGTCGGAGCGCGTGCCGGATGCCTGGTCGCTGATCGGCGGGCAGATGGTGCTCCTGCATGGCCTGGAGCACGGTCGGACTCCACCGGCGGCGAGCGCCGACCTGGATGTCCTGGCTGATGTGCAGTCGGACCAGCAGAGCTTGCGCCGTTTGGTCGCGGCGCTGGAACGGCTCGGATTCTCCCCCGCCGGCATGTCGCCGCAGGGCAACCTGCTGCACCGCTACCAGCGCGGTGTGGAGCCCCAGCGGCTGGTGGTGGATCTGCTGGCGCCCGACAACCTCGGCCCTCGTGCAGATCTCACAACGACGCCGCCCGGCCGCACGCTGGAGGTGCCAGGCGGCCGGCGGGCCGCGCAGCGCACCGAGGCCGTGGTGGTTCAACTGGGGCAGCGAACGGGCCGCATTCGCCGCCCCAGTCTGCTTGGGGCGATCGTGGCAAAGGCTGCCGCAGTGAGCATCAAGACCGCTTCACCGGAGCGGCACTACCGGGATCTGGCGTTCTTGCTCTCGTTGCCCGCCAATCCGCTGCAACTTAGAGATCAACTCGACAGGGGCGACCGCAAGAAGCTCGCGTTCGCGAAAGCTCTGCACGATCCGCAGCATGCTGCTTGGCGTCGACTGGCCGACGAGGGTGCGCGAACCGACGGCCAGGCCATGTACGGGTTCCTGTCTCCGCCGACGGCGAGGTGAGGGTGACGGAAGGCCTGTGACCTGGTCGCCGCCGCTGTGGTGCGCAAGTGGTGCGGGACACCTGAATAGGTCTAGACAACGAAGAAGGCCCAGGTCGCTGACCTGGGGCTTCGTTCAAGAGCGGATGACGGGAATCGAACCCGCGCTATAAGCTTGGGAATCACCCAGCACTTGAACGTGTACGTCGTGTCTGATCTGCGGAAACGCCCATAAGGTGACCCCTTCCGGGCCCCTCGAAGCGTCCGCTAATGACCGCTGTTGACCCGTCCTACTGGCACGTTATGGCACGCCCCCAGCGGCAGTGGGAGCGTGCGGGGGCGCGTTCCAGCCTGGGTGGGATCCGTCGCAGGTGCCTAGAGCCTCATGAACTTGACGGCAAGCTCCATCGTCCCTGCGTCGTCCGCTTCACCTGCGCTGGCTCGGGATCGTCGCTCCGGCATGTGGGGCTGTTCGGTGGTCCGTCCCCCCTTCGTGGCGGGCCACCAAGTAGCGGATGACGAGCGTCGCCAAAAGGTCGCCCACGGACATGCTGGAGTCGAAGGCCGCTTTGCTGAGCTCCCGTTCCCGCAATCCGGACTGCTCCTCGGCGGCGCGGTGTGCCTGCTCGGAGAGGAACTGCGCTCCCGCAGTGCCCTGACCAGCCGCTCGCGCTGGCCGACCAGTGCCCCGACCAGGCCGGGCAGCACGCCGCACACGACCCCGGTGACGAGCACCACCATGACCGAGTACCGCAGCAGCGGCAGGGGCCCTTCGGCCGCGATGACAGCGGTCACGGCAGCCGGTACGGCCAGACACGCGGCCGGCAGAGCAAGTCTGCGCGGCAGGCTCGACCAGCGCAGACCTGCCGTATAGGCCACGATCGCCAGCGCGCCGCCGGTCAGCGGATCGACCCCCACCAGGCCCGCCACGACCACGACGGCCACCGACGGCACCCGTCGGCGGATCAGTACGGCCGACACGGCGCAACCGGCCACCGCAATACGGCCCGCCGACTCGCCGAACAGCCCGGCTCCGACGCCCCAGCTGTCGACCCAGCCGAACAGAACCCACACGGTGGCACCCGACACAGCGATCAGGGTGAGGTCGGCGATGACTCGGTACGAACGGCCCCGCACGACAGTCAGTTGCCGTTGCGGTAGTAGTCCATCGAGATCGTCACCGGACCGCTTTCGGCCACGGTGATCACTCGCACGATCGCGATGTCGTGAGTGCTCCGTGAGCGCACACAGAAGGCGTGTCCGGCCGGCAGGTCGCCGAAGGCGAGGGCCGTCGCCGGTTGCTGGTCGATGGCCGTCGAGCATTCGGCCGGGGTCGGCCGGCCGCTGGGGGTGATGGAGGCGTCGCTGTCCGACGGGCTCAGGAACCCGTCGGCGTCGTGCCCCACGGCCCACGGGGTGGACCCTGCGGGTGTGAGCGTGCCGGTGGTGATGTCGAAGTCGTAGGAGTCGTCGGGTGCGGTCAGGACCGTCTCGGTGTACACCGCGGCGTACATGGCCGTGCTCGCCGCCGCGTCGGGGCTGGTGTCGTCGGACGATTCCGTGTCTTCGAGGGTCTGGTCGGCTTTGATGACGAGAAGCACGCCGCCGACCGCGCCGCCGAGCGCCATCACCAGCGCCACCACGAGCACCGTCTTCCAGGACGCGCCCTTGCGGCGACGGCGGTGGGGCTTGGTCTGCTCGGGTGGCGCCGGAGCGGCAACGGTCGCCGGCGGTGTGGGCAGCAGGGCGGTCGACATCCGGGTCGGGGGGTGCGGGGCGCCGAAGGAGCCGGGCGGTGCCTGGGCGGGAACGGAGGTGGGGGAGACGGCCGTGGGAAGGTGCTGCCGCAGGTCGCAGCGGCGGGTGATGTCGGTGCTGACCCCCATGGGCAGCCAGTCGTCGGCGAAGCGCAACTGCCCGCCCACGGCGGGGTGGGTGCGGGCGGCCTCGATGATCTCGGAGGGAGTCGGCCGGTCCTCGGGCCGCTTCGCCAGGCAGCGCAGCAGCAGCGCGCGCAGGTCGCCCGGGACGCGGTCGAGACCGGGTCGCTCGTTCACCACGCGGTACAGCACCGCGGTTTCCGGCCCCTCACCGAACGGCGGGGTGCCGCCCGCTGCGTAGGCTGCCAGCGCGCCCAGCGCGAAGACGTCCGTCGCGGGGGTGGCCGGCCGGCCCAGGGCCTGCTCGGGCGCCATGAAGGCGGGGGAGCCGATCCGGAACCCGGTGCCGGTCAGCGCGACGGCGTCGGCCGCGCGGGCGATGCCGAAGTCGATCACGCGCGGTCCGTCGGCCGCGAGCAGCACGTTGGCGGGCTTGAGATCCCGGTGCACCACCCCGACGCCGTGGATCGCCTGCAGCGCCTCCGCGACCCCGCCCATCAGGAGCAGCACCGTGCGCACCGGCAGCGCGCCGTGTTCCCGTACCACCTGCTGCAGCGACGGGCCCGGCACGTACGCGGTGGCCAGCCAGGGCACCTCGGCGTCCGCACCGGAGTCGATCACCTGCGCGGTGTACAGCCCGTGGATCCGCCGGGCGTTGGCCACCTCGTGCGCGAACCGCCGCCGGAACTCCGGGTCCTGTGCGAACTCCGGCCGGACCGTCTTCAGGGCCACCGGCCGGCCGCCGGGTGTGTACGACAGGTAGACCCGCCCCATCCCGCCGGCCCCGAGCCGGGCGTGCAGCCGGTAGCCGCCCACTTCGCCCGGGTCGTCGGGCTGCAACGGCTGGAAGACCGCCCGCGCGAGCGAGGAGTCCGGGGTCAGATCGGTGGGCATGCGGAGGGTCTCCAGTGGTACGTACGAGCTGTGAGGTGGCTGTTCAGCAGGTCTTCCCGTCCGGGACCGGCTTGAGGTCGAGGAGGTAGGCGTCCACGGCGTCGGTGACGCAGGCGCTGCGGCCGTAGGCGGTGTGGCCCGGACCCCGGAAGGTGAGCAGCATGCCGCCGGGCAGCTGGGCGGCGAGGTTCTTCGACCACTCGTAGGGCGTGGCCGGGTCGCCGGTGGTGCCGACGACCAGGGCCGGGGGGAGGCCCTCGGCCTGGACGCGGTGCGGCTTCTGCGCTCCGGCGGGCCAGTCCTTGCAGATGAGCTCGGCGAGGACGTTGGAGGTGCCGAAGGCGCCGGCCTCGCGGTTCGCCCGGTCGAGCAGGTCCCAGTAGGGCTGCGGATCCCTGGGGTGCGGCTGGTCGAGGCAGTTGACGGCGATGAGGGCGTCGGAGGAGTTGCCCGGGGGCTGGTCGTCGGTGGCGCCGGGATCGGATCCGGAGCTGTCGGAGCTGTCGTCCTGAGCCGATATACCGGGGTCCACGATCTCGGCGAGTTTCGTCCCGTCGCCCTGCTGTGCGGCGCGAAGCGCCTCGGACAGGGGCTGCCACTGGGACTCGGGCGAGTACATCGACATGCTGACGGCGGTGTGCAGCATGGCCTGGTCGAGCCGCTCTTCGGTGCCCTTGATGCGCAGCGGGCGCTTGGAAACCCGCACGTACAGGTCGGTGATCACCGTGCGGATGCCGTCCGGGGTGGCGGCGGGGCAGGCGTCCTCCACCACGGAGGCGCATTGCCCGGCGTAGTCCTCCACCGACTTCCGGAAGCCCGCGGCCTGCTGGAGGGCGGCCTCGGACCAGTCGAGTGCGGGGTCGGCCGCGGCGTCGAGGACGAGGGCGCGGACCCGGCGCGGGAACAGCTCGCCGTAGACCGTGCCGAGGTAGGTGCCGTAGGACCAGCCGAGGTAGGTGAGCTTGTCGTCACCGAGGGCGGCGCGCAGTACGTCCATGTCGCGGGCGGCGTCCAGGGTGCCGACATGCGGCAGGATCGCGCCGCTGCGGGCCTTGCAGGCGGCGCTCTGGCGTTCGGCGTCGGTGAGCGCGGCGTGACGTTCGGCGTCGGTCTTCGGATACAGACTCGTCGACGTGTCGCCGGCACCGGATATCGGCTGGTCCTCGGCGGCGGGGTCCGAGGACCCGCAGTCGACGGCCGGCTTGCTGCCGGCCACGCCGCGCGGATCGAAGCCGACGATGTCGAAGCGGGCGCGGGCCCGCTCGCTGAAGGACGACAGCCCGCCGGATTTCAGCTGGTCGACCCCGGATTCGCCCGGGCCTCCGGGGTTGAAGACCAGCGATCCGATGCGCCCGGCGGGGTCCGCCGTGACGGCCTTGGCCAGCGGCAGGGTGAACGTCCGGCCGTCCTCGGGGTGTGCGTAGTCCATGGGGACGGTCAGCGTGGCGCACTGCAGCTCACCGCATCGCATCCAGGACAGCTTCTGCCGGTAGAAGCCCTGCAGCTCGCGCTGCCCGGCAGGATCGACGGATACGGCGCCGGCGCCGGGCGGGCGTGCGTCATCACTGGCCGGGCCGCAGCCGGCGAGTGCCGTCGCGGCGAGTGCGGCCAGGGCCAGGATCAGGCTGCCGCGCTTGAGGGCCGGGTGGTTCATGGGAGTACTCCGTCGGGACTGGTCGGCGCCGGTTCACGGCGCGCGCAGGGCACGGGCGTCCAAGCCGGTGCCGCAGAGCAGGGAGGCGGCCGCCTGCGGCCTGCCCCCCGGACGTGGAGCCGGGTGGGGGTGGGGGGTCCACGCCCGGGGGTGTCTCAAGTCGCCGCGTGTTCGATTCCGCTGTGACCTGGATGGATGGTCCCTGAGGGAACCTGAGGATTTGATGAGGACGGGCCCGGGGCCTGCCTGACGGGCGGGGCTATCCTGACCGCCGTGCGAGTACTGGTGGTCGAGGACGACGACGATCTGCGGTTCGCGGTGTCCGCGGCGCTGCGCTCCGAGGGGCTGGCCGTCGACGAGGTCGCCGATCTGCCGGCCGCCGACGAGGCACTTTTCGTCACCGAGTACGACTGCGTGGTGTTCGACCGGACCCTGCCCTCCGGAGACGCCATCGACTACGTGGACAAGCTGCGGCGCGCCGGGCGGACCGTTCCGGTGCTGTTCCTCACTGCCCGCGACACCGTCGCCGACCGGGTCGCGGGGTTCGCCGTAGGCGGCGACGACTACCTGGTCAAGCCGTTCGCCGTGCCCGAGCTGGTGGCCCGGGTGCACAACCTGTGCCGGCGGGCGGGGGCAGCCCGGCCACCGGTGCGGCACATCGCCGACCTGGAGATCGACACCGCCCGCCGGCAGGTGCACCGGGGCGGCGTGCTGCTGGTCCTGACCCGCAAGGAGTTCGCCGTGCTGGAACTCCTCGCCGCCCGGGAGGACCAGGCCGTACCGCGCGCCGAGCTGATCGAGAAGTGCTGGGACGAGATGGCCGAGCCGAGCTCCAACGTCGTCGAGGTACTGGTCTCCCAGCTCCGCCGCAAGCTCGGCGACCCACCGCTGATCCACACCGTCCGAGGAGTGGGCTACCGCCTGGCACCACTCACCACCGGCCGCGCATGACGGCCGCCGAGGCCCGCGCCCGCCGGCTGCGCCGACGGCTCACCGCTCTGTTCACCCTGACCAGCGCGGTCGGGCTGATCGCCCTCGCGGCATTCGCCATCCGCACGGACGACAACTCCTGGCGCAACCGGCTCGACGACTCACTCAACCTCCAGACCAGCCGGGCGATCCCGCTGCTGGGCACCGACGAGAACGGCAAACTCGACGTCCAGGCCTTGAAGGAAGGGATCGAGACCGAGTGCCCACTGCTCACCGTGGTGGCCACGACGGCGAACAAGCCCACCATCGTCTACCAGCCGCGCCAGGCCTGCGTAGGGCCGCAGAACGAGGACATCGAGGAGGCGGCCGCCGCAGCCGTGAAGGAGGGAGAGGCGATCGCCATCGACGTCCTGAGCGAGGAAGGCCAGGAGATCCGGCTGGTTGCCGAGCCTTACACGGCAGCCGACGGTGCGGCACCGGAGGGCGCGCTGGTCGCCGCAGCGGACATGTCCGCGGACCAGGCCGCGCACCGTCGGCTGACGCTGCTCCTGATCGGCGGCTGCGCCGGCCTGGTGGCCCTGTCCGCCGCGGCCGGACACCTGCTCTCCGGACGCGCGATCCGACCCGCGCTGACGGCACTGCGCCAGCAGGAGGAGTTCCTCGCTGATGCGGCCCATGACCTGCGTACCCCGGCCGCCTCGCTGCGCATCCTCGCGGAGACCGCACTGCGCGACGACGCCAGCCGGGACGCCGCGCTGGAAAGGACCGTGCGTCTGGCGGACCGGATGGGCGACATCATCGACGGCCTGCTCACCCGCGCCCGGATGGCAGCAGGCGTCAGCGCCCCGGACCGCCAGCCCATGCGCCTGGACCAGCTCGTCGAAGCGGTCGTCGACGACACCGAGACCGGCGGGCACCGCGTGACCGTACGCACCGAACCGGTCGTCGTGGTCGCGGATCCCGACCTCCTGCGGCGGGCGGTGGCCAACCTGCTCGGCAACGCCCTCGTCCACGGCCACGCCCCCGGCCGGCCTGCGGAGGTCGAGCTCACCGTGACCGCCGACGGCACGCTGACCGTCGACGACGCAGGGCCGGGCGTACCCCGGGAACTGGCCGACTCGCTCTTCCAGCGTTTCCGCAGCGGCTCCGCCTCCGGCTCCAGTGGCCTCGGCCTCTCCATCGCTTCCTGGGTCGCCCACGCCCACGGCGGCACCCTCGACGTCGCCACCAGTCCACGCGGCGGCGCCCGCTTCACCCTCCACCTCGCGCCACAGACGAAGTAGCGCGTCCCGAGTGGCGCGCCAATTCCAATTCCTCCGAAGGCTGTTCGGAGGAACGAAGAAGGCCCAGGTCATTGACCTGGGCCTTCGTTCAAGAGCGGATGACGGGAATCGAACCCGCGCTATAAGCTTGGGAAGCTCATGTTCTACCATTAAACTACATCCGCATGTACGGGGCAGCTAACTGTTCCGTACGCTCGGACACTGTACCCCATGATCGGCCCCCGGTGTTGTCGCCGTGGGGTCGCGCGCGTTTTCGGGGGGCGATACGGGTGTGGGGGGCGGGAGTTGAGGCGTACGGTGAGGGTGCGGAGTGCCGTGTGGAACCGGCTCCGCTTCATCCCCTAATGTGGCGATTCGTCGCTCGTTCGCTCGTTGGGGAAAGGGACTCGATGGAGCACACCGTCGTCCGTTGTGCCGAAGGGCACGTATTCAGCACCGCTTCGTTCCCGATGCAGCAGCTCGGCGCCTCCCGCATCGGACCCGGGCGCCTCCTGCGGTGTCCGCGCTGTGCGCGGCTGCGGCACGCCGTGCCCGTCGTGGCGGTCAAGCGGTAGGGCGCGGCGCTGCGCGCGGGTGCCTTCGATTGGGGGTGGCCCGCGCGCTCTGCGTATCCTCGGGACGTGCTTCTCTCAGACAAGGACATCCGCGCCGAGATCGACAGCGGACGGGTGCGCATCGACCCGTTCGAGGAATCGATGGTGCAGCCCTCCAGCATCGACGTACGTCTCGACCGGTTCTTCCGGGTGTTCGAGAACCACCGCTACGCGCACATCGACCCCGCCATCGAGCAGGCCGACCTGACCCGTCTCGTCGAGCCCGACGGGGACGAGGCCTTCATCCTCCACCCGGGTGAGTTCGTCCTCGCCTCGACGTACGAGGTCATCTCGCTGCCCGACGACATCGCCTCCAGACTGGAGGGGAAGTCCAGTCTTGGGCGGCTGGGGCTCGTGACGCATTCCACGGCCGGGTTCATCGACCCCGGTTTTTCCGGGCACGTGACCCTGGAGCTGTCGAATCTCGCGACGCTCCCGATCAAGCTGTGGCCCGGTATGAAGATCGGGCAGCTGTGCATGTTCCGGCTCAGCTCGCCCGCCGAGTTCCCGTACGGAAGCGAGCGGTACGGATCGCGTTACCAGGGCCAGCGCGGCCCGACGGCGTCGCGGTCCTTCGTGAACTTCCACCGCACCCAGGTGGGAAGGCCGGAATGACCCAGGTACGCGAATCCCTGACGTACGACGGCTTCGGGCGGGCCGTCCGCGAGCTCGCCCAGACCATCGCCGACGACGGCTACGAGCCCGACATCGTGCTCAGCATCGCCCGGGGCGGTGTCTTCGTCGCCGGCGGTCTGGCGTACGCGCTCGACTGCAAGAACATCCACCTGGTGAACGTCGAGTTCTACACCGGCGTCGGCACCACGCTGGAAATGCCGGTCATGCTGGCTCCGGTGCCCGAGGCGATCGACTTCACCGCCAAGAAGGTGCTGATCGCCGACGACGTCGCCGACACCGGCAAGACGCTCAAGCTGGTCCACGACTTCTGCCTGGGCCACGTCGCCGAGGTGCGCTCCGCCGTCATCTACGAGAAGCCGCACTCGCTCGTGAAGTGCGAGTACGTGTGGAAGCGCACGGACGACTGGATCGAGTTCCCCTGGAGCGTCGAGCCGCCCGTGGTGAAGCGGGCCGGCCAGGTCCTCGACGCCTGAGGCGGACCGAACGACCGAGGGCCCCGGCGCGTGCGCGCCGGGGCCCTCGTCGTGTCCGTGCGTACGGGCTACAGCGTGCCCAGCTTGATGATCGACAGCAGCGCGACCAGCTGGATGGCCGAGGCGCCCAGGGCCTTGGGCCAGGGGAGGTCGTGGGTCTTGCTCATCAGCGACGTGAAGAGCGCGCCGGCCGCCAGCCAGGTGAGCCAGCCCAGGACCTGCACGAGGCCGTTCTCGCCGCCCAGGAAGACCGCGAAGAGCAGGCGCGGGGCGTCCGTGATCGACATGACGAGCATGGAGAGGCCGACCGTGGGCTGCCAGGACCCGTCGCCGCCCAGCTGGCGGGCGAGCGTGTGCGTCACGGCGCCCAGGATCAGCCCGCAGATCACGAAGGCCACGCCCGCCGAGAGGACGATCGGCACGGCCTTCGAAAGGGTCGAGTTGATCGCGTCGTCGCGTGCCTCGTCGAAGCCGAAGACGGCGAGCAGGCCGTAGAGGAACGTCACCGCGAGCGCCGTCCCCCATACGGGGTAGTCGCGCATCTGCAGGAACGTGGGGCCCGGGCGCAGCACGATGCCGCTCAGGAGCTGCTTCCAGGGCAGCCGGGGGCCCGCGGGCGGGGTGCCGGCCCCACCGGCCCGGTAGGTCTGCCCGTCGCCGTACCCGTACTGCTGCTCGTCGCTCACCGAGAAGGCCTGGGTGTGGCCCGCACTGTTGGCGTACGCGTCACCCGGCCCGGCGGCGTGGTGCGGCGGCTGCCCGCCGTACTGCGGGTGCTGCGGGTGGTGCCCCTGCGGGTGCTGCTGCGGGTGTCCGTACGGGTCGGCGAAGTACTCCGGTTCGCCGTGCCCGCTGCCGCTGCCGCCGCCGGTCGCCGCCTGCTGGGGCCACTGCTGCTGCGGCGGCGGGCCCTGCGGAGGGTACGGCTGCTGACCGTACGGCGGCACCTGCTGCTGACCGTACGGCTGCTGCCGCGGGGGTTGTTGGGGAGTGCGGTTGTCCCGGCCGCGTCCGATCCTGAATCCAGCCACGTGATCGAACGTACCTGGTCGGAGGCGGGCCGGTGGGCGGGCAGCCGGAACACGCGGGGTTTGCGGCTGACCTGTGACATCCCCTAGGGGATCCCCGGGGGGCCTGCACCAGACCGATTTAGGGGCTTTTGGTGCGTTTACTCGGTTGCATCAGAGTCTGCGGCCGGTCGTTACATTACCTACGGCTTACCCACATATGCCCCCCGTAGCTTCGTTCGTGTCGCCACCCGAACCACCCCGAACGAACACAGACCCACGAAGTCACGAGGAACAGCCATGCGCGTCACCCGCCGTACCGTCCGCACCGCCGCCGTCTCCGCCGGGGCCTTCGCCGTCCTGGCCCTCCCGGCGGGCGCCGCCTTCGCCGCCTCGCCCGAGGCCCCCGAGCCGCAGGTGCTGCCCGGCATCGAGCAGCCGGCCCAGCCGGACGGCGGCAAGCAGGACGAGGTGACGAAGGACGAGGTGACGAAGGACGAGGTGACGAAGGACGAGGCGAAGCAGGACGAGGTCAAGAAGGACGACAGCGCCAAGGACCAGGGCGCGCTGCGCTCCTTCGTGACCACCGTCCGGCTCGCCGACGGCTCGGTGGCGAAGGTGTACTCCTTCGGCAAGGGCCACTTCGAGGCCGAGATCTTCGCGGGCGGCGCCAAGCTCGACACCCTGGTCAGCAAGGACGGCACGCCCGCCTACGGGCAGAACAACGGCCTCCACATCGTCCTCCAGCCCAACGGCACCGTGACCTCCTGGATCGAGGGCGCCCCGAAGAAGGACGAGGCGAAGAAGCCGCAGCCGAAGAAGGACGAGACCCGCAAGGACGAGACCCGCAGGCAGCAGGCGTCCTCCGCCCGGATCACCCTCCCCGACGGCCGCATCGCGAAGCTCTTCAAGGGCGGGGCGGCCGGTCCGCGCGTCGAGATCTCCATGCCGAACGGCAACTTCCTCGGCGGGATCGACCTGAAGAAGCCGAGCACGCTCAACGACGGCTGGACGTACAAGATCGTCATGGACGGCAAGCTCGCGAAGTTCGTCGTCATCGACGGCAGGAACGGCGGCAACAGCTGGGTCTACGGCTTCGACGGCCGCCTGATCGAGAAGTACACGGTCCAGACGGACCGCAGGGGCAAGAAGACCCCCCACCACGACCGCCAGGACCACCACGACCGCAAGGTGACCGGCACCGTCACCGACCAGCGGGTCCTGCCCAAGGGCGGCGTCCGCGCCGGCGCCGAGGGTGCCGAGACCTCCTCCGAAGGCCCGGTGATGCTCGCCGCGGGCGGCGGCATGGCCGCTGCCGGCGCCGCCGGCCTCGGCTTCGCCCTGCTGCGCCGCCGCGACACCCGGGCCTGACCCCCACGAACGACGGACGGCCGGTCCTTGCCACGGGGGGCAGGACCGGCCGTCCGTCTTGCAGGCGGGAGCCGTACTAGGCGGCGGGCTCCGGCTCCGGAGCGGCGGCCTCTTCGGGCTCCGGCGGCGCCGGGGTCTTGACCGACTCCAGCAGCAGCTGGGCCACGTCCACGACCTGCACGGACTCCTTCGCCTGGCCGTCGTTCTTCTTGCCGTTGACCGAGTCGGTCAGCATGACGAGGCAGAACGGGCAGGCGGTGGAGACGATGTCCGGGTTCAGGGACAGGGCCTCGTCGACGCGCTCGTTGTTGATGCGCTTGCCGATCCGCTCCTCCATCCACATCCGCGCGCCACCGGCGCCGCAGCAGAAGCCGCGTTCCTTGTGGCGGTGCATCTCCTGCTGGCGCAGGCCCGGCACCTTGTCCATGATCTCGCGCGGCGGCGTGTACACCTTGTTGTGACGGCCCAGGTAGCAGGGGTCGTGGTAGGTGACCAGGCCGTCGACCGGGGTCACCGGGATCAGCCGGCCCTCGTCGATCAGGTGCTGGAGCAGCTGGGTGTGGTGGATGACCTCGTACTCGCCGCCCAGCTGCGGGTACTCGTTCGCGATGGTGTTGAAGCAGTGCGGGCAGGTCGAGACGATCCGCTTCGCCGACTTCGGCTTCTTGGTCGACTCGTCCTCGTCGTCCTCGCCGAACGCCATGTTCAGCATCGCGACGTTCTCCTGGGCCAGCTGCTGGAACAGCGGCTCGTTGCCCAGGCGGCGCGGCGAGTCACCGGTGCACTTCTCGTCGCCGCCCATGATCGCGAACTTGACGCCCGCGATGTGCAGCAGCTCCGCGAAGGCCTTGGTGGTCTTCTTGGCCCGGTCCTCCAGGGCGCCGGCGCAGCCGACCCAGTAGAGGTAGTCGTACTCCGACAGGTCCTCGACGTCCTTGCCGACGATCGGGACCTCGAAGTCGACCTCCTTGGTCCACTCGACGCGCTGCTTCTTGGCAAGACCCCAGGGGTTGCCCTTCTTCTCCAGGTTCTTGAGCATCGTGCCCGCCTCGGACGGGAACGCGGACTCGATCATCACCTGGTAGCGGCGCATGTCGACGATGTGGTCGATGTGCTCGATGTCGACCGGGCACTGCTCCACGCACGCACCGCAGGTGGTGCAGGACCACAGCACGTCCGGGTCGATGACGCCGTTTTCCTCGAGGGTGCCGATCAGCGGGCGCTCGGCCTCCGCGAGGGCGGCGGCGGGCACGTCGGCCAGCTGCTCCTCGGTGGCCTTCTCCTCGCCCTCCATGGTCTTGCCGCCCCCGGCCAGCAGGTACGGGGCCTTGGCGTGCGCGTGGTCGCGCAGCGACATGATCAGGAGCTTGGGGGAGAGGGGCTTGCCGGTGTTCCAGGCGGGGCACTGCGACTGGCAGCGGCCGCACTCGGTGCACGTGGAGAAGTCGAGGATGCCCTTCCAGGAGAACTGCTCGACCTGGGAGACGCCGAAGACGTCGTCGTCGCCCGGCTCCTCGAAGTCGATCTCCTTGCCGCCGCTGGTCATCGGCTGCAGGGCGCCGAGAGCCGTCGCGCCGTCGGCGTTCCGCTTGAACCAGATGTTCGGGAAGCCGAGGAAGCGGTGCCAGGCGACACCCATGTTGGTGTTGAGGGAGACCGTGATCATCCAGATCAGCGAGGTGCCGATCTTGATCATCGCGGTGAAGTAGATGGCGTTCTGCAGGGCGCCGAGGGAGAGTCCCTCGAAGGCGAGCACCAGCGGGTACGAGACGAAGTACGCGGGCTCGTACGAGTCGACGTGGTGGATCGCGCCCTCGAGGCCGCGCAGCGCGAGGATCGCCAGACCGATGGTGAGGATGACGTACTCGACGAAGTACGCCTGCCAGGCCTTGGAGCCCGCGAAGCGCGACTTGCGGCCGGCCCGCGACGGCAGCGACATCAGCCGGATCGCCATCAGGACGAGGATGCCGACGACGGTCATCAGGCCGATGAACTCGATGTAGAGCTCGAAGGGCAGGAAGCCGCCGACGACCGGCAGCACCCAGTCGGCCTGGAAGAGCTGTCCGTAGGCCTGCGCCAGCGTGGGCGGAAGCGTCAGGAAGCCGATCGCGACGAACCAGTGGGCGAAGCCGACGATGCCCCAGCGGTTCATCCGGCTGTGGCCGAGGAACTCCCTGACCAGGGTGAGCGTTCGCTCCTTGGGGCGGTCCGTGCGGCTGCCGGCCGGGACGGGCTGGCCGAGCTTCACGAACCGGTAGATCTGCGCCACGGCTCGGGCGAGCAGCGCGACGCCGACCACGGTCAGGACCAGCGACACGATGATCGCGGCGAGTTGCATTGGGGGCTCCTCGGGCGGGCCTGCGAGGCGGATTACTAAGCAGTAACTTATTCAGTCAAGCCTGAGGTTACCCACTTATCCCGCCGCACTGTAGCCGCGCACGCGGTGATCTGTGTCGCTCAGGTCACCCTATGCGGCGCGGCCGCGGGCACGGCCCTGGCCAGGGGCGGCGCCGGGTCGGGGACCGGGGCCGGCGCCGGGTCGGGGACGGGCGTCGGCGTGGGGACCGGGGCCGGGTCCGCAGGCGGGTCCGCCGGGGCGGTCGTACGGCCGGGTCCGCGCAGGGCCGCCCGCGGGGTCTGGGCCAGGATCGCGAGGTCCATGGCGAGCCAGTGGTGCTCGACGTAGTGCAGGTCGAGCAGGGCCATTTCCTCCCAGGGCAGGTCGGAGCGCGCGCTGACCTGCCAGAGGCCGGTCATCCCGGGGCGTACGAGCAGCCGCTCGCGGGGTTCGGCCGCCGGACTGGGTCGCGGCCCGACCAGCGACATCTCGCCGCGGACGACGTTGAGCAGCTGCGGCAGGCCCTGGAGGCGCCGGCGGCGCAGCCAGTCGCCGGCCGGGCAGCCGTCCGTACGGAACAGCCAGCGGCGGAAGGGTCGCCCGCCGAGCCCCGCCGCCGGTTCCCGTACGACCGGTGCGCCGCGGCCCGTGACGGCCAGCAGGGCCGTCACTGCCAGGAGGGGTACGGCGCCCAGTGCCAACAGGGCCAGGGCGCCGGCCAGGTCCAGGGCCCGCTTCGCGGAGAGCTCGCGCATGCCGGAACAGTGCCGTGTGCGGGGAGGCGGGCCCGGCTGCCGCGCGGGCGGAGTCCCCCGCACGGCCCGCGCCCGCCGGAGGACGGCTCAAGGGCGAGCGTAAGGGGGGCATAAGAATTGAGTGCCCTCCACTCAGGTCTGTTGACGGGTGCGCGGAGGTTTGGCATCCTTGAGTCCGTTCCACTCAAGTCATGGAGGAATTGAAATGGCACGTGCGGTCGGCATCGACCTGGGCACGACTAACTCCGTCGTCAGCGTTCTCGAAGGCGGCGAGCCCACCGTCATCACCAACGCAGAGGGCGCCAGGACCACGCCGTCCGTCGTCGCCTTCGCCAAGAACGGCGAGGTTCTCGTCGGCGAGGTCGCCAAGCGCCAGGCGGTCACCAACGTCGACCGGACCATCCGCTCGGTCAAGCGCCACATGGGCACGGACTGGAAGATCGAGCTCGACGGCAAGAACTTCAACCCGCAGCAGATGAGCGCCTTCATCCTGCAGAAGCTCAAGCGCGACGCCGAGGCGTACCTGGGCGAGAAGGTCACCGACGCGGTCATCACCGTTCCGGCGTACTTCAACGACTCCGAGCGCCAGGCCACCAAGGAGGCCGGCGAGATCGCGGGTCTGAACGTCCTGCGCATCGTCAACGAGCCCACCGCGGCCGCCCTGGCCTACGGTCTCGACAAGGACGACCAGACCATTCTCGTCTTCGACCTCGGTGGCGGCACCTTCGACGTGTCGCTCCTCGAGATCGGCGACGGCGTCGTCGAGGTCAAGGCCACGAACGGCGACAACCACCTCGGTGGCGACGACTGGGACCAGCGCGTCGTCGACTACCTGGTCAAGCAGTTCCAGAACGGCCACGGCGTCGACCTCGCCAAGGACAAGATGGCGCTCCAGCGTCTGCGCGAGGCCGCCGAGAAGGCGAAGATCGAGCTCTCGTCCTCGACCGAGACCACGATCAACCTGCCCTACATCACGGCCTCCGCCGAGGGCCCGCTGCACCTGGACGAGAAGCTCACGCGCTCTCAGTTCCAGCAGCTGACCGCGGACCTCCTGGACCGCTGCAAGACCCCGTTCCACAACGTCATCAAGGACGCCGGCATCCAGCTGTCCGAGATCGACCACGTGGTCCTGGTCGGCGGCTCCACCCGCATGCCCGCCGTGGCCGAGCTCGTCAAGGAGCTCACCGGCGGTCAGGACGCCAACAAGGGCGTCAACCCGGACGAGGTCGTCGCCATCGGCGCCACCCTCCAGGCCGGTGTGCTCAAGGGTGAGGTCAAGGACGTCCTGCTCCTCGACGTGACCCCGCTGTCTCTTGGTATCGAGACCAAGGGCGGCATCATGACCAAGCTCATCGAGCGCAACACCACGATCCCGACCAAGCGGTCCGAGATCTTCACGACGGCCGAGGACAACCAGCCGTCCGTGCAGATCCAGGTCTACCAGGGCGAGCGCGAGATCGCGGCGTACAACAAGAAGCTCGGCATGTTCGAGCTGACCGGCCTGCCGCCGGCCCCGCGCGGTGTCCCGCAGATCGAGGTCTCCTTCGACATCGACGCGAACGGCATCATGCACGTGACCGCGAAGGACCTCGGCACGGGCAAGGAGCAGAAGATGACCGTCACCGGCGGCTCTTCGCTCGCCAAGGACGAGGTCGACCGGATGCGCCAGGAGGCCGAGCAGTACGCGGAGGAGGACCACCGCCGCCGCGAGTCCGCCGAGGCCCGCAACCAGGCCGAGCAGCTCGTCTACCAGACCGAGAAGTTCGTCAAGGACAACGAGGACAAGGTCCCGGCCGAGGTCAAGACCGAGGTCGAGTCCGCTGTCGCCGAGCTGAAGGAAAAGCTCAAGGGCGAGGACACCTCCGAGATCCGTACCGCCACCGAGAAGGTCGCCGCGGTCTCGCAGAAGCTCGGCCAGGCCATCTACGCCGACGCCCAGGGTGCCGCGGGTGCCGCGGGTGCCGCGGGTGCCGACGCCGGCCAGGCCGGTGCCGCGGGCGCCGACGCCGCCGACGACGTCGTCGACGCCGAGATCGTCGACGACGAGAAGCCGAAGGGCGGCGCTGCCTGATGACGGAGGAGACCCCGGGCTTCGACGAGAAGCCCGAAGTCCCCGCCGACGGCACGCCCGACGAGCCGCAGGCCGCCGACTCCGCCGACAAGGCGGAGGGGGCGGCCCCGGCCGGGGAAGCAGCACAGGACGCAGGCCGCGAGACGGCCCTGCTGGCCCAGCTGGACCAGGCCCGTACGGCGCTCGGCGAGCGCACCGCGGACCTCCAGCGCCTCCAGGCCGAGTACCAGAACTACCGTCGCCGGGTGGAGCGGGACCGCATCACGGTCAAGGAGATCGCCGTCGCGAGCCTCCTGACCGAGCTGCTCCCCACGCTCGACGACATCGGCCGGGCCCGCGAGCACGGCGAGCTGGTCGGCGGGTTCAAGTCGGTGGCCGAGTCCCTGGAGACGGTCGCCGCCAAGATGGGCCTGCAGCAGTTCGGCAAGGAGGGCGAGCCCTTCGACCCGACGATCCACGAGGCCCTGATGCACTCGTACGCGCCGGACGTCACCGAGACGACCTGCGTGGCGATCCTGCAGCCGGGGTACCGGATCGGCGAGCGCACGATCCGCCCCGCGCGGGTCGCGGTGGCCGAGCCCCAGCCGGGGACGGCCGCCAAGCCGGAGGGCTCCGACGACTCCTCCGGTGAAGACGAGTAAGACGAGCAGGACGAGCAACGAGTAACACCCGGCAGCGGGAGGAGGGACGTCGATGAACACGAAGGACTTCGTCGAGAAGGACTACTACAAGGTTCTCGGCGTCCCCAAGGACGCCACCGAGGCCGAGATCAAGAAGGCGTACCGGAAGCTCGCCCGCGAGTTCCACCCGGACGCCAACAAGGGCAACTCCGAAGCCGAAGAGCGCTTCAAGGAGATCTCCGAGGCGAACGACATCCTCGGTGACCCGAAGAAGCGCAAGGAGTACGACGAAGCGCGTGCTCTCTTCGGCAACGGCGGCTTCCGTCCGGGCCCCGGGGCCGGCGGCTCCTTCAACTTCGACCTGGGCGACCTCTTCGGAGGCGCCCAGGGCGGGGGAGGGGCCGGCGGCTTCGGGGGCGGCCTCGGCGACGTGTTCGGCGGGCTGTTCAACCGCGGCACGGGCCCGGGGACGCGTACCCAGCCGCGCCGCGGCCAGGACATCGAGTCCGAGGTCACCCTGAGCTTCACGGAGGCCGTGGACGGCGCGACCGTCCCGCTCCGCATGTCCAGCCAGGCCCCCTGCAAGGCCTGTTCGGGCACCGGCGACAAGAACGGCACCCCCCGGGTCTGCCCGACCTGCGTCGGCACCGGCCAGGTCTCGCGCGGCGGCGGTGGCGGCTTCTCGCTGACCGACCCCTGCGTGGACTGCAAGGGCCGCGGGCTGATCGCCGAGACCCCCTGCGAGATCTGCAAGGGCAGCGGCCGGGCCCGGTCCTCGCGCACCATGCAGGTCCGCATCCCGGCGGGCGTCTCCGACGGCCAGCGGATCCGGCTGCGCGGCAAGGGCGCCCCCGGCGAGCGCGGCGGTCCCGCCGGCGACCTGTACGTCGTCGTCCACGTGGACAGCCACCCGGTCTTCGGCCGCAAGGGCGACAACCTGACCGTCACCGTGCCGGTCTCCTTCGTGGAGGCCACGCTCGGCGCCGACGTCCGGGTGCCGACCCTCGGCGGCCCCCCCGTGACCCTGAAACTGCCCCCGGGCACGCCGAACGGCCGCACCATGCGGGCGCGCGGCAAGGGTGCGGTCCGCAAGGACGGCACCCGCGGGGACCTGCTCGTCACCGTGGAGGTCGCGGTGCCGGCGGAGCTGTCCGACAAGGCACGTGAGGCCCTCGAGAACTTCCGCAGCGCCACCGCGGGCGAGGACCCCAGGGAAGAGCTGTTCCAGGCCGCGAAGGGAGCATGAGCATGGACGGCCGACGACGCAATCCCTACGAACTGACCGACGAGTCGCCGGTGTACGTCATCTCGGTGGCCGCCCAGCTCTCCGGTCTGCACCCGCAGACCCTGCGCCAGTACGACCGCCTCGGCCTGGTCTCCCCGGACCGCACGGCCGGCCGCGGCCGGCGCTACTCCGCCCGTGACATCGAACTGCTCCGCACCGTCCAGCAGTTGTCGCAGGACGAGGGCATCAACCTGGCCGGCATCAAGCGGATCATCGAACTGGAGAACCAGGTCGCCGCGCTCCAGCAGCGCGTCGCCGAGCTCTCCGCCGCCGTCGACGGCGCGGCCGTCGCCATGCAGCAGCGCGAGGCCCAGGTCCACGCCTCGTACCGGCGCGACCTGGTCCCGTACACGGACGTCCAGCAGACCAGCGCCCTGGTGGTCTGGCGCCCCAAGCGCCCGATGGACTGAGCCCGGCCCGGCCCGGCCGCGCTGCGCGCCCCTGAAGGCCCCTCCCGGCTGTCCCGGAGGGGCCTTCAGTCGTCCTCGGGGGCGTCCAGGATTCCCGACTGGGCGATCAGGTAGCCGAGTTGGGCACGGCTGCCGCTGCCGAGGTGGGTGGCCAGCTTGGCGATGTGCGCCCGGCAGGTGCGGACGTTCATGCCGAGGCGGCGCGCGATGGCCTCGTCCACGTGGCCCTCGACGAGCAGTTGGGCGATGGAGCGCTGCACGCCCGAGATGCCCGTGGGCGTGCGGTTGTACGGGATCTGCTCCCGCAGCGGGATCGCCCGCCGCCACAGCTGCTCGAACACCTTGATGAGGTACGCGACCACGCTGGGGTGCCGCAGTTCCAGGGCCACCTGCCGGTCGTCGCTCGCCGGGATGAAGGCGACCGTCGTGTCGAAGATGATGAGCCGCTCGAACAGCTCTTCCAGGGTGCGCACTTCGACCTTGCCGGCGGAGATGCGCTCCACGTAGGCCAGTGTGCCGCGGCTGTGCCGCGCGGTGTGCTGGTAGAGGGTCCTTATGCTGACCCCGCGGTCGGTGAGCGGCTGGTCGCGCTCCAGGGCCTCTGTGAGGGCGATGACGGGCCGCGCCCCGCCGGGCTGGATCGTGAGCATCTCCGTGTGGCAGTCGGCCGTGGCGAGGTTGAGTGCGGCGTTGATGCGGTCGATGCCCTCGAGAACCGTGATGGCATGGGTGCTGGCGGGGTTCTGCGCACTGATCGCGAGGAACGGCTCGAACGCTTCGGACAGTTCGAGCGAGTCGCGCCTGCGGTCCTGAATCTCTCGCTCGATCGGGTGAAGACGCTGCGCGAGTGCGACGCTCGGCGGAACCGGGCGGAGAGAGTTGGCGTCATCTGGGTCGGGCTGAAGAAGGGCGAATTCGAGCAGGCACGGAGCGTTCTTCACATCCGCACGGGCGATACGGCCCGTGCGCAGCGCGCTGGCGTAGAGGCGCGTCCCCTCGCCGCACAGGGCAGCAACCGAGTGGGGATGTGTCGGCTTTGTGCTGTGTATGGGCAAATCTCCACCCCCCAGGGTCCTGAACATGCAAGAACATGATGCATCGTCCCTGTGGCATTGACGTGCCCGAATGAGCCATCGTCTTGTCTCGCGGGGGAGAGGATTTCATCAAGTGAGGACGAAGCCGACCATGAACAAGAGAATGCTTCGCTCGGCGCTTGCCACTGTCATCTTCTCGGCTGTGGCCTGCGGGGGGTTTGTCGAGGCAGTCACGCCGGGTGTGGCTGAAACCCAGCGGGCTGCGGGCGGGCCTCCGGACAGCGGGTGGCATATGGCCCCTGTCGACAGTGGATGGCGTCCGGCCGCTCCTGCGGACGGCTCCGACTCCTTGGCGGACGCGGATGCCGCCTCCCTTCCCGCCGGGATGTCGGCATGACTCCTGACGACCGCTCTTTCCGCAGGGAGATGGCCTCCGCCTACCGTTCCGGCTGGCAGTTCGTGGACCTGGTCACGGCGATCCCCCACGCCGGCGACTCTTTGATGGTCACCCTGTTCGGCCAGCCGATCGTCGTCGTCCGCGAGGAGGACGAGGACGTCCGCGCCTACCGGTGCCTGCGCAGGCCCCGGGGCGCACCCCAGCCCGTCCGGTGCGAGATCCGGTACGGAATGGTCTTCGTCAACCTCGATCAGCGTGACCACCAGCTCTTCGAGCCCGATATCACCACCGCCACCCCCCGCAGTGCCTGACGCGATTCCCCCGTCGTTCCACATCGCGCAGGCGCTTCCCCCACACAACGGCGCCATCGTGGACCTGAACACGATGGCGCCGTTGTGTTGCCCGCGTCCATCCCAGGACCAGCCAATCTGCGGCCGCTATGCGCGGCCCATCGCGCGGTCCAGCGTGATCTCGATGACGACCCGGTCCGGGTTCGGGGACGGCGTGCGCTCGTAGCGCTCCGCGTAGCGGGCCACCGCGTCGGCGACCGCCTCCTCGTCCGTACGCACCACCGCGCGCCCTTCCAGGGTGGCCCAGCGGCGTCCGTGCATCTGGCAGACCGCGACCCGTGCGCCGCCCGGCTGCGCCGCCAGGATGTTGCGGACCTTCTTGCTGTTCTTGTTGCTGATCACCCGTGCCACCCCGGCCCCGGGGTCGTACGTCACGCCCACCGGCACCACGTGCGGCGTGCCGTCCGGCCGCGGGGTCGTCAGCGTGCAGATGTGCCGCTCCCGCCAGAAGGCGAGGTACTCCGGCGTCGGGTTCAGTGGATCGAGGGACATGCCCCGAGCCTAAGGGCAGGTCCCGTGGGCCGGTCGGCGGTCCCGTACGGCCCCGGGGGGCCGAAACTTGCCTTGAGTGGAATAGACTCAACTTTGTGCAGGTTGACTGAGTCAGTCTTCAGTCGGACGTGCCGATCGCCCCAGAGGCGCCCGAGAGAGGAGAAGCCGTACGTGGACGCCGAGCTGACCAACAAGAGCCGTGAGGCCCTGAACGCCGCCACCAGCAGGGCCGTGAAGGACGGGCACGCGGACCTGACCCCCGCGCACCTGCTGCTGGCCCTCCTCACGGGCTCCGAGAACGAGAACATCACCGACCTGCTCGCCGCAGTGGAGACCGACCAGGCCGCCGTGCGCGCGGGCGCCGAGCGGCTGCTCGGCGAGCTGCCCAGCGTGACCGGGTCCACGGTCGCCCCGCCGCAGGCCAGCCGCGAGCTGCTCGCCGTCCTCGCGGACGCCGACCAGCAGGCCGGCCGCCTCGGCGACGAGTACCTCTCCACCGAGCACCTGCTCATCGGCCTCGCCGCCCGCGGCGGCCGCGCCGGCGAGCTGCTGGCCGCACAGGGCGCGACCGCGAAGAAGCTCCTGGCCGCATTCGAGACAGTACGAGGAGGACGGCGGGTGACCACCCCCGATCCGGAGGGCCAGTACAAGGCCCTGGAGAAGTTCGGCACCGACTTCACGGCCGCCGCCCGCGAGGGCAAGCTCGACCCGGTCATCGGCCGGGACCACGAGATCCGGCGCGTCGTACAGGTCCTGTCCCGCCGTACGAAGAACAACCCGGTCCTCATCGGCGAGCCCGGCGTGGGCAAGACGGCCGTCGTCGAGGGCCTGGCCCAGCGGATCGTCAAGGGCGACGTTCCCGAGTCCCTCAAGAACAAGCGGCTGGTCGCCCTGGACCTCGGCGCGATGGTCGCCGGGGCCAAGTACCGCGGTGAGTTCGAGGAGCGCCTCAAGACCGTCCTCGCCGAGATCAAGTCGAGCGACGGCCAGATCATCACCTTCATCGACGAACTGCACACCGTCGTCGGCGCGGGCGCCGGCGGCGACTCCGCCATGGACGCGGGCAACATGCTCAAGCCCATGCTGGCGCGCGGCGAGCTGCGCATGGTCGGTGCGACCACCCTCGACGAGTACCGCGAGCGCATCGAGAAGGACCCGGCCCTGGAGCGCCGCTTCCAGCAGGTGCTGGTCGCCGAGCCGAGCGTCGAGGACACCATCGCGATCCTGCGCGGGCTCAAGGGCCGCTACGAGGCCCACCACAAGGTCGTCATCAACGACGGCGCGCTGGTCGCGGCCGCGACCCTGTCGGACCGGTACATCACCTCCCGCTTCCTGCCCGACAAGGCCATCGACCTGGTCGACGAGGCCGCGTCGCGGCTGCGGATGGAGATCGATTCCTCCCCGCTGGAGATCGACGAGCTCCAGCGGTCCGTGGACCGCCTGCGGATGGAGGAGCTGGCGCTGAAGAACGAGTCCGACGCGGCCTCGAAGGAGCGCCTGGAGCGGCTGCGCAGGGACCTCGCCGACAAGGAGGAGGAGCTGCGCGGCCTGACCGCCCGCTGGGAGAAGGAGAAGCAGTCCCTCAACCGCGTGGGCGAGCTCAAGGAACGCCTCGACGCCCTGCGCGGTCAGGCCGAGCGGGCCCAGCGTGACGGCGACTTCGACGCCGCCTCCCAGCTGCTGTACGGGGAGATCCCGGCGCTGGAGCGGGAGCTGGAGGAGGCCACGGAGGCCGAGGCCGAGGTGGCCGTGGACACGATGGTCAAGGACGAGGTCGGCCCGGACGACATCGCGGACGTCGTCGGCTCCTGGACCGGCATCCCGGCCGGGCGCCTGCTGGAGGGCGAGACGCAGAAGCTGCTGCGGATGGAGGCCGAGCTCGGCCGCCGCCTGATCGGCCAGGAGGAGGCCGTACGGGCCGTCTCCGACGCGGTGCGCCGGACCCGCGCCGGCATCGCGGACCCGGACCGGCCGACCGGGTCGTTCCTCTTCCTGGGCCCGACCGGCGTCGGCAAGACCGAGCTGGCCAAGGCGCTGGCCGACTTCCTCTTCGACGACGAGCGGGCGATGGTCCGCATCGACATGTCGGAGTACGGCGAGAAGCACAGCGTGGCCCGGCTGGTCGGCGCGCCGCCCGGCTACGTGGGCTACGAGGAGGGCGGTCAGCTCACCGAGGCCGTGCGGCGGCGCCCGTACTCCGTGGTGCTGCTGGACGAGGTGGAGAAGGCCCACCCCGAGGTCTTCGACATCCTGCTCCAAGTGCTCGACGACGGCCGCCTCACGGACGGCCAGGGCCGGACCGTGGACTTCCGCAACACCATCCTGATCCTGACGTCCAACCTCGGCAGCCAGTACCTGGTGGACCCGGCGATCGGCGACGAGGCGAAGAAGGAGAAGGTCCTGGAGACGGTCCGGGCATCCTTCAAGCCGGAGTTCCTCAACCGCCTCGACGACCTGGTGGTCTTCTCGGCCCTGACCCGGGACGAGCTGGCCCACGTCGCCGAGCTCCAGATCGGCTCGCTGGCCCGGCGGCTGGCCGAGCGCCGGCTCACCCTGGAGGTCACGCCGGAGGCACTGGCGTGGCTGGCCACCGAGGGCCACGACCCGGCGTACGGCGCGCGGCCGCTGCGGCGGCTCATCCAGACCGCGGTCGGCGACCGGCTGGCCAGGGAGATCCTGGCGGGCGAGGTCAAGGACGGCGACACCGTGCGCGTCGACGTCGCGGGTGACGGCCTGCTCGTCGGGCGCGCGCTCTAGTGCTGTGACCGCCCGGTCGCGCTGAGCAGCGGAACTCCCGGACCGGGCGGGATCCGGCCCTTCGGGGCCGGATCCTGTCCGCTCGCAGCGGATCGTGGTGGCGGGGGTTGCCACGGGGTAGGCGCGATGGGGGAGTATGGCGGTATCCGCACGAAGGGAAAACACGGTGAGCATCGACCCGGCCTCGATTCCGAATTTCGGAGGGCAGCAGCCCGAACCGCAGGCCTCTGGACCGGCGGGTCCCGTCGTGCCCGATCAGGACCTCGTCAAGCAGCTCCTCGAGCAGATGGAGCTGAAGTACGTCGTCGACGACGAGGGTGACCTCGCGGCGCCGTGGGAGGAATTCCGCACGTACTTCATGTTCCGTGGCGAGGACGAGCAGCAGGTCTTCTCGGTGCGGACGTTCTACGACCGCCCGCACAAGATCGAGGAGAAGGCCCAGCTTCTCGAATCGATCGACGACTGGAACCGCCGCACCCTGTGGCCCAAGGTCTACACCCACACCCACGACGACGGCTCGGTCCGCCTGATCGGCGAGGCTCAGATGCTGATCGGCACCGGCGTCTCCCTGGAGCACTTCGTGTCCTCCACGGTCAGTTGGGTCCGCGCCTCCATCGAGTTCGACAAGTGGCTCGTCGAGCAGCTCGGCCTGGAGCAGGAGATCGACTCTGCCGACGGTGAGCAGGGCGAGCAGGGCGACGCGCAGTAGTACGCCCCCCGGTGTGCCGTGGCACGCCGACGGGCACATGAGGGCCCGGCCGCTTTCCCAGCGGCCGGGCCCTGCGGCGTTCCGCGTGCCAGTCTGGGGTCATGGAACCCGGAGTGCGCAGTGAGCGGGGCGGCCGGCGGCTGGTGCTGCTGCGGCACGCGAAATCCTCGTGGGACGTCGCCGACGACGCGGCGGACCGGGACCGGCCGCTCGCGGCGCGCGGCCGCCGGGACGCGCCGGTGGCCGGCCGACTGCTGCGCGAAGGCGGTTGGCTGCCCGACCTCGTGGTCTGCTCGCCGGCCCGGCGGGCCCGCGAGACGTGGGAGCTGGCGGCGGGCGGACTGGGCGCAGAGGTGCCCGTACGGATCGAGGAGCGGGTCTACTCCGCGGGCGCGGATCCGGCCGGGCTGGCCGGTGTCCTGCGCGAGCTGCCCGCGGAGGTCGCAACGGCGGTGCTGGTCGGACACAACCCGGGCATCGAGGACCTGGCGGACGAGCTGACGGACGAGGCGGAGGGCGACGCGCTGGTCCGGATGACGGCCAAGTTCCCCACGGCCGCCTTCGCGGTGCTGTCCTTCGACGGCCCGTGGACCGCGCTCGGCACGGCCACGGCACGCCTGACGGCCTTCGTCGTCGCCCGGGGCTGACCGCCCCGGCATCCCCGGCATCCCCCGGACATACAGTCCCCGGCGGGCCGCGTTCGAGTTTCCGTGTACCTCAGTCGTCGCTGACGGCGCCGGTTCCTCGTGGGTCCCCGCCGGGGGCCTGGCCAGAGCCTTGAAAGGTCACGCGAGTCGGATGACGTCTCCGCCGACAGGTGCGGCTCTCTCCGGTATTCCGGTGTATGTCCAGTCTCCTCCGCATTTGCCCTGAGTCAAGGGCCCACAGCCCCGCCCTTCCCGGCCCCTGCTCCTCACAGCCTCTGCAGCCGGGCCGGGCCGACGGAGTGGTGGACCCCTGCGCCCGGGAAGTCGTCCTCCACACCCAGCCGACCGGCACCGGTTACATCGCGGCGCACACCCACACGCACGGCACGGGCAAGCTCCCCGTTCCGCTGGCCGACGGCCGCACCTTCACCCTCGGCTTCCACGAGCTCCCGCGTCCGGAGCCCGAGGTGGACGCCCGCTGACGGACCCCCTGCGCAGCCGTGCCGGGGGCGCAACGTGAAGTGGCGTGAGTTTCAGGACGCGAGGCGTCGAAGACGGCTGGTGGCCTCCTGGAGGACCTCGTCCTTCTTGCAGAAGGGCAAGGCGTGAGCATCGGAATGCAGCACACACCCCTGGCACTCAGAGCACAATCTGAGTACAGTCTGAGTATGAGCCTTGCTTACCTGGGAGCCGAGCCCGAGTCGGTGTCGTTCACTGACCTGTCAAGAAACCCGAAGGCTGTAGCCGCCCGGGCTGCAGCCCTTGGTGCTCTCCGCGTCACCCATCGGGACGCGCCCGACATGGTGCTGACGACTGCCGTGCACGCGGAGCGCACCGAGGAGAACCTCACGACGGCATCCCGGCTCTTCCTCGCGCTCATGAAGCACGACGACGGAGCCCGCTCACTCCTGCTGGCCTTGCCTGAAGTCTTTCCGTGGGTGCGACACCTGGACGGCGAGGAGATGCGCGCTTTCACGGTGGAACTTCTGGAAGCGCTTTCCGATGCGGCAGAACTGGGTGCCAGGGAGGCTGTGCACCGGGCGCTTGTCTCCTGGCGGGCGACGGCTCGGATCAACGCCGATCCGGAACAGCTCAAGGAAGCGCTGCGCCCGCTCGACGGGGAGGGCCTGGGTCCGGTCGAGGTGGGCGGGTGAGCCCCGAAGAAGGGCGATCGTGTCAGCGTTCCGCCGCTGAGCGGATGGAACGTCGTCTTCGGGTCAACCGATGCGGTGACGGGGTGGGAGGAGCTGTGCCGCGCGGCGCTGCCCAGTGCCCACCGCTGCCTTGAGGCGCTGCGCACCGACCCGTTGTCGCGTGACAACTGGAACCGTCAGCATCAGCTCCGTGGAAGACTCGCCACGAAGGAGTGGAAGGGATCACTTCTGGACCAGTGGGAGTTCGAGGTCACAAGCGGCGGCCGCGTGCGCTACCTGGTCAGCCCTGAGACATCGACCGTCGTTCTGGTCTACGCGTCTACTCGGCACCCGAAGGACACCGAATAGCTCGTCTCTCCCGTGCGGCTGGAGCCGGCTGAAAGGCCTGGCCCCACGCCCGCACGTCCATCTGGCCGGCTCTCAGCGGGCCAGCCGACCGAGGCGCTCAACCGCCTCCTGGAGGACCTCGTCCTTCTTGCAGAAGGCCCAGCGGACCTGGGTGCGGCCGGCGTCCTTGTCGTCGTAGAAGACGGCGTTCGGGATGGCGACCACCCCGCAGCGTTCCGGGAGGCGGCGGCAGAAGTCGATGCCGTCCGTCTCGCCGAGCGGGGCGATGTCCGTGGTGATGAAGTACGTGCCCGCCGGGGCGTAGACCTCGAAGCCTGCGGCGCGCAGGCCCTCGGAGAGGATCTCCCGCTTGCGGGACATGTCGGCGAGGAAGCCGGCGTAGAAGGAGTCGGGCAGGGCGAGTGCCTCGGCGACCGCGTACTGGAACGGGCCCGAGGAGACGTACGTGAGGAACTGCTTCGCCGAGCGGACCGCCGAGACCAGCGCCGGGGAGGCCATGGCCCAGCCGACCTTCCAGCCGGTGAAGGAGAAGGTCTTGCCGGCGGAGGAGATGGTGACCGTGCGCTCGCGCATGCCGGGCAGCGAGGCCAGCGGGATGTGCGCCGCGCCCTCGAAGACCAGGTGTTCGTAGACCTCGTCGGTGATGACGAGCAGGTCGTGGGCGACGGCCAGCTCGGCGATCAGCTCCAGCTCGGGCCGGGTGAGGACCGTGCCGGTGGGGTTGTGCGGGGTGTTGACGAGCAGCAGCCGGGTCCGCGGGGTGACCGCGGAGCGCAGCTCGTCCGGGTCGAGCCGGAAGGCGCCCTCGTGGGGGCGCAGGGTGACCGGCACGCGGGTGGCGCCGGCCATCGCGATGCAGGCGGCGTACGAGTCGTAGTAGGGCTCCAGGGCGATGACCTCGTCGCCCGGTTCGAGGAGGGCGAGCAGGGCGGCGGCGATGGCTTCCGTGGCGCCCGCCGTGACCAGGACCTCTGTGTCGGGGTCGTAGGTGAGGCCGTAGAAGCGCTGCTGGTGCCCGGCGACGGCGCGGCGCAGTTCGGGGATGCCGGGGCCGGGCGGGTACTGGTTGCCCCGGCCGTCGCGGACCGCGCGGACGGCGGCCTCCGCGATCTCGGCCGGGCCGTCCGTGTCGGGGAATCCCTGGCCGAGGTTGATGGAGCCGGTCGCCGTGGCCAGGGCGGACATCTCCGCGAAGATCGTCGTGCCGAAGGCGGCGAGACGGCGGTTGAGGAACGGGCGCGGTGCGGTCATGGGCGCCATCCTGGGCCGAACCTCTGGACTTGCTCAAGTGTGCTTTGGGCCGTGCCGGGCCCGGGAATCCCCCTGACACGCGGGACGCGGGGGTCCCGCTCCCTCGGGGGACCGAGGTGTCAGCGAAGGAGGCGGGGGCCGTGTTCATTGCCTTTGCCGTTCTCATCGTCCTTCTGGTGGCCGGATTCGTGTGGGTGCTCGCCAGGGGCGGCCGCTCCGGAAGCCGGACGAGCCGCAGCAGCGGGCGCAGCAGCTGGTGGGGTGACGGCGGTTCGTCCCACGGCGGGGCGTCCTGCTCCAGTGGTTCGTCGTGTTCCGGTGGCTCGTCCGGTGGCTCGTCCGGCGGGTCCTCCTGCGGCGGGGGAGGCTGCGGGTCCAGCTGACACGGGGCAGCGGGCACCGCAAAAAGGAAAGGACGTCCGGCCGTGCCAACTGCTGCCGGACGTCCTCCTGTTGAACAGGTGAACTGGATAGCCCCCGAGGGGATGTAAACCCCGTCAAGTTGGGTAAAAACGCTGTGAGTGCCGTGCCTTTCATGATTCCCTCGGTTGAGTAGACCAGTCCTCGGACCCTCTGGACTCCTGGACTTCCTGTTGGATCCGAGCCGGCGAGACCCCACCCGACTGATTCCGGCCGGGGCGAGTCCGGCCCACCTCCCTTGCGCGTTTGCGGAGCCGACTCATGCTCACGACCCTCAAGACCACGTACACCGACACGCGTGCTGCCGATCTCGCCTGGGCCCTGGGGCGCGATCCGCTGCCCGCGCTGTCGGTGCTCCAACTCGATCTGACGGGCGCGAAGGTCGAACTGCGCCTGCTGGGCGCCTCCCATCAGGTGCTCCTGGAGGAGGGGGACGTCCTCTGTTCGGAGACGGTCGCCTGTATGCCCGGCAGCAGTACGCCGCTCCCGCTGGGGGTGGCCAAGCGGATCGGCGACTGGGAGTACGAGTTCGCCGCGCGCGTCGAGACGCTCTCGCAGGGCTCGTTCGCGGGGCGCGCGCAGGAGCTGCTCGCGCTGGTCGCGGACCACCCGAACGGCCTTGCGGGGACGTTCCCCGGCAGTCCGTACGCCTTCACCGCGATGCTCGCCCAGCGGCACGAGGGCCAGGTGCGCTGGCGCACCTGGCACGCGTATCCGCAGGAAGGGCAGCTGGTGGCGACCCGCACCCGGGTCGGGGTGCGGATGGCCGCGGCGGTCTGAAGCGCCGGGGCGTGCGGACGTGCGTGCGCCATGGCACGAACGTTCCGCCAACTGGGCCAAGCAGTGCGCCAGTTGCACCCATGTGGGTGACGGGGCGCGAGCATGCCGTGACGTACGGTTCGGCCCATGATCGACCGTTCCCCTCGCCGCGGTGGGGAGGCCCCGAGCGCTCCAGTCGCGTCCGTCGTGTCCGCCGAACTCCCGGCACCCGCCGGTGTGTCCGCGGCCGCGTCCGCCGCCGGGTCCGCCGCGCAGGAGGCGGTCCTGCCCGTGGGGCCGCGCGCGGGACGCCTGCTCGTCCTGGCGACCGTCTTCGTGTGCGCCGCGTGCGGACTCGTGTACGAGCTGGAGCTCCTCGCCCTGGCCTCCTACCTGATCGGGGACTCCGTCACCCAGGCCTCCGTCGTGCTGTCCCTGATGGTCTTCGCGATGGGCGTCGGCTCGCTGCTCGCCAAACGCCTGCGCGAGCGCCCGGCCGCCGGGTTCGGGGCCGTCGAGGCGGTGCTCGCGCTGGTCGGCGGCCTGTCGGCGACCGCCCTGTACGCGAGCTTCGCCTGGCTGGGGGAGTCCCGGCCGGTGCTCGTGGCGTTCTCCCTCGCCATCGGCGTGCTCATCGGCGCGGAGATCCCGCTGCTGATGACGCTGATCCAGCGGGTCAGACTGCAGGACGCGGGCGGCGCGGTCGCGGACCTGTTCGCCGCCGACTACGTGGGCGCGCTGGTCGGCGGGCTCGCCTTCCCGTTCCTGCTGCTGCCGCTGCTCGGGCAGCTGACCGGCGCCATGCTCACCGGCACCGTCAACGCCGCCGTGGGCGGAGCCCTCGTGCTCTGGCTGTTCCGCCGCGACCTCACCCGGCGGGCCCGCTGGCTGCTGCTGGCCGCGAACGTCTCCGTCCTCGCCGTGCTGGCCACCGCGACCGTCCTCGCCGACGACTTCGAGGAGGCGGCCCGCCGCGCGGTGTACGGCGACGAGGTGCGGGTCGCCGTCCAGACCGACGTGCAGGAACTGGTCCTGACCGGCCCCGGCCGGGGCTCGCCGCGCTCGCTCGACCTCTACCTCGACGGCCGGCTGCGGGTCAGCGGCTACGACGAGCACCGCTACCACGAGGCGCTGGTGCACCCCGCGATGAACGGCACCCGGCAGCGGGTCCTCGTCCTCGGCGGCGGCGACGGCCTCGCCGCGCGCGAGGTGCTGCGCCACCCGGACGTCCGGTCCGTCACCGTGGTCGAGCTCGACCCCGGCGTGGTGCGGCTGGCCCGGACCGACCCGATGCTCGCCGCGCTCAACGGGCACGTGTACGCCGACCCGCGGCTGCGCGTGGTCAACACGGACGCGTTCCGCTGGCTGCGCGAGACCGGCACCCGGCACCCGTACGACGTGATCGTCTCGGACCTCCCCGACCCCGGGATCACCCCGAGCACCAAGCTGTACTCGCAGGAGTTCTACGGGCTCGCCGCGCGCTCCCTGCGCCCCGGCGGCCGGATCGCGGTGCACGCCGGGCCGCTCACCACCCGGCCGCGCACCTACTGGACCATCGAGTCCACGCTGCGCGCCGCGGGCCTGGCCACCGTGCCGTACAGCGCCGGCGGGCGGCTCTCCGGATTCGCCGCCGGACCCGACCGGTCAACCGGGCGCACCGGATCCCCGCAGGACTGGGGCTTCGTCCTGGCCGCGCCGGGACGGGCTCCGGCGCTGGGGGTCCGCGGGGACGGCGACGGGCTGTTCTCGCTCTCCACGCAGGCCCTGCGGGAGGCCGCCCGGGAGGCGGAGCGGCTGCGGATCCCCGGACTGCCGCCCTCGACGCTGCCGCATCCGCGGTACACGTGAGCACGTACGGGTGCAGGAGGGGCACTCGTCGGTAGGCTCGGATGTCATGGAGCATCAGGTGTTCGTTCCGGTACCGGCAGAGAACCTCCGTGCAGTGCTGCGGGACCCCGCGCGCGTGGCCCGATGCGTCCCCGGGCTCCAGCGGGACGCGGACGCGGACTCGGGTCCGCTGGCCGGCCGGCTCAAACTCCGGGTCGGGAACAACACCGTCACCTACCGGGGCGCTCTCACCCTCGTGGAGCGGGATCCCGGCACGTTCGAGGTGACGGGCGTGGGCACCGAGGTGCGGGGCACCGGGGCGGTGAAGCTGGCCCTGACGGTGCGGCTGCGGCCGGTGTCCGGCGGCACCCAGCTCGAGCTGACCGCGACGGGCACCGCGGACGGCCGCGCGGCGTCCTTCGAGCCCGGCGCCCTGGGGACCGCGGCCCGCCGCGCGCTGGACCGGGCGGCCGGGCACCTGTCGGCACTCGCGGCCGCGGACCTCCAGGAGCCGGGGCACCCGGGCGGGATGGACACGGAAGCGGATGCGGATGCGGAGAAGGAGGCGGAGAAGGAGACGGAGGCCGCCGCCGGGTCCGGCACCGCCGCCGCTGCGGACGCCGATGCCGCCGATGCTGCCGATGGCGCCGATGACGACGAAGGCGACCACGACGGGGCGGGGCCCGACGCGCTGCCCCTGTTCGAGGCCGAGGTGCCGCCGCCCTCGCTGGACCCCTTCCTGGACGACGAGTTCATGGATGCCGGACGGCCGCCCGCCGAGGCCGCCCACGCCCGCCGCACCATGATCGGCCGCAGTGCCGAGGAGGTGGACCACGCGCCCCCGCGCGGCCGGTACGCCCCCGTGCCCGGCCCCGACGCGGGGGCCGCCTCCGGCCCGATGCGCTGGATCGCCCCGGCCGCCGCCCTCGCCCTCGCCTCGGCCGTGGTGGCAGCGCGTGTGCTGCGCCGCCGCCGGTGAGGCCCGTACGGCCGTAGGGTCGTGGGCATGAGTACGCAACTGACGGCGGGTGGCGCCGAACTGGTCGTGGATCAGGAGAACGGCTGCCGGATCAGCAGCCTGCGGATCGACGGGACCGAACTGCTGCGGCAGGGATCCAAGTACGGGGTGTTCCCCATGGTGCCGTGGTGCGGCCGGATCGAGGGCGGCCGGTTCCGCAACGGCGGAGCCGTGCACCAGATGCCGCTCAACGCCCCGCCGCACGCCATCCACGGCTTCGGCCGCGACGCCGCCTGGAAGCCAGCCCGGGTGGACAAGGCCGAGGCGGCCTTCACCTACGACCTGACCGACCCGTGGCCGTACCCCGGCCGGGTCACCCAGACCTTCGAGCTGACCGAGGACGCGCTGACCCTCGGGATGGGCATCGAGACGTACGGCGACTCCTTCCCGGCCCAGGCCGGCTGGCACCCCTGGTTCCTGCGCAACCTCGGCGACGGCGAGGACGTACGCGTCGACTTCGAGCCCGCCTGGCAGGAGGAGCGCGGCGAGGACCACCTCCCCACCGGCCGCCGCATCGAGCCCGGGCCCGGTCCGTGGGACGACTGCTTCGGCATGCCGTACGGCGTCGACGTCACCCTGACCTGGCCCGGCCGGCTGGAGCTGAAGGTCACCAGCCGGGCCGAATGGGTGGTCGTGTACGACGAGCAGGCCGAAGCCGTCTGCGTGGAACCCCAGTCCGGCCCGCCCAACGGCCTCAACACCCTGCCGCGGCTGGTCACGCCGGTCGACCCGCTGGAGATCGGCGCCACCTGGACCTGGCGCAGGCTCTGACCCGGGCCCGCCCCGCACCCCCTAAGCTCAAGGCCATGAGTGACGTACGTGGTGAGCTGCTCCAGCAGATCAAGGACAAGGCCGTCGTGCACGGCAAGGTGATCCTCTCCTCCGGGATGGAGGCCGACTGGTACATCGACCTCCGCCGCATCACCCTCGACGGCGTGGCGGCCCCGCTCGTCGGTCAGGTCATGCTCGACCTCACCGCCGAGCTCGACTTCGACTGCGTCGGCGGCCTGACCCTGGGCGCCGACCCGGTCGCCACCGCGATGCTGCACGCCTCCGCGGCCCGCGGACAGCGCCTCGACGCGTTCGTGGTCCGCAAGGCGCAGAAGGCCCACGGCATGCAGCGCCGGATCGAGGGCACCGATGTGAAGGGCCGCCGCTGCCTGGTCGTGGAGGACACCTCGACCACCGGCGGCTCCCCGCTGACCGCCGTCGAGGCGGTCCGCGAGGCCGGCGGCGAGGTCGTGGCCGTCGCCACGATCGTGGACCGCGGTGCCACCGACGCCATCGCCCAGGCGGGACTGAAGTACCTCACCGGGTATCAGCTGTCGGACCTCGGACTGTCCTGATCCCGGACCGGGGGAACTGGGGACCAAGGTCCCGTGAATCCCCCGGGCGGGGCCTGACCTGCTCTTTTCCCGCACCCTTGCGGGACTGCCGGTGCAGGGCGGAGTGTTTCACGTGAAACGCTCCGCCCCGCGCGGGTGGAGCGTTGCGCCGAGTCTGGAAAGATATGCCGCGACGGCGACGTCGCACCCAGGTCAGGGCCAGCAATCGCACACTCCCCGCACATCCAAGGAGCGGACAGATGCCCATCGCAACCCCCGAGGTCTACAACGAGATGCTCGACCGGGCGAAGGCAGGCAAGTTCGCCTACCCGGCCATCAACGTGACCTCGACCCAGACCCTGCACGCTGCGCTGCGCGGCTTCGCGGAGGCCGAGAGCGACGGCATCATCCAGATCTCCACCGGCGGTGCGGAGTTCCTGGGTGGCCAGTACAAGAAGGACATGGTCACCGGCGCGGTCGCCCTGGCCGAGTTCGCGCACATCGTCGCGGCGAAGTACGACATCACCGTCGCGCTGCACACGGACCACTGCCCCAAGGACAAGCTGGACGGCTACGTCCGCCCGCTGCTCGAGGTGTCCGCCGAGCGCGTGGCCAAGGGTCTGAACCCGCTCTTCCAGTCGCACATGTGGGACGGCTCCGCCGAGACCCTCGCCGACAACCTGGCCATCGGCCAGGAGCTGCTGGCCAAGGCCGCGGCCGCCAAGATCATCCTTGAGGTCGAGATCACCCCGACCGGTGGCGAGGAAGACGGCGTCAGCCACGAGATCAACGACGAGCTGTACACCACCGTCGACGACGCGATCCGCACCGCCGAGGCCCTGGGCCTGGGCGAGAAGGGCCGCTACCTGCTCGCCGCCTCCTTCGGCAACGTGCACGGCGTCTACAAGCCGGGCAACGTCGTCCTGCGTCCCGAGCTGCTGAAGGACCTGCAGCAGGGTGTCGGCGAGAAGTACGGCAAGACCAGCCCGTTCGACTTCGTCTTCCACGGCGGCTCCGGCTCCTCCGAGGAGGAGATCGCCACCGCGCTGGAGAACGGCGTCGTGAAGATGAACCTCGACACCGACACCCAGTACGCCTTCACCCGCCCGGTCGCGGACCACATGTTCCGCAACTACGACGGTGTCCTGAAGGTCGACGGCGAGGTCGGCAAGAAGTCCACCTACGACCCGCGCACCTGGGGCAAGCTCGCCGAGGCGAGCATGGCCAAGCGCGTCACCGAGGCCTGCGCGAACCTGCGCTCCACGGGCACCCGCCTGAAGTAGCCACGGGCGCACCACGGCTCAGCCGGGGGGGGGGGGGGGGGGGGGGGGGGGGGGGGGGGGGGGGGGGGGGGGGGGGGGGGGGGGGTCGGGGGGGGGGGGGGGGTGGGGGGGGTGGGGAGGGTTGGGTGGGG
>NZ_JBVJWO010000055.1:0-11943 GCF_055602345.1 Streptomyces sp. NPDC037401
GCCATCCTCCTCATCCTCATCGTCGGCATCGCCATCGACCTCCTCGTCTTCAGCCCCCTCGAACGCCGGGTCCTGCGCACCCGCGGCCTGCTGGTGAGGTGAGCCGGCCGTGTACCACCGTCCCGTACTCCTGGTCATCGCCCACGGCAGCCGCGATCCGCGGCACGCGGCGACCGTGCACGCCCTCACCCGGCGGGCGCGGGCGCTGCGGCCGGGGCTGCGGGCCGAGACCGCGTTCCTCGACTTCAACGCCCCCTCCGTCGGGCAGGTGCTGTCCCGCCTGCACGCCGACGGCGTACGGCACGTCGTGGCCCTCCCGCTGCTGCTGACCCGCGCCTTCCACGCGAAGGCCGACGTCCCGGCCGTGCTGGCGGAAGCCTCGTCCCGACTGCCGGGACTGCACGTCCGGCAGGCGGACGTACTGGGGCCGTCCCCGCTGCTCGTGTCGGCCCTGGAGCGGCGGCTGTTCGAGGCCGGACTCGATCCGGCCGACCGTCCGACCACCGGCGTGGTGCTCGCGTCCGCCGGTTCCTCAGACCCGGAGGCGATCGCAGTGATCGCTGAAATCGCGCGGGAGTGGCGGCACACCGGCTGGTGCGCCGTGCGGCCTGCGTTCGCCTCCGCTGTTCTTCCCCGTACGGAGGACGCCGTACGGGCGCTGCGCGCCGAGGGGGTGCGGCGCGTCGTCGTCGCCCCGTACGTCATCGCGCCCGGGCGGCTGCCCGACCGGATCGCGGACGGTGCTCGGGCCGCGGGTGCCGATGTCCTGGCGGACGTCCTGGGCGCGGCCCCGGAGCTGGCCCGGCTGCTGCTGGAGCGCTACGACGGATCACTGCGGGCGGCGGCCCCGCTGCCGGCGCTGTCGGCCTGACGCACCGGAGGCCGGTCCGGCGGTCACCGGACCGGCCTTCTGCGTACGTACCGGCCGTCGGCCGTGCTGCGTCAGCGGATGCGGGCGGCGGCCTCGTCGGCGAGGGCCGTGAGGTCCTCGACCGACATCGAGCCCGGCTCCCACCCTTCGCGGGCGAAGATGTTCGCCACCCGCCGCAGGACGTCGTTCACCGGGGTGGGCACGCCGTACGTGCGGCCGAGCAGGGAGATCTCGCCGTTGAGGTAGTCGGCCTCGATGGAACCGGTCCCGCGGCTCAGGCTCTGCCACGAGCTGCCGCCGCGCACCTGGGGCGGCTCGGCCACCTTGCCCTCGCGGGCCAGCCGCTGCTCCTCGTCGCCGGCGTAGCCGATGCCGGCCGCGTCGAAGGCGGCCCGGGCCTCCGCGGCCGCGCGCCGCACCAGCGCCGCCTTCGCGGGGTGCGGCTCGGGACCGGTCGTGGCCTGGACGGCGTTGCCGACGTTGCCGAGCAGCTTGGCGTGCTTCCAGCGCATGACGTCCTCGACGACAGGGACCTCGAACGGCGCCTTCGCCAGGTCCTGGGCGACCGCCCGGATCAGGTCGTCCGTACCGCCCGCGGCCAGGCCCAGGTGCAGGATGCCGGTCATGGGCGCGCAGAGCGCCGAGACGATGCCGGGGTCGAGGAAGGTCGCGGGCAGCCAGACGCACATGCCGTACACGCGGTTGAAGCGCCGCAGGGCGAGGCGTTCGCCCTCGACGCCGTTCTGGGCGCAGATGACGGGGAGCCGCTGCTCGGCCGTGCCGCCGCCCTCGACGGGGGCGTCGCCCCAGGTGTCGAGGGCCGCGATCGCGTCCTGCGTCTTGACCGCGAGCAGCAGGACGTCGTCGCGGCGCAGTTCGCCCAGTTCGGCGGGGCCGGTGACGACCGGCAGCCGGTGGGTGCGGGTGGCGTCGGCGGTGGTCAGCCGCAGGCCGTTCGCGCGGAGCGCCTCGGCGTGGGCTCCGCGGGCGGCGAGCACGACCTCGCTGCCGGTCTCTGCGAGCCGTCCGCCGATGGTGGCGCCGATCGCGCCGGCTCCGATGATGATGTAGCGCATGGCCCGAGCCTGGCACACCGCGCGCGGCGTCTCCGACTCAGGGCTCGCGGGTCAGTTCGACCAGCTTGGCCACGGTGTTCCAGTTGCGGGTGGTGGCGTCGATGCCCTTGAGGAGCGCCGGGCGGGCCAGGGCCTCGGCGAGCTTGGAGCGGCCGAGGCCGTCGGGTGCGTAGAGGTAGAGGACGCGGTCGCCGGTGCGGTAGTCCTCGGGGGCGTACGCGGCGGGGTCGACGGGGGCCAGGCGCTCGGCGCCGGGCTGCTCGGAGAGGAAGGTGACGTGCAGCTGCTTTCCTTCCAGTTCGGCGGCGGGGTACGGGCAGTCCGCGGCGACGGCGGCCAGGTGGGCCCCGTCCAGGACCAGGCAGGCGACCGGGAAGCCGAAGTGGGCCTCGATCGCCTTCTCCAGGGCCCGGGCGAGGCCTTCGGGGTCCTGTTCGGGGGAGCTGAAGACGGCGTTGCCGCTCTGCAGGTACGTCTGGACGTCGGCGTGTCCGAGCTCCTCGAGCACCGTGCGCAGCTCGGCCATCGGGACCTTCTTCTTCCCGCCGACGTTGATGCCGCGCAGCAGGGCCGCGTACCGCTTCGGGGGCTCGGCCGGCTGGGGGGTGTTCTTGGCTGCCATGTGCGCACGATAGCCCGGGGTCAGGACAGTTCGGCCTCGATCAGGTCGGCGGCCTTGCGGGTGCCTCCTTCGGCCGCCATGGCGCGCCGGATCCGCTCGGCCCGTACGGCGACCCCGGGGTCGGCGAGCAGGCCGAGCACGGCCTCTCGCAGGGTGCGGGCGTCGGCTTCCTCCTTCGGGACGTGCCGGGCCACGCCGAGGGAGACGAGCATGTCTGCGTTGCCGAACTGGTCGGTGGCCAGCGGGACCGCGACCATCGGGGTGCCGGTGGCCAGTCCTTCCTGGCTGCCGCCCGCCCCGGCGTGGGTGATGAAGGCGTCGGCCTTCCGCAGGACGGCCAGCTGCGGCACCCAGTCGTGCACCTCGACGTTGGCCGGGACCGCGCCGAGCTCGGCCGGGTCCGTGAACCTGCCGATCTGGAGGACCACGTGCCAGCCGGGCAGGTCGCCGAACGCCTCGATGCAGGCGCGGTAGAAGGCGGGCTCGCGGGTCAGGGCAGAGCCGAGGGAGACCAGGAGCACGCGCTCGGCGCCCTCGGGCCGCTGCCAGTCGCCCTGTTCGGCGCGGTCGCCCTGGCAGGCGCCGACGAAGCGGTGGACGCTCTCGTCGACCCGGTCGGCGTGCGGCTGGAGGGCCCGCGGGATCAGCACGATGCTGCGGGCGGGCCGGCCGACGAACGCGTCGGGGTCGGTGTCGATGCCGTTCTCGGCGAGCCAGGCCCGGAAGCGCGTGTCGTACGCCCGTCCGCGCTCGGAGGCCCTGAGGCCGGCGAGCATCGGTGCGGCGACCTCTTCCTCGTATCCGTCCCAGGCCACGAGGTTCGGGGAGAGGGACACGGCGGGCACGCCCCAGCGGTGGGCGAGGATGCGCGCCGGGTAGGAGGTGATGTCGTGGAGGACCAGGTCGGGCCGGTCGTCCTCGAAGGCGGCGGCCAGTTGCGGGAGGGCCTGGATGCCGTCGTGCAGGAACGGCTCCAGGTGGTCGATGAGTTCGGTGCCCCAGGCCTCGGGGGACTCGTCGGTGGGCAGGGTGGAGGTGTAGATCACCGGGTCGGCGCCGGTCCGCGCGATGGTGTCGGCGAAGGAGGCGGGGATGGCGTAGCTGACGCGGTGGCCGCGGGCGACGAGCTCCCGGACCACCTCGATGCTCGGGTTCACGTGGCCGTGGGCGGCGATCGAGAACATGGCGATGTGGGCGGGCTTGGCTGAGGTCATGATCCGACTGTAACGAGACGAGACGTCTCGTGCAACGCGTTTGCGGGTGCGGCGCAGCGGCGGGCACCGGACTGCGAGACTTGGCACATTCGCGACGACCGCGGGAAGGACGGAGGACCGCAGGACATGGACGAGGCACGGGCCCGGGAAGTACTGGCGCTCGCCGGTCTGGCGCAGGACGGGGCCGCGCTCCTCGCGCTGGGCGAGAACGCCGTCTTCGCCGCGGGCGACCTGGTGGTCAAGGTCGGCCGGGACCCCGAGCTGCTGGAGCGGGCGGAGCGGGAGCTGTCCGTGGCGCGGTGGCTGGCCGGGGCGGGCGTCCCGGCCGTACGCCCGGCCGAGCCCGCGGCGCGCCTGGTCGAAGGCCATCCGGTGACGGTGTGGCACCGGCTGCCGCCGGCGGTGCGCCCGGCCACGGCCGCCGACCTCGCGGAGCTGCTGCGCCCGGTCCACGCCCTGCCCGCGCCGCCGTTCGCCCTGCCCCGCCGAGAGCTGCTGGGCGGGGTCGAGCGGTGGCTGCGGCTCGCGGGCGACGCGGTCGACCCCGCGGACGCGGCGTACCTGCGCTCCCGCCGGGACGCGTTCGCCGCCGAGGCCGCGGAGCTGGTCCCGCACCTGCCGCCGGGCCCGATCCACGGCGACGCGCTGCCGCGCAACGTCCACGTGGGGCCGGACGGACCGGTCCTGGTCGACCTGGAGACCTTCTCTGCGGACCTGCGGGAACACGACCTGGTGGTCCTCGCCCTGTCCCGGGACCGGTACGGCCTGCCGCCCGGGGACTACGCGGCGTTCGTGGCCGCCTACGGCTGGGACGTCCGCGACTGGGAGGGCTGCGCGGTCCTGCGCGGAGCGCGCGAGACGGCCAGCTGCGCCTGGGTCGCCCAGCACGCCCCCCACAACCCGGCCGCCCGCACGGAGTTCGCCCGCCGCGTCACCTCGCTCCGCGACAACACGCCGGAAGTGCGCTGGCACCCCTTCTGAGCCGCGCTGCCGCCCGCAACCCGGCGCTGCGCAACCCGGCCCGCGGTCGGGTCAGGCCGCGGCGGGGGCCGGCGGGCGCAGCGGCCAGGCGGGGTCGATTTCCGCCTCCTCGCTGCCCTGGCGCCGGAGGTACGACTGGAAGTCCCTCGCCCAGCGGGCGTACCAGGCGACCTGGCGCTCGTGCAGGTCGGCCGCCGACAGCCCGCTGACGTTCGGGTGCCGGGCGGCTATCGCCCGCGCCACCTCCACCGCGGCCAGCGCGTCCGCCCCCGCGTCGTGCGCCGCCGACAGCTCGACGCCGTACTCCCGGCACGCCGCCTCCAGCGTGCGCTTGCCCCTGCGGTAGCGGTCCACCGCGCGGTCTATGGTCAGCGGGTCGACCACCGGCCCGGTCTCCGCCCCGCCCGTCCCGCCGCGCTCGGCGAGCGACGGCAGTCCGTGCCGCCGGAGCTCCGCCGCGAGCAGGGTCAGGTCGAAGGAGGCGTTGTACGCCACGACCGGTATCCCCTGCTCCCACAGTCGGGTCAGGGTCCCGGCGACCTCGTCGGCGACCTCCCGCGCCGGGCGGCCTTCCGCGGCCGCCCGCTCCGTGCTGATCCCGTGGATGGCGGTCGCCTGCTCCGGGATGGCCACGCCGGGGTCGGACAGCCACAGCCGCCGCCGCACCACCGTGCCCCCCGGATCGACCTCCAGGACCGCGGCCGTCACGATCCGGGCCTCACCCGGATCCGTACCCGTCGTCTCCAGGTCGAATCCGGCCAGTACTCCCCCGTGCCAGTCCCCCACAGCGCCCATCAGCGCCCCTCCCCACTCTTCTGCGTCGGGATTCAGCCTGCCACGGCCCACTGACAGCGGTGGCGGCAGGTTCACGAGACCGGGCGGGAGTCCTGCCAGACCGACTCGAATTCCTCCCGGTAGGTGGTGAAGAGCCCGTGGTCGGCGTCCTTCGGCACCCCGCGGCCGCCGCCGCGCAGCACGAGCACCGGCGCCTCCATCCCGCGGGCCCGGCGCAGATAGGACTGCACCACCGCTATCCCGCTCCCCGGCGCCTCGCCGTCGACGAGGTACGCGGTGAAGCGCGGGGTCTCGTCGAAGACGTGGATCGCGAAGCCCGCCGGGTCCTCCAGCCGGGCCCGGACGCGGCGCACGTGCAGGATGTTCATCTCGACCGAGCGGCTCAGCTCGCCCTTGCGCAGACCCAGTTCGCGTTCGCGCCGCTTGACGGCGCTGCTCGCCGGGTTCAGGAACAGCAGCCGCACCCGGCAGCCCGCCTCCGCAAGCCGCACGAGTCTTCGGCCCGAGTAGTTCTGGACCAGGAGGTTCAGGCCTATCCCGATGGCGTCGAGCCGGCGGGCCCCGCCGAACAGGTCCTCCGCGGGCAGCTGCCGCTGGAGCCGTACCCGGTCGGGGTGCACCGAGATCACATCGGCGTAGCGGTCCCCGACCAGGTCCTCGACGGCGTCGATCGGCAGCCGGTCCGCGGACGGGCTGCCCGCGCCGCCGCCGAGCACCTCCAGCAGCCGCGCCGAGGCCCGCTCCGCCTGCGCCAGCACGGCCTGGGACAGGGCGCGGTTGCGGGAGACGACGTTGCGGGTCACCTCCAGCTCGTCCAGGGCCAGTTCGATGTCCCGCCGGTCGTCGAAGTACGGCTCGAAGCACGGCCAGTGCTGGACCATCAGCTCCCGCAGCTGCGGCAGCGTGAGGAAGCTGAGGACGTTGTCGTCGGCGGGGTCGAGGAGGTAGCCCTTGCGCCGGCTGACCTCCCGGACCGCGACGGCCCGCTGCACCCACTCCTGGCCGGCCGGGCCGGCCGCGGCCACCACCCAGTCGTCCTCGCCGTGCACGGGTTCGTAGATCGGCCGCAACACGGCACCGACCACGGCCCTCAGCCGCTGTTCGATCAGATTCAGCCAGATGTACGCACGCCCGGCGCGCTGGGCGCGGGTGCGGACCTCGCTCCAGGCCTCCGTACTCCAGTCCAGTTCCGCGCCTGCCCGCACCGCACCGGTGGCCGGCGGCCGGGCCAGGGACACCGCCCCTGCCGCGACTTCCGCCGGACTGCCCTCGTGACCGCCGTCACCAGGGGGCAGCTCCAGCCCTCCCGAGCTCACCCGTGCACCGCCTCCTGCTTCTGGAACGCCCTTCTCCGGTGATCAAGGAAGGGTACTCCGCGAGCGGGAGGCGGTGCAGCCGGATGGTCCGTACGCTCCTCAACTCACTTAGTTGGGGCGTCCGTTCTGTCCCGCAAGGGCCGGGGGCGTGAGCGGATTCATAGCGGTGACGTCACGCGGGCTGAGCTGGAAGCCCTGCCAGTGCACCGGCATCGGCTGCTGGTCCTCGTCGCGCGCGACGTGGTGGAAGCCGATGTTGACCCATGTGATGGGGTGCTTGAGGGTCTCGCCGTTGACCCACGTGTCCACGCTCTTGCCCGCGCCCGTGCCGCAGTTGCGGAGGTTGTGCGTGGCGAACTGCTCGCAGGCCTTGTACTCCGTGAAGTACACGTCGTGCTGGGTGTACGGGCGGCCGGGGTACTTGGCGGTGGCGCCCGGCACGATCTCGTAGCTGCGCGCGTGCCCGTCCTTGTTCTTGCCGGTGGCGCTGACCATCCGCCACCAGCGCATCCCCTGGATGTCGCCGGCGAGTTCCTTCGTGATCGGCGTGCGGGTGGTCTTCGTCTTGGGGGTGGCGCCGTCGGGGCTCGGGGTGGTCTCCGAGTCGTACTGTTCGACCTTGCCGTTGGGCGAACCGTCGAGGGCGAAGTTCAGCCGCCAGAAGACGTTGTGGCTGTGGCTGGTGGCGTAGGCCTTGGCGCCCTTGCCGATCGGCCAGCCGCGGCCGTCGCCCGCGTCGTAGTCGTTGGGGGCGAGGCTGCCGGTCGCGCCGACGTTGGCGTGGATCAGGCCGTCGTCCTGGAAGCGCCACTCGGTGATGTACTCGTACCAGCCGACCTTGTTCACGGTGTAGACGAGCAGGTCCTTGGCCTGCTCCTGCCAGACCTGGCCCGGGTTCTCCCCCGCCATCCGGTACGCGTGGCCGCGTGCCCGGGTCGTGGTGCACAGGCCCTTGACCTCGGTCTGGCTCTGGTCCCAGGTGTTGGTGACCTTGACGGTCTTGATGGTGCCGCCGGGACACTCGCCGGGCACCATCGGCTGGAGGCCGCCGCCGAAGCCGGCGCCGGTCAGGTCGTCGTACTCCGCCTTGCCGTCGTCGTACGGGACGTGGATCTGACCGAGCTTGGCGGACGTGAGCACCGGTATCGGGGCGGCCTCGCCCTTCGGCTGGTACGAGATCTTGTCGAGGACCAGCCCGGCCTCGCTCTCGTAGCGCCAGCACATCCGCCAGGTGGTGCCGCCGGCCAGCGTCTGCTGGATCCGGTAGGCCTCGCTGCAGTCGGGGGTGGGGGCCGGGGCCTTCAGCGCCTGCGGCGCCTTGGCGGTCTGGGGTGCGGCCGAGGCGGCCGGGCCCGCGGCCGCGGCGCCCCCGCCGATCAGGGCCGAGACGGCCAGGGCCACGGCGGCCCGGCGACGGGCTCCGTGGGAACGGTTCACGTGCATGTGGAGAGACTCCTGTGACAGGAAAGCAGGACGATCGGGTGCGGGGAGGGCGCGGGACGCGGCGGCGGCGCGAGCGGCTGCCGCCCCGGAGTCAGAGCGAGTGGACGGTGCGGGCGCTGAGGTTGACGACCAGCGAGCGGACGTCGATCCACGGCCCGTTCTTCACCTTCAGGAACAGCCGGGCGCATCGCTGCTTCCCGCATTCCTTCAGTGCCTCGGGCCCCGGGTTCTCGGCGCCCACCCGGTAGATGAGCGCGTTCTGCAGGGACAGCTGCGCGGGCTTGGTGAGCTCCTTGCCGGTGGCGTCCCGGTAGTCCTTGCGCAGCCCCTCCCCCTGCTTGGCGGCGATCATCAGCTTGACGGCCTCGACGGCCTCCTCGCGGGCGATCGGCGGCTGGACGCCCTTCTGGACGTCGGTGGACTCGACCTTGCCGGTGTCGAGGTTGACGACGGCGGTGCGGAGCGAGTCGGTCTTGTAGTCGTACGAGGTGACGCTGGCGCGGCGCGGCGCGCCGGGCTTCTGCACCTCTTCGGGACGCAGCTCGGCGAGGTCGGTGGTGAGCCACTGCGGGCCGCGGCCGCCCCGGGCGTTCTCGGCGTTCATGCCGGCGGGGCCGAGTGCGAGGACCTTGACGCGGTCGAGCTCGGCGTCGGTGAGCGGGTCGCGCCCGAAGCCGCGCTCCTTCTCGGCCGGGGCCGCCTCGACGGTGCCCGGGCGGATGTTCGGCTGGACGCCGCTGCCGGCCTCCCCGGCGGCGGCCACGGCGGAGCCGGTGCCGTTCGCCGCGTCCTGGCCGCCCCCGGCCGCGTCCGCGGAGCCGGGCAGGGTGATTCCGATCATCACGGCCGTGCCGGTGACCGCGATGGCTGCGCCTGCCACGAGCTTCCCCAGATGGCGGCGTACTGTTATGTGCACATTTCCCCCTTACATGCATACCTGGTATGCGTGGTCACCCGGTAGGACGGTCCCAAGTCCCCACGGGTTGCCCTCCTTTCGGGGAAGATCTGGCGAAGGAAAAGACCCCAGATGCCGGATCAGGAGTGGAAGAGTCACATCTATGCAGGTCTGGCCGGGACAGGCGTATCCCCTCGGCGCTACGTACGACGGCGCCGGCACCAATTTCGCGGTCTACTCCGAGGCCGCCCGACGGATCGAACTGTGTCTGCTGCACGACGACGGCTCGGAGACGGCCGTCGAACTGCGCGAGACGGACGCCTTCGTCCGCCACGCGTACCTGCCCGGGATCATGCCCGGTCAGCGGTACGGCTTCCGCGTCCACGGACCGTACGAACCCGAGCGCGGGCAGCGCTGCAACGCCGCGAAGCTGCTGCTGGACCCGTACGCGCGGGCCATCAGCGGCAGCATCGCCTGGGGCGAGGAGGTGTACGGCTACCACTTCGGCAAGCCGGACTCGCGCAACGACCTCGACTCCGCGCCGCGCACCATGAGCTCGGTGGTGGTGAACCCGTACTTCGACTGGGCCAACGACCGGCCGCCGCGGACGGAGTACCACCACACGGTGCTCTACGAGGCCCATGTGAAGGGGCTCACGATGCGGCACCCGGAGCTCCCGGAGGAGCTGCGGGGCACGTACGCCGCCCTGGCCCATCCCGCGGTCATCGGGCACCTCGTCAAGCTGGGGGTGACCGCACTGGAGCTGATGCCCGTACATCAGTTCGTCAACGACCACCGGCTGGTGGACGACGGGCTCAGCAACTACTGGGGCTACAACACGATCGGCTTCTTCGCCCCGCACAACGGCTACGCCTCGGGCGACCGCGGCCAGCAGGTGCTGGAGTTCAAGTCGGCCGTGCGGGCCCTGCACGAGGCGGGGATCGAGGTGATCCTCGACGTCGTCTACAACCACACGGCGGAGGGGAACCACCTCGGCCCGACCCTGTCCTTCCGCGGGCTGGACAACGCCTCGTACTACCGGCTGTCGGACGACATGCGCTACTACACCGACACCACGGGCACCGGGAACTCCCTGCTGATGCGCTCGCCGCACGTACTCCAGCTGATCATGGACTCGCTGCGGTACTGGGTCACCGAGATGCACGTGGACGGGTTCCGCTTCGACCTCGCGGCGACGCTGGCCCGGCAGTTCCACGAGGTGGACCGGCTGTCCTCGTTCTTCGACCTGGTGCAGCAGGACCCGGTGGTCAGCCAGGTCAAGCTGATCGCCGAGCCGTGGGACCTGGGCGAGGGCGGCTACCAGGTCGGGAACTTCCCGCCGCTGTGGACGGAGTGGAACGGCAAGTACCGGGACACGGTCAGGGACCTGTGGCGGGGCCAGCCGCGCACGCTCGCGGAGTTCGCGGGCCGGCTGACCGGCTCCTCCGACCTCTACCAGGACGACGGCCGCCGTCCGCTGGCGTCGGTGAACTTCACCACCTGCCACGACGGCTTCACCCTGCACGACCTCGTGTCGTACGACGAGAAGCACAACGAGGCCAACCGGGAGGGCAACCGGGACGGGGAGAGCCACAACCGGTCCTGGAACTGCGGTGCCGAGGGGCCGACCGAGGACCCGGGCATCCTGGAGCTGCGCGAGCGCCAGATGCGCAACTTCATGGCCACGCTGATGCTGTCCCAGGGCGTACCGATGCTCAGCCACGGCGACGAGTTCGCCCGCACCCAGGGCGGCAACAACAACGCGTACTGCCAGGACAACGAGGTCGCGTGGGTGCAGTGGCCGGAGCCCGGCAAGCCGCCGCCCGCCCTGCTGGAGTTCACCCGGCAGATGGTGTGGCTGCGCCGCAACCACCCGGTGTTCCGGCGCCGCCGCTTCTTCCACGGACGGCCGGTCGAGGGCACGCACGACGAGCTGTCGGACATCGCGTGGTTCACCCCGTCGGGCGAGGAGATGCGGGCCCGCGACTGGCAGGCCCAGCACGCCCGGGCCCTGACGGTGTTCCTCAACGGGGAGGCGATCTCGGAGCCCGGGGTGCGCGGGGAGCGGATCACCGACGACTCGTTCCTGCTGATGTTCAACGCGAGCGCCGACCCGCTCGGCTTCACGCTGCCGGCGGGCCACGGCCGGGAGTGGCAGCTGATCGTGGACACGGCCCGGCCGGAGCTGCCGGCGCCGGGCACCGGGGCGCGGCTGGCCGCCGGTGACCGGGTGACGCTGACGGGACGGAGTCTGGTGGTGCTTCAGCGGCCCGCGTAGGCAGCCTGGTCGCCGGGGGTGCCGGAAGCGCCGGGGTCACCGGGCGTGCCGGGCATGCCGGGGGCGCCCGTCCGTGCCGGGTGCCCGCCGCCGCGGGTGTGCCCGCGTCCGGCGGGCACCCTGGTGCCCAGCGCCAGGCACAGGCACAGGGCCGCCGCCCCCACCGCGACCAGGAACGCCCCGGCGGGCCCGTGCCACTCGGACAGCCGGCCGGACAGGGCGAGCGCGAGGGCCTGACCGGCGACCAGGGAGCTGGCGGCGAACGCCATGGCCTCGGCCAGCCGGGCCGGTTCCACGGCGCGTTCGGTCAGGGCGAAGGCCGTGATCAGGTGCGGCGCGTAGGCGGCGCCGAGCACGGTCACGACGGCGTACAGGCCCCACAGGGTGTCGGTGAACAGCAGCGGTACGGACAGCACGAGCGCGGCTGCGGTGGCGGCGCGCCACCGCAGCCG
>NZ_JBVJWO010000055.1:11953-36179 GCF_055602345.1 Streptomyces sp. NPDC037401
CACACACCCCCACCCTCCTCCCCCCCCCCCCCCCCCCCTGTTTCCCCCCCCCCCCCCCCCCCCCCCCCCCCCCCCTCCCTCCCCCCCCCCCCCCCCCCCCCCCCCCCCCAGTCCGATCCGGGCCGGCAGCACGCCGAGGGCGAGGCCCACGGCGGCGCTGACCACGCCCATGGCGGCGTACACCAGCCCGGCCTGCCCGGGGACGCCGAGCCGGTCGGTGAGGGCGGCGATGCCGGCCTGGCAGGCGCCGAACATGGCGCCCTGGAGGAGCAGCGAGCCGCGCAGCGCGTACACCACACCCGGGTGGCGGGGGCGGCGGCCGCGGGGACGTGCGGCGGCAGGGGCCCCGGCCGTGACGGCGGCGGTCGGGTGCAGCGCGAAGGCCGTGCCGAACACCGCGACGAGACCGGCGGCGCCGCCGAGGGCGACCGCGGGGTGGGCCACGAGGGCGGCGAGGCCGACCAGCGCGGGCCCGAAGACGAACGACACCTCGTCGAGGGTTCCTTCGAGCGAGTGCACGGCGCCGACGACTCCTTCGTCGGCCTTGGCGCGGTGGGCCAGTGCCACCGAGCGGGTACGGGCGAGGGGGCCGATCAGGGGGACGGACGCGCCCGTGACGGCGGCGACCGCGGCGAGCGGGACGGTCCCGAGGCCGGTGAGCGCCCCGGTGACGAGCGCGGCCGTGGCCAGCGCGTTGAGCGCGGCGGCGGCGAGCACGACGGGCCGCTGCCCCCGGCGGTCGGCGAGCCGGCCCAGCAGCGGACCGCACACCACCTGCCCGGCGGAGAGCGTGCCCCCGACGATCCCCGCCGTGGCGAGGGACCCGGTGGTCTGCGCCACGAGCAGGACGCTGCCGAACTGGGACATCGCGACGGGCAGTCGGGCGAAGAACGAGACGAACGGGAGAAGGGGCCCGGTCAGGGCGATGACCTTGCGATAGGTGAGGACGGTTCCAACCACTCGTGGAACGCTAACGCGGCGCAGTCACCCGGATGCACTGGGCAATGGCACGGAATCGCGGGGACTGGGTACGTACGTTCTCATGACCCGGCAGTACTCGAGCACCCGACCGACGTTCCCCACCGCCACCTACCGGCTTCAGCTCCAGCCGCGGTTCCCGTTCGCCGCGGCCGAGGCGGCCGTACCCCGTCTGGCCGATCTGGGAGTGTCGCACCTGCACCTGTCCCCGGTGCTGGAGGCGGTGCCCGGATCCGAACACGGTTACGACGTCGTCGACCACACGCGCGTGCGCGAGGAGTTGGGCGGCGAGGCGGGCCTGCGCGCGCTGGCCCGCACCGCGCGGGCCCACGGCCTGGGGCTGGTCCTCGACATCGTGCCCAACCACATGGCGGTTCCGGCGCCGGTGCGGCTCAACCGGGCGCTGTGGGAGGTGCTCCGGGAGGGCCCCGGCTCGCCGTACGCCGCCTGGTTCGACATCGACTGGGCGGCGGGAGGCGGACGGCTGCTGCTGCCCGTGCTGGGCGGCCCGCTGGCCGGGGAGCTCGGCCGCATGCGCGCGGCGGACGGCGTACTGCACTACGGGGACCACGAGTTCCCGCTCCGGGAGGGCACCGCCGGCCTGCCGCTGGAGGAGCTGCTCGCCGCGCAGTGGTACCGGCTCGGCTGGTGGCGGCTGGCCCGCAGCGAGCTCAACTACCGGCGCTTCTTCACGATCTCGGAGCTGATCGGGGTGCGGTCGGAGGACCCCGGCGTCTTCGCGGCCACGCACGCGAAGGTGCTCGAGCTGGTGCGCGACGGAGTGGTGGAGGGGCTGCGGATCGACCACCCGGACGGGCTGGCGGACCCCGAGCGCTACCTGCGGCGGCTCGCCCGGGAGACGGCGGCGGCCGGGGGGCCGTGCTGGACGGTGGTGGAGAAGATCCTGGCGCGCGAGGAGCGGCTGCCGCCCGCCTGGCCGGTGGCGGGGACCACCGGCTACGACGCCCTGCTGCGGATCGACGGCGTCCTCACGGATCCGGACGGGGCAGCCGAACTGGCCCGGCTGCACGCCCGGTTCACCGGAGCCCCGGCCGACGCGGGCGGCGAGTGGGCGGCGACGGCCCGGCGCGCCGGGTACGAGGTCGCGGGCCACGATCTGGCTGCCGAGACCGAGGCGCTGGTGCGGCTGGCGTCCCCGGGGACCCACGACCACGCGCCGTGGGCCCTGCGGACCGCGGTGCGCGAACTGCTCCTCGCCCTGCCCGTCTACCGGCCGTACCCCCGCCCCGGCCCCGGCACGGCGGACCTGCTGCCGCCGGAGGCGGTACGGGCGGCCCGGGCGGCGTTCACCGTGCCGGACGAGGCGGCTGCCGTGGACCACGTCCGGGAGCTCGCGCTCGGCGGCGGCCCGGCCTTCGCGGCCCGCTTCGCGCAGACCGCGTCGGCCCTGCGGGCCAAGTCCCTGGAGGACCGGGCGTTCTACCGGTACGCGCCGCTGCTGTCGGCCACCGAGGTCGGCGGCGATCCGGCCCGCCCCGGGCTGCCGCCGGAGGAGTTCCACGCGTACTGCACGCGGACCGCCCGGGACTGGCCGCTGGGCGGGACGGTGCTCTCCACGCACGACACGAAGCGGAGCGCCGACGCGCGCGCCTGGATCTCGGTGCTCTCGCAGGCGCCCGGCCGCTGGGAGCGCTTCCTGGGCGGCGTCGCGGCGGGCGCGGCGGACCCCGATCCCCCGCTGGTCTGGGCGGCCTGGCAGACGGCGCTGGGCCTGGGGCTGGGTACGGGGACGGCTGCGGAGCCCGGGGACGGGTCGCGGGAGCGGGAGCGGCTGACGGCGGCGCTGCTGAAGGCGGTGCGGGAGGCGGGGCTGCGGACCGGCTGGACCGAGCCGGACTCCGCGTACGAGGAGCGGCTGCGGGAGTTCACGGCGGCGATGCCGGCCGGGCCGCTGCGGGAACTGGCCGGGGAGCTCGCCCCGCACGCGCGGGCGAACATCCTGGGCGCGACGCTGCTGCACCTGACGATGCCGGGCGTGCCGGAGGTCTACCAGGGCTGCGAGGCGGAGTACCGGGCCCTGGTCGACCCGGACAACCGGGCTCCGCTGCGCCCGCCGCAGCCCGACGCGAAGACGGCCGTGACCGCGGCGGCCCTGCGCCTGCGCCGGGCCCGCCCGGAGCTGTTCGCCCCGCTGCCGGACACCGGGACGGACGGGGCGGGCGGCGCGGGCAGGCCGGGCGGGTCGGGCAGGCCGGGCGGGTCGTACGAGCCGGTGGCGGTGCGGGGGCCGGCCGCCGGGCACTGCGTCGCCTTCGTGCGCGGCGGCGGGGCGCTCACGGCCGTCACCCGGCTGTCGCTTCGCCTGGCGGAGGCGGGCGGCTGGCGGGACACGGCGCTCCGCCTCCCCGCGGGCCGCTGGACCCCGCTCCTGCCGGGAGCGGAACCGGGACCGGGAACGGAGCGGGGAGCGGAACCGGGAGTACGGCCGGAGATGGGGCCGGGCGCGGGGGGTCCGTCCGTCGAGGGCCCGGCCTGGATCCCGGTCGCCACCCTGTTCGCGTCGTCACCCGTGGCGCTGCTCGTCAGGGATCACGACGCAACCGTGACGCCGCAGGAGCAGTACCGGGTCCGTGCGGCGGGCAGCACAACGGGGTGACCCTACTCCGTGACATGTGCTACCCCACCGCCCGCGAACTCAGCCTCACCGCCCGTGCGCTCGCGGACGAGCACCCCGGCCTCGCCCGCCTGCGCCGGGCGGGCACCTCCCGGGCGGGCCGGCCCCTGTGGGTGCTGTCGGCCGGGCAGGAGTCCGGGAGCCCGGCCGGCTCCCCGGGCACCCGTGACGTGCTCGTCGTCGCGGGCGCCCACGCCAACGAACCGGTCGGCGGCCCCACCGCGCTCGCCCTGGCCCGGCGCGTGATCCGGGAGCCCGCCCTGCGCGCCGGCGCCACCTGGCACTTCCTGCTGTGCGCCGACCCGGACGGCGCGGCCCTGCACCGGACCCCCCGCCCGTACACGCTCCTCGACTACCACCGGAACTTCTTCCGGCCGCCCGGCCCCGAGCAGCCCGAGTGGGCCCCGTCTTTACTGCCTCCGGACCGGCTGCCGCCCGAGACGACCGCGCTCACCGCCCTCATCGACGAGGTACGGCCCGCCCTGCAGGTCTCCCTGCACGGCACGGACCTCGGCGGCAGCTGGGTGCAGCTCACCCGCGACATACCGGGGCTCGCCGAGCCCTTCGGGAAGTCGGCGGCCGAGCTGCGCATCCCGCTGGAGACGAGCGCCTCGGACGCGGCGGGCTGGCCGTCGCCCGGCCCGGGGATCTTCGTGATGCCCCAGCCGGGCGGGGACGGCGCGGGGCTGTTCCACCCCGAGGACACCCGGCTGAGCACCTGGTACCACGCCCACCGGTACGCGGGCACGACCGCCGTCGTGGAGGTCCCGATGTGGGCGAGCGACCTCGTCGACGATCCCGCCCCGCATCCGGACCCGCGCCGGGCCCTGCGGGTCCTCGCCCGCCGACTGGACGAGGAGTCCCGCGAGGTGGGACGGATCCTGGCGTCGGTCCGGGCGGAACTGCCCCCCGGCGCCGGGGACTCGCCGCTGCTGCGGGCCGTCGACTGGACTCTCGCGCTGATCCCGCGGATCACGCAGGAGTGGTCGGGCTCCGCGCCCCCGGAGGCCACGGCCGCGTACATCGGGTCCATCGACGCCTTCTCGCGCCGCCTGGTGCTGCGGGCCGCCGCGATGCTGCTGCGGGTGCTGCGCGCGGCCGGGCACCGCGCCGCGACCGCGCTGGACCGGCTGGTGACGGGGTGGTGCGAGGCCTTCGCGGCGCGGTTCGGGGCCCGCTGGGTGCCGGTGGCCACCCAGGTCGAGCACCAGGCGCGGACGGTGGTGGAGGCGTACCGGCTGCTGCCGGCCGTCAGTCCGTGACCGGCAGCCAGTACCGCAGCTTGGGGCGGGAGCCCGCGCCGAGCCGGTCGTAGAAGCGGATCGCGCCCTCGTTCCAGTCGGGCGTCTGCCACTGGACCTGGCCGAGGCCGAGCTCGCGGGCCAGCCCGGCGACGGCCGTCATCAGGAGCGCGCCGAGTCCGTGGCCCCGCGCGCCTTCGGCCAGGTAGAGGCAGTCCATGTGCAGGTTGTCGCGGGCCTCCCAGAAGGCGAACTCCGTGGAGCAGGCGGCGTATCCGACGAGCGAGCCGCCGGGGTCGGCCGCCACCAGGATCCGCAGCCGCGGGTCCCGGTCCGCGCCGAACAGCAGCGGGTGCAGACGCCCGGCGAGGCCGCCGGGGCGCGGGGCGGACTTCTCGTACGCCATGTGCTCGTGCATCAGCTCGACGATGCGCGGCAGGTCCTCGGGGCGTGCGGCCCGTACGGCGGGCGTGCTCTGCGGGTTCGGAGACGTCATGGAGATCATCTTGCGGGTCCGCGGCGCGGGCCGGGCGGCCGGGGTTCCCGGGGCCGGGCCCGTGGCCGGCGGGGCGGTCTGCGGGCTGCGGCCGGTCAGCGGGCGGAGAGGCGGAACGACATCCGGCCGAAGCTCACCTGGTCTCCGTCGCGGACCACGGCCGAGCCGGTGACCCGGCGGCCGTTGACGGTCGTGCCGTTCGTGGAGCCGAGGTCGCGCAGCACCCAGCAGCCGTCCCGCAGGGACAGCTCGGCGTGCACGCGGGAGACGGTGTCGTGGCTCAGCCGCAGGCCGTTGCCGGGGTCGCGGCCGATGCGCAGCGGGTGCGCGCCCGCCTGCGGGAAGAGCAGGGCGGGCAGCTTCTCGGCCTGCCAGGCCCGGCGGACCCCCACGGACACGGCGGAGACCCGGCCCACCCAGCCGAACAGCCGGGAGGTCCAGGGGGGTTCGGTGGCGAGGTCCTCGGTGAGCACGGCCAGTTCGTCGGAACGGCGGGCGGCGAGGGCGAGTTCCATCCGCCGCAGGAACGTGTCGTGCGACAGCCGGCCCTGCGCGGCGCCTTCCCGGAGCATGCCGAGGGCCCGGTCCCGCTCGGCATCGGACAGCCGCGCGGGATGTACGGGAAACTCGAAACTCGACGTCACAGGGTGATTGTCGGCCCGTCGGGCCCGAAGTGTCCAGAACTCCCCCGCCCGGCCGGTGATGATGGCCCCGGCAGGTGAGCAACCGTCCGCTACGAGGGGACAGTCCGTGCAGTTCGAGGTGTGGGCACCACAGGCAGAGCGGGTCGCGCTGCGGCTGGGCGAGGCCGGAACGCATCCGATGGAGCGCGATCCGCTGCGGCCCGGCTGGTGGACGGCCGAGGCCCCGGCCGCCGACGGGGACCGGTACGGGTTCCTGCTGGACGCCGACCCGGCGGTACGGCCCGATCCGCGCGGGCGCGCGCTGCCCGACGGGGTCGACGGGCCGAGCGCGGTCGTGGACCCCGGGCGGTTCGTGTGGTCGGTGCCGGGGCCGCGCACGGCGCTCCAGGACGCGGTCCTGTACGAGCTGCACATCGGGACGTTCACCCCGGAGGGAACGTTCGACGCGGCCGCCGGACGGCTCGGGGAGGTCGCCGCGCTGGGCGTCACGCACGTCGAGCTGATGCCGGTGTGCCCGTTCCCGGGGCGGCACGGCTGGGGGTACGACGGGGTGGCGCCGTGGGCGGTGCACGAGCCGTACGGCGGACCGGTCGGGCTGGCGCGCTTCGTGGACGCCGCGCACGAGCACGGGCTCGGCGTGGTGCTCGACGTGGTGCACAACCACCTGGGGCCCGCCGGGAACCATCTGCCCGCCTTCGGGCCCTACTTCACCGCTGCGCGGCAGACGCCGTGGGGCTCGGCGGTCAACCTGGACGGGCCCGGCTCGGACGAGGTGCGGGCGTACCTGCTCGGGAGCGCACTGGCCTGGCTGCGGGACTACCGGATCGACGGGCTCCGGCTGGACGCGGTGCACGCGCTGGCGGACGACCGGGCGCTGGGCTTCCTGGAGGAGCTGGCGCAGGCCGTGGACGCACTCGCGGCGGAGACCGGGCGGCCGCTGTTCCTGATCGCCGAGTCCGACCGGTGCGACCCGCGGACGACCACCCCGCGGTCCGCGGGCGGGCCGGGCCTGCACGCACAGTGGAACGACGACTTCCACCACGCCGTGCACTGTGCGCTGACCGGCGAGTCGCAGGGGTACTACGCCGATTTCGCGCAGGCGCCGCTGGCCGCGGTGGCCAAGACCATGACCCGGGCGTTCTTCCACGACGGCACGTACTCGTCGTTCCGGGGACGCACGCACGGCCGTCCCGTGGACCGGCGCACCACGGCGGCCCACCGGTTCCTCGGCTACACCCAGACCCACGACCAGATCGGGAACCGGGCCCGCGGGGACCGGCTGTCGGCTTCCCTGTCGCCGGGGCTGCTGGCCTGTGCGGCGACGCTCACGCTGACCGGGCCGTTCGTTCCGATGCTGTTCATGGGCGAGGAGTGGGGTGCGGACACGCCGTGGCAGTACTTCACCGACCACACGGATCCGGAGCTGGCGGCGGCGGTGCGCGCGGGCAGGCGCCGGGAGTTCGCGGCGCAGCTGCGGCCGGGCGAGGAGGTGCCCGACCCGCAGGACCCGGCCACGCGGGACCGGTCCTGCCTGAACTGGGCCGAGCCGGGGCGGGCCCCGCACAGCCGGCTGCTCGCGTGGTACCGCACGCTGATCGGGCTGCGGCGGCACCAGCACGACCTGCGGGACCCGGACCTGGCGGCGGTCCGGGTCGCGTACGACGAGGAGCGGCGCTGGCTGACGTACCGGCGCGGCGACGTCCGGATCGCGGTCAACCTGGGCGCCGAGGAGACCACGATCGCCCTGGGCCGCAACGGCGTGCGGGTGCTGGCCGCCTGGGAGCCCGTGCAGTCGCCGGGCCCGGACGGCCGGATCCGCCTGCCCGGCGAGTGCGCGGTGGTCCTCGGGCACTGAGGGCCGTCCCGGCGGGCCCGCCCCGGAGCCGACCGGGAGCGGTCCGGGACCGGTGCGGGACCGGCCCCCGGCCGGCTCCGGGTCGGGGGCGGGTCAGGCGCGGGTCAGGCGCGGGTCAGCTCCAGGTCAGTTCGTAGTACTTGAGCTGGTCGTCCTCGGCGACCAGGCACAGGCCGGCGGCGGTCATGACGCGCTGGGATGCGACATTGTCGTGTGACGTGTCACCCTTCACGCTGCGCGCGCCGTGCTCACGGGCCAGCCGGAGCAGGGCCCGCACCGCCTCGGTGGCGTACCCCTCCCCCCGGACCGACGGGATCAGCCCGTAGCCGATCGTGACGCTCCCGTCCTCGTCGGCCGGTCCGTGGAACCCGAGCCCCCCGATGGCCAGCCCGTCGGCGCGGCGGCGGATCTCGTAGGCGCCGAAGGGCTGCGGGTCACCGCACTCGGCGCACGTGCTGAGGAAGTTCCGCGCACCGATCGCATCGACCTCGCCCGGATACCCGGGCGCCCACGCCGCCTCGTCCCGCGGCCCGGAGGCGAGCAGACGCTCCGCCTCCGTGGCGCTCATCGGATGAAGGACCAGCCTCTCGGTTACCAAGTCATCCATGACACGGTGACTATCACAGGACCCGCCGGATGGCCTATGAGACGACGGCCAGTTCCCGGGGCGCGTTGTTGAGCCGCGCGGCGCCGTCCGCGGTCACCGTCACGATGTCCTCGATCCGCACTCCGAAGCGGCCGGGCAGGTAGACACCCGGCTCGATGGAGAAGCACATCCCGGGCAGCAGCGGCTGCTCCTCGCCCTCGACCAGGTAGGGCGGTTCGTGGGTGGTGACGCCGATGCCGTGGCCGGTGCGGTGGATGAAGCGGTCCCCGTACCCCGCCTCGGTGATCACCGCGCGGGCCACCCGGTCGATCTCCTGGCAGGCGACGCCCGGCCGGACCGCCTCGAACGCCGCCTGCTGGGCCTGCCGTACGACGTCGTGCACCCGCTGTGCCTCGGCCCCGGGCTCGCCGACGTGCACCGTGCGGGAGATGTCGGAGCCGTAGCCGTCCCGGAGACCGCCGAAGTCGAGGACCACCGTGTCGCCGTCCGCGATGGTCCGCTCCCCCGCCTCGTGGTGCGGATTGGCGCCGTTGGGCCCGGACCCGACGATGGTGAAGTCGACCTGGGAATGCCCGTGTTCGCGCAGCAGCGCGGCGAGGTCGGCCGCGACCTCGGCCTCGCGCCGGCCGCCGAAGCGGACCTTCAGGATGCCGGCGTACGCCGCGTCGGCCGCCGCTCCCGCGGCCGCCAGGTGCTCCAGCTCCCGGCTGTCCTTGACGGCCCGCAGCATCGGCAGCGCCGAGCCGAGTGCGACGTACCGGTTCTGCGGCAACTCGCCCTGGATGCCCAGCAGGTGCTGCGCCCACATGCTGTCGCTCACACCGTACCGCCCGGTGCCGCCGAGCAGGCCGGCGGTCACCGCGTACGGGTCCTGCCCGTCCGTCCACTCCCGCAGGGTCAGTGCCTGCGCCCCGGCGGCCGCGGCCGCGTCGGGTGCCTCCAGGGCGGGCACCACCAGGACGGGTTCCCGTCCGGCGGCCAGGACGAGCAGGGTGAGGCGTTCGGTCTCGACGGGCCGGTATCCGGTGAGGTGCACCAGGTCGGGGCCGCCCGCGACGAGCAGCCCGGCGAGCCCGGCCTCGGCTGCGGCGCGGGTCGCGCGCTCCATCCGGCGGGCGTGGTCCTGTGCGGTGAAGGTGGTCGGCATGGCTGCATCCTGCCGTGCGGCGGACGGCCGCGCGAGCACGCGGGCGCAGGAGGCTCACCGTGCGGCGGTGAGCCGCTCCGCGAGGGCCGCCGCAGCACCGTCGAGGGCGCCGGACCACAGGAGTTCCGTACGGTGCACCAGCCGCGGCGCCCCGAGCGGTACGGCGCTCCCCGGCCCGGCCGCCGCTGCCGCCGCGGCCACGCCCGCGGGCAGCAGGACCAGGCCCTGCCCGGCGGCGGCCAGCGCGCACAGGGCGTGCACGTCCGTCCCCTCGTAGCGCAGTGCGGGCGCGGTCCGCAGCGCGGCGAGCGGCAGTCCGGCGTGCGGCGCGTCCAGCCAGCGGGCGTCGGCGAGGTCCTCGAGCCGCAGCCCGGTGCGGCGGGCCAGCGGGTGGCCGGGGGGCAGCAGGACGGCGAGGGGCTCCTCGGCCACGCCCGTCACGGTCAGCGGGGCCACGTCCGGCAGCGGCAGCGGATCACTGGCCGCGGCCACGCCGTCGACGAGGCCCAGATCGCAGCGCCCGGTGGCGACCTCGGCCGGGACTTCCTCGCGCGGCAGCACGCGCAGCGTCACCTCGGCTCCCGGGCAGGAGGGCGGGAGCGCGCCGGCCAGCCGCGGGCCGACGGCCAGCGGCGAGGCGGCCAGCGTGATCCGGCCGGGTGGCGCGGCGGCGAGCCGGGCGATGTCCGCGCGGGCCGCGTCGAGCCGCAGCAGCAGCGGGCCGGCGTGCTCCAGCAGGCGGGCGCCGACGGCGGTCGGCGCGACCGGGCGGCGGGTGAGCAGCGGGGTCCGCAGGTCGCCCTCCAGGGCGGCGACGTGCTGGGACACGGCGGACTGGGTGTAGCCGAGTTCGCGGGCCGCCGCGGAGAAGGAAGCGAGGCGGACGACGGTGACGAACGTCCGGAGGAGGTGCGGATCCATGCCCCCAGCATCGTCCCCGCGGGCGTGCCCGCGGCGCCCGGCCCCCTCTCGCGGGTCCATCGGCAACGCTTATGGATCATGCACTGATCATCGTTGGCGCTGCACTGCGGTCTCCGCCCAGGATGGTCGGCATGACGACGGCACGTATCGCCCTGGTGGGCGACCGCTCCCCCCATGTCCGCTCCCACGCCCGCATCCCCGGCCTGCTCGACGCCCTCGCCGCCCGCGACCGGCTGGTCCTCGACGCGTACTGGATCCCGACCGAGGACGCCGGGGCCGAGGCCGCCCACGGTTTCGCGGGATTCGACGCGGTCTGGGTGCTGCCGGGCAGCCCGTACCGCAGCGAGGACGGCGCGCTCGCCGCCGTCCGCGCCGCCCGCGAGGGGCGCATCCCCTTCCTCGGGACCTGCGGCGGCTTCCAGCACGCGCTGCTCGAGTACGCCCGCAACGTCTGCGGCCTGTCCGGTGCCGCGCACGCCGAGAACGACCCCGGCGCTGCCGACCCGCTCATCGCCCCGCTCGCCTGCTCACTGGTCGGGCACGAGGGCACGGTGCGGGCCGAGCCCGGCTCGCTCGCCGAGCGGGTGCTGGGCGGCGGACGCTCGGTCGAGCGGTACCACTGCAACTACGGCCCCGACGCCCGCCGGCTGCCCGAGCTCGCCGCCCACGGGCTGCGGTTCTCCGGCACCGACGAGGACGGGCAGGTGCGCATCGCGGAGCTGCCCGGGCACCCCTTCTTCCTCGCCACGCTCTTCCAGCCCGAGCTGTCCGGGGACGGCACCCGGCCCCACCCGGCGGTGCGGGCGCTGGCCGCGGCGGCGGTGGCGCACGCGCGCGAGCGGGCCTCGGTCTGACGGTTATCGCGTCGCGGGACCACCCGGCTGATCGGCTATGCTGTGCGTGCACATCGAACGGGTGGTCCGCCGCCCTTCGTGGTGGGTGTAGCTCAGTTGGTAGAGCACCTGGTTGTGGTCCAGGTGGCCGCGGGTTCGAGTCCCGTCACTCACCCTTTGGTCCGCGGGGCGTACGAGAATTCATCTCGTACGCCCCGCGGTCGTTTCTCCGTGGCCGCCTCCCGATCGGGGGGCCTGGCAGGATCGTGGCCATGAAGAACATCATCGGTGGCGCCGATGTCCATCACGGGTGACGCCGCCATGGCGCTCGCGACGGTGGTGGCCTGCGCGGTGTTCGCGTTCACGGTCTGGGTGTGGCCCCGGCTCGCGGGACGGGGGATCCGCGCGCTGGTGGGCCGCGCCGGGCTGCAGCTGGCGATCACCTTCACCATGATCGTGCCGCTCGCGCTGGCGCTGAACTCCTCGTACGGCTTCTACGGCTCATGGGGCGATCTGCTGGCCCTGAAACGGGACGAGGCGGTCGCCGGGGGCTCCGGGCGGGAGCGGGACGGGCTGGTCGTCACGGGGGTGCACGGGTGGAAGCACCGGGGGTCCTCCGACCCGGACGTGATCGGCCGGATCGACGCGGTGAGCGTGCGGGGGGCGCGCAGCGGACTGTCCTCGCGGGCGTACGTCCACCTGCCGGCGGAGTACCTGCGGGCCCCGGCCGCCGAGCGCGGGACGTTCCCGGTGGTGGTGGCGATCAGCGGCTTCCCGAGCACGACGCGGGTGCTGATCGACCTGTTCAAGTATCCGCAGCTCGCGGTGGACGGCGTGCGTGCGGGGCGGATGCGGCCGGCGGTGCTGGTGATGCTGACGCCGACGGTCGCACCGCCGCGGGACACCGAGTGCGTGGACGTGCCGGGCGGTCCGCAGACGGAGACCTTCTTCGCGGAGGACCTCCGGGACGCGGTCACGTCACATTACGGTGTGACACGTGACCCTCGCGCGTGGGGTGTGATGGGCAACTCGGTCGGCGGCTACTGCGCGCTGAAGCTCGCGCTGCGCAAGCCGGACGCGTACCGGGCGGCGGCCGGGCTCTCCGCCCTGTACGCGGCGGCCCACGACGCGGCCACCGGCGACCTGTTCGCCGGGAACGCCCGGCTGAAGCAGGAGAACGACCTGCTGTGGCGGCTGCGCAACCTCCCCCAGCCGCCGGTCTCGCTGCTGGTCGCGAGCAGCCGCGAGGGCGAGCTGCAGTATCCGGACACGATGCGGTTCGTCGCGTCGGTCCGGTCCCCCGCCCGGGTGTCCTCGATGATCCTGGACCGGGGCGGCCACAACTACGAGACGTGGGGACGCGAGGTGCAGCCGGCCCTGGAGTGGCTGGTGGGCCGACTGCGTGCGGAGCGGCCGGATGCTACGCCCGGAGGAACTCCTCCACCTCGGTGACGAGGGCCACCGGCGCCTCGTGCGTCGGGTAGTGGCCGCTGCCGGGCAGGGTCCGGATCCCGGCGTTCGGGTACCAGACCTGCCAGGTGGCCTGCATGACCTCGGCGGTCAGCGCGAGGTCGTACGCGCCGACGAGCACGAGGACCGGCACGGTGCTGCCCTTGACCGCGGCCGACAGGTCCAGGCTCGTCCAGCTGGCGAGGTACCCGGCGAAGGCCTCGGGCCGGGAGACCTCGACGGAGTGCGCGACCATCCGGTCCAGCCAGTGGCCGCTCGCACGGTTGCCGGTGACCAGGTCGAGGATGGCGCGCCGCTTCTCCGGGTCGCCGGCGGCGCCGTGGAAGAGGGCGTGGGTCGGGTCGTCCATCTCGTACGGGCCGGCGGGCACGGGCGCGATGCCGACCAGCCTCTCGATCCGCTCGGGTGCCCGTACCAGTACCTGCTGCATCGCCTTGCCGCCCATCGAGTGGCCGATCAGCGAGAAGGTGTCCCAGCCCAGCTGGTCCGCGAGCGCCAGCACGTCGTCGGCGATCTCGGGCACGGTGTAGCGGCCGGTCTCCGCCTTCCGGTCGCCGTAGCCCCGGTAGTCGAGGAAGGCGTACGTGAACCCGTCGGGGTCCAGGTAGTCCAGCACGGAACCCCAGTTGGCGGAGGTCCCGAACCAGTCGTGCAGCACGATGACGCGGATCGGCCCCGATCCGGCGGTCCGGTGGGCAATGGCCATGCGGTCTCCCTGCGTTCGCCGCGTGCGCCGCGGGCGCGCGAAAACTGACGCCGTATGGTCTGCCCACCCGGCCTGCGCTCACACCGCACAGGCCGGACGGGACGGGCCGGGGCCCGGGTCGGACAGCGTCAGACCAGGGCGCACCGGGGCGGACCGGGTCAGACGGTCAGGATGCCCGGGTCGGACAGGCCGGCGGCGCCGGTCTCGACCTTGCCCGCGAGGCGGCGCAGGAAGGTCGCGTCCCCGGCGGACACGACCGTCACGTCGTACCAGTTGCGGGTGGTGTGCAGGTCCACGGTGCGGGTGACCGTCGCGCCCGTGGGGACGGTGACGGTCTCGACGGCGCCGTCGTAGGCGTGGGTCACGGTCAGCTGGGCATCGGCCGTGGCGGCGTTGGTGAAGGTCAGGTCGAGGTTGCCGGTGGTCGCGTTGTGGCGGGCGGTGACCTCGGGGCCGGCCGTCTTGCCGGGGCTGCGGAAGCGGCGCACGAAGCCGTTCGGCCCGTGCACGGTCAGGTCGGTGACGCCCTTGGAGTACTGGGTGTTCCAGGTGTCCGCGAGCGTCTTGCCGGCCTCGGTGGTGTACGTCCAGGGCGCGTCGGTGCGGTTGGCGGAGGTGACGTGGAACTGGCCGCCGGCGGACGAACCCGTGCTGAAGGTCAGCTGGTACTTGCCGGTGGAGATGTTCGCCGAACCGTCCACGTACGGCGCGTACTTGAGGGGACGGGTGGGGCGGGAGCCGGCCTCCTGGCGGGGCATGGTGCCGGTGGCCGGGACGGCGGGCACGTAGTCGGGGTGGCGCTCGCGGTCCGGCGGCTCGTAGGCCTCGGTCGGGGGCAGCACGGCGGGCGTTGTCTCCGTGCGCGAGAAGTCGAAGGCGGAGGTCAGGTCGCCGCAGACGGCCCGCCGCCAGGGGGAGATGTTGGGCTCCTGGACGCCGAAGCGCCGTTCCATGAAGCGGATGACCGAGGTGTGGTCGAAGGTCTCCGAGCAGCTGTAGCCGCCGGTGCTCCACGGGGAGACGACCAGCATCGGGACGCGCGGGCCGAGGCCGTACGGGCCGGCGACGTAGCCGGTCTTGCCGGGGAAGACGTCGAGCGCGGTCGGCGTGGTCGACAGGCCCTGCGCGGAGGAGGCGGGCGCGTACGGCGGGACGACGTGGTCGAAGAAGCCGTCGTTCTCGTCGTACGTGATGAACAGGGCCGTGCGGGCCCACACGTCCGGGTTGGAGGTCAGCGCGTCGAGGACCTGGGCGATGTACCAGGCGCCGTAGTTCGCGGGCCAGTTGGAGTGCTCGCTGAAGGCCTCCGGGGCGGCGATCCAGGAGACCTGCGGGAGCCGGCCGCCCTGGACGTCGGCGCGCAGCTGGTCGAACAGGCCCTCGCCCGCCTTGGCGTTGGTGCCGGTGCGGGCCTTGTCGTACAGCGGGTTGCCGGGCTGGGCGCCCCGGTACGCGTTGAAGTACAGGAGGGAGTTGTCGCCGTAGTTGCCGCGGTAGGCGTCGTTGATCCAGCCCCAGGAGCCGGCGGCGTTCAGGCCGTCGCCGATGTCCTGGTAGATCCGCCAGGAGACGCCGGCCGCCTCGAGGCGCTCGGGGTAGGTCTTCCAGCCGTAGCCGGCCTCGGCGTTGTTGAGGACGGGGCCGCCGCCGGTGCCGTCGTTGCCCGTGTGCCCCGTCCACAGGTAGTAGCGGTTCGGGTCGGTCGAGCCGATGAACGAGCAGTGGTAGGCGTCGCAGACGGTGAACGCGTCGGCGAGGGCGTAGTGGAACGGGATGTCCTCGCGGGTCAGGTAGGCCATGGTGGTGGGCGTCTTGGCGGGCACCCACTGGTCGTACCTGCCCTTGTTGAAGGCCTTCTGGCCGCCGGCCCAGTCGTGGTTGAGGCCCTGGAGGAACTCCATGCCGAGGTCGTCGACGGGGGGCCGGAAGGGCAGGGTCTCCTTCTTGCCGTCCGACTGGTGCCAGACCGGCTTTCCGCTGGGCAGCGTGACCGGGCGGGGGTCGCCGAAGCCGCGCACGCCCTTCAGCGCGCCGAAATAGTGGTCGAAGGAACGATTCTCCTGCATGAGGACGACGATGTGCTCGACGTCCTGGATGGTCCCGGTGGTGCCCTGGGCGGGGATGGCGGCGGCCCGGGCGATGCTGTCGGAGAGCGTGGTGAGCGCGGCGGCGCCACCGGCCAGCTGCAGGAAGCGGCGGCGGTTCAGTTCTGCCATGGGTGAGTGGACCTCTGCGGGTGGGGACGGTCAGGGGCGGACTCAGAACAGCGCGTGCGTGGTACCGCCCGGAGGCTGCCCTGTGACACCTCGCCGTACGCCAGACGAACGGCGGGCACCGGAACCGGTGCGTCAGCACGGCGGCGGGTGTTTCCCTACGTGGTGCACTTCCCCGTCACATGTGGTGGTGCAATGTGACACGCTGTCATCATCTGTGCCATGTCAGGCACATCAGGGACGTCCGCCGTTTCACCGGGCACCCGCCGCCTCCGGCGACGGCGGATCCGGACCGCCCTGTTCCTCGTCTGCGGGCTGACCGGTCTCGGGCTGTTCCTCGTGACCGCACTGCTCGGCCTCGGTACGGGCGACTCCCTCGCGAGCGTGCTCGGCCTGTTCACGGGCCTCGCCGGACTCGCCCTCGGCGTGGCCGAGTTCCTGCGCGGCGCGGACGCGGCCGTACCCGACCCGGCCGCCCTCGCCGACGACCTGGCCAGGACCGTACGCGCCCAGTGGCTGGAGGAGGCCGGGGCGCGGCGGCTGCGCGACCCCCGCGTCCTGCCCCTCGGCTGGTCCGCGACCCGCCGCGAGGTCGGCGCCGCCCCGCCCGCCCGCCCCGCCCGGCTCCCCGGCGGACGGGTCCTGCGGATGCGCCTCGACGGCCGCCTGGACGGCCGTTTCGAGGAGGCCACGGCCCGCCTCGCCGCCGGCTACCGGCAGATCACCACCGGCCGCCTGCTCGTCCTCGGCGACCCGGGCGCGGGCAAGAGCGTGCTGGCCATGCTGCTCACCCTCGGACTGCTCGGCGAGGAGCACCGCCCGCCGGGCCGCCCGGTGCCCGTGCTCGTACCGGTGTCCACGTGGGACCCGGCGCTGGAGCCGCTGGACGACTGGCTCGTCCGCCGCCTGGCCGACACGTACTACGCGGGGCGCCCCGAGATCCCCCGCACCCTGCTGGTCCACGGCCTGCTGCTGCCCGTCCTCGACGGGCTCGACGAGATCCCCGAATCGGCGCGCCGCAGCGCTGTGAGGGCGCTGAACCGGTCCCTGGGCGAGGACCGTCCGGTGGTCGTGACCTGCCGCAGCGCCGAGTACGAGGACGTGATCGAGGGCGGCTCCCCTGCCCTGCGCCACGCACCCGTGGTCGAGATCGCCCCGGTCGCCGCGGAGGACGCGGTCGCCTACCTGTCGGCCGTCGAATGGCCCGCGAGCACCGACTGGACCCCGGTCTTCACCCGCCTCCGCGACGACCCGGCCGGCCCGCTGGCGGCCGCCCTGTCGACCCCGCTCGTCGTCTCGACGGCCCGTACGGTCTACGAGCGCTGCGGCGGCCGGCCCGCCGAACTGACCGATGCCGTACGCTTCCCGAGCCGCCACGCAGTGGAGGACTTCTTCACCGACCGGTTCGTGACGGCGGCGTACGCCGACCTCCCCGGCCCCCGGGCGGCACGCGCCCGCGCCCGGCTGGTGTACCTCGCCCGGTACCTGCACCGCCACGGGGAGCGCGACCTCGCCTGGTGGCTCATGCCCGGACGGCTGCTGTCCGCCTGGGTGGCGCCGGTGGTCGGCCTGGGCGCGGGCTTCCTGGTCTGGCTCCTGACCTCCATCGGCATGGCGGGCCTCGGCCTGGGCCAGGCGGCCGGCATCGGACTGACGACGGGGGCCACCGCCGCGCTGCTCGCCACGGTCACCTGGTACGCGACGGCGGGCCGCCCGCCCGGCAGGCCGTCGTTCACCCGGCACGGTGCGCTGCGCAGGCTGCGGACCGGATTCCTGGCGGGATTCGCGTTCGCGGGCGTCCCGGCGGCGGCGGTCGTCGTGGGGCTGCTCCTCCTCGGAGTGTCCGTCGGCTGGGACCAGAGCGGTGCGAGTTCGCTGCTCGCCGTCGAGACGCTGGCGCTGGCGGTCATGACCGGGGCGGGCGCGGGGCTCGCCGCGCACGAGCTGCTCGACGCCCCGCCCGGGCAGTCGGCCCAGGGCGACCCGACCGGATCCCTGCGGGCGGACCGGCGCTCAGCCCTCGCCGGGGCGGCTGCCGCGGGCGCCGTCCTCGGCGCGGTCGTCTTCCCGGTGCTGACGCTGTTCGACCTGGCGGTCGCGGCCACCGGCGATGCGCTCAGCGGATGGTCGGGCGAGCCCGCCCTCGCGCCCCGACTCGTCACGCAGATCCGCAACGAGGCCAGGTGGCTGGGGAGTTACGCAGACGGCGGGTACGACGTCCCGCGGCTGATCGCGACGGCCGCGGTTCTGCACGCCGCGGTGACCGCCCTGCTCGTCCTGCTGTCGCGGGCCTGGACGCGGTTCCTGCTGCTGCGGCTGCACACCGCGGCGCGCGGCCTGCTGCCGCTGCGGCTCATGGGGTTCCTCGCCGACGCCCACCGGCGCGGGGTGCTGCGCCAGTCCGGAGGGCTGTACCAGTTCCGGCACATCCGCCTCCAGGAGATGCTGGTCAGCGGGCCGCCGTCGGCGGACGCGGCGCCCCTCGGGGCCGCTGGTCCCGCCGCGCCGCGCCCTCGCGCGCAGCGGCGGCTGCGCGTCGCACTGCTCGCCGCCGCCGTGGCTGCCGCGGTCCTCGCCCCGCTGCTGCACGCCTTCCCCGAGGACACCTCCCGGGTCACGCTCGCCGCACCGCACGAGGTCGGCACCCTGCGCTTCGAGCACGGGCTGCTGCTGGCCGCCGACGGCACCCGGCTGACCCGCTGGGACGCGGCCACCGGGCGCCCGGTCACCTCGCCGCCGGCCCCGCCGGTGACGGAGACCGACCTGGCGCGGGCGCTGTTCGCACCACCCGTCCCGAAGACGCTGCGGGACCTGGTCGCCGTCGCCGGTTCCGTCGAGGTGACGGACCCGCACACCGGCGAGTTCACCGGGCGCATGGCGCCCTCGGGCAACGTGGACACGGGCGGGCGCACGTCCGTGACGGGGACCGGCGGCGCACCGCTGGTCCTGCTGGGGCCGTGCTCGGGGCCCCTCCACCTCTGGGACCTGGGGCGCCGCCGCTCCGTAGCGGCGATTCCCGCGCTCGCGCGCGCCTCCGGCTGCTCGGGCCGGCTGCTGCTCAGCGGGGACCACGGCACGCTCGGTGTCACGGGACCGCACGACTGCGGGCTCGCCCCGTACGACGCGCGGACGGGCCGGCCCGCCGGGCGGCCGGTGCCCTGCCCCACCCTGAACCTGACCACCGTTGCAGCCCTCAGCCACGACGGAACGCACGCTGCCATCGGGACGATGGACGGCCTGGTCAGAATCTGGGACCTGCGCACGGGCACCCCCCGCGGGGAACCCCTCACCGGCCACCGCGCCACGGTGCAGCGGATCGCCTTCGACCGTACGGGCTCCCGCCTGGCCGCCGCGGCGGCCGACGGCTCCGTACGCATCTGGGACCTGCCCCGGTGACCCCTGCTCGGGCGCGGGCACCGGGGCGGCGTCGCCAGGGGTCAGCTCGCGGCGGTGTCGTCCGCGGAGTCCGCGGTCAGGCGCAGGGAGATGCTGTTGATGCAGTAGCGCTGGTCCGTGGGGGTGGGGTAGCCCTCGCCCTCGAAGACGTGGCCCAGGTGGGAGCCGCAACGGGCGCAGCGGACCTCCGTGCGGACCATGCCGTGGGAGGTGTCCGCGATGAGCTCGACCGCGTCGGTGTCCTTCGGGTCGTAGAAGGACGGCCAGCCGCAGTGCGACTCGAACTTGGTCTCCGAGCGGAACAGTTCCGCACCGCAGGCGCGGCAGGAGTAGACGCCGGCGGTCTTGGTGTCCGTGTACTCACCGCGGAAGGCCGGTTCCGTGCCCGCGAGGCGCAGGACCTGGTACTCGGAGGGGGTGAGCTCGGCCTGCCACTGCTCGTCGGGCTTCTCGACTTCGTACGGCATGACTCGCGTCCCTTCAGTTCGCCAGCCGGGCGAGGATCTGGGGGCCCAGGTCCGTCACGTCGCCCGCGCCCATCGTCAGAACGAGGTCGCCGGGCTTCGCCATTCCCGCGATGACGTCGGCGACGGCGCCCTTGTCGTGCTCGGCGGTGACGTCCGCGCCCGCCGTACGGGCCGCGGCGATGATGATCTCGCTGGTGACGCCGGGTACCGGGTCCTCGCGGGCCGGGTAGATGTCCAGGACGACGGACGAGTCGGCCAGGGCGAGGGCCTGGCCCATCTCCGTGCCGAGCTCCTGGGTGCGGGAGAAGAGGTGCGGCTGGAACACGACCAGGATGCGGGAGTCGCCGGCGGCGCCGCGCATGGCCTCCAGGTCGGCGGTCATCTCGGTGGGGTGGTGGGCGTAGCTGTCGATGACCTGGACGCCGGCGGCCTCGCCCTTGAGCTGGAGGCGGCGCTTGACGCCGGTGTACTTGCCGAGCGCGGAGGCCAGGTTGTGGGCCGGGATGCCCAGGGCCACGCCGGCGGCGAGGGCGGCGACGGCGTTGTGGGCGTAGTGGCGGCCGGGGACGGAGACGGTGAAGGTCAGCGGGCGGCCGTTCAGGACGACGGTGACCTCGCTGGTGAGGCCGCGCGGGGTGACCTTCGTGATGCGGACGTCGGCGTTCTCGTCCTCGCCGTACGTGACGACGTTCACCGGCGACTGGGCGGCGCGCAGCCGCCGGGTCAGCTCGACGGCGCCGTCCTGGTCGGAGGAGACCACCAGGGTGCCGCCGGGGACGACCTTGCCGACGAACGCCTCGAAGGACTCGTGGATCTCGTCCATGGAGGCGTAGTTCGCGTGGTGGTCCAGTTCCGCGTTGAGGACGATGGCGACCTCGGGCGCGTACTTGTGGAAGCTGCGGTCGCTTTCATCCGCCTCGGCCACGAAGATCTCGCCGGCGCCGTGCTGCGCGTTCGAGCCGGGCGCGTCGAGGTCGCCGCCGATGGCGTAGGACGGGTCGAGGCCGAGTGCGGAGAGGGAGACGGCCAGCATGGAGGTGGTGGTCGTCTTGCCGTGGGTGCCGGCGACGGCGATCGGGCGGGTGCCCTCCATGAGGGCGGCCAGCGCGTCGGAGCGGTGGACCACGGGGATGCCGAGCTCGGCCGCCCGGGTGAGCTCGGGATTGTCGGCGCGGATGGCGCTGGAGACGACGACGCAGGTGGCGTCGTCGGCGAGGTGGCCCGCGGCGTGGCCGATGTGGACCGTGGCGCCGAGGGCGCGCAGGGCCTCGCCGGTCGCGGATTCGCGCGAGTCGCTGCCGGCCACCTTCGCTCCCCGCTGGGCGAGGATCTTCGCGATACCGGACATTCCGGCGCCGCCGATGCCGATGAAGTGGGGCCGGTCCATGGCGGTCGGCAGGCCGAGTGTCATGCGTGTCTCTCCCGAGGGCTCTGCCCGAAGGCTTGGTGCGGGCGGTGCCCCGGTACGGGGCACCCACCCCGCAGCCTATTCGTTGTGGGCGAAGAGCTTGAGCACCGGAACGCCCACCTTGTGCCGCGCACGGGACGCCCAGTCCCGGTGGAAGAACTCCTCGACGAAGTGCGGGGCGGTCAGGACGATCACCTCGTCGGCTCCCGTCTCCTCCACCACGGCCCTCAGCTTGTCGAGCGGGTGGTCGTCGATGATCTGCCCGACGGCCTGGTGCTTCCTGGCGCGCAGGGCCTGCAGGGAGTGCTCCAGGGCCTGTGCCGCGGGGCCGCGGGCGGCGCTCCCCTCGGGCTCGTCGCCCTCCCGGATCGCCTCGGGGAGCTCACCGAGCGCGACGTCGTCGATGGCGCGCAGCAGCCGGTCCTGGTCTCCCCGGGGCTGGAGCAGCACGACGAAGGAGACGGGGTCGTCTCCGTGCAGGGTCGTGACGAAGTCCACGTCTACGGATGTCAGAGGCTTCTCGATCATCAATACGCTCGTGAACACGGACGCCCTCTCCTTCATGGGCCGCGGCGGCCCCTGCGGAAACCATCCTGCCCCGCTGTCGCACGGGACCTGTGCAGGTAAGTGTGCCCAGCGGGAGATAAGCGGAACGGGAAATTCCGCAGCTTGTCAGATCCGACGGTAGCGGGTGAAAAGGAACCCGGCCTCCTCCAGCAGGGCGGCGAGTCCCAGCCGTGCCGGCACGGCCACGGAGGGGCCTCCCGCGATGCGCTGGGCGTCTCCGGCCGTCAGGGTCGGCGACACGGTCAGGCACAGCTCGTCCAGCACTCCGGCCGCGACGAACTGCCCGAGCAGCCTGGGCCCGCCCTCGGTCAGCTGGCGCCGCAGACCCCGGTCGGCGAGCTCGCGTACGGCACGCGCCGGGTCGACCCGGGTCCCCTCCCCCGCGGTCACCACCTCGGCCCCCGCCTCGCGGGCGCGCGCCACCCGGTCGGCCGGGGCACCGGCGCCGGTCAGCACGAGCGTGGGCACCAGCGGCGAGGTGAACAGGGGCAGCGAGAAGTCCAGGTCCAGGCCGGCGCTGACCACGGCGATGGCGGGCGCGGGGCCCTGGCCGGCGGCGGCCCGGCGGGCGGCGAAGGCCTCCCGGGCGCGGGCCGGGCGGTACCCCTCGAGCCGAACCGTTTCCGCACCCACCACGACCACGTCCGCCAGCGCCCGCAGGGTGCCGAAGATCCGCATGTCGGTATCGCCGGAGATCGGCTGCGAGCGGCCCTCGTGGTGGGCCGCCCCGTCGAGCGAGGAGACCATGTTGGCGCGCAGCCAGTGCTCCTGCGGGCCCAGGGCGGGGTACGCGTAGGCCTCCGCGAGCTCGTCCAGGGACCACTCCCGGTCCGCGGGGTGGGGTGTCTGATCGGTCACAGGGAACAGGCGTTGCATGCGGTGCAGTGTGACACGCCGCGTAGAGTTAAGAGCTGTGTCAACATCTCTCACCGCGTCCTCTGCGGCCTCCGCTTTCCCGGGGGCCGCGCCGTCCGGGCCGGGCCCGATAGCCGATGCGGGCCCGCAGTCCCTGTGCGCCCGCACGCCGCACGTGCCCGCCGAGCGCCTGGTCGCCGAGATGGTGCCGCCGCCGCGTTTCGACTCGGTGCGCTTCGACACGTACGACCCGGACCCGAACCAGCCCAGCCAGGCGCAGGCCGTCACCACGCTCGGCGCGTTCGCCGCCGGGCTCGGCGGCGCCCACGCGAGCGGCAGCGGCAAGCGGCGCTGGTTCTCCCGCAGCCCCAAGCCGGCCGGTCCGGCCGGCCCGCGCGGGGTCTACCTCGACGGCGGCTACGGCGTCGGCAAGACCCACCTGCTCGCGTCGCTGTGGCACGCCACGCCCGCGGCACCCGAGCTCAAGGCCTTCGGCACCTTCGTCGAGCTGACGAACCTCGTCGGGGCCCTCGGCTTCCAGCAGACCGTGCAGACCCTCGGCGGGCACCGGCTCCTGTGCATCGACGAGTTCGAGCTCGACGACCCGGGCGACACCGTGCTCGTCTCCAGCCTGCTGCGCAAGCTGGTCGAATCGGGCGTGGCACTGGCCGCCACCTCCAACACCCTGCCCGGCAAGCTCGGCGAGGGCCGCTTCGCCGCCGTCGACTTCCTCCGCGAGATCCAGGGTCTGTCCGCGCACTTCCGGCCCCTGCGCATCGACGGCGAGGACTACCGTCACCGCGGGCTGCCGGAGGCTCCGGCGCCGTACTCGGACGAGCAGGTCGCCAAGGCCGCGTACGCCACGCCCGGGGCGACCCTCGACGACTTCCCGGGGCTGCTGGAGCACCTGGCCAAGGTGCACCCGAGCCGCTACAGCGCGCTCACCGAGAACATATCGGCGGTCTGCCTCACCGACGTGCGGGCCGTGCCCGACCAGTCCACGGCGCTGCGGCTGGTGGTGCTCGCGGACCGGCTGTACGACCGCGAGATACCGGTGCTCGCGTCGGGCGTGCCCTTCGACCGGCTGTTCAGCGAGGAGATGCTGAACGGCGGGTACCGAAAGAAGTACTTCCGCGCCATCTCCCGGCTCACTGCGCTCGCCCGGGACGCAAAGGGGCTGGTGGCGCAGTAGGTTGGGCCAGTCGGGCCGAACCGGCCCGGCCGACCTGCCTGAAGGGATCCATCATGGCCGCCACGCGCCACGCACACGCCGTCTGGGAAGGCGATCTGTTCGAGGGCAAGGGCGAGGTGTCGCTCGACTCCTCCGGCCTCGGCACGTACCCCGTTTCCTGGCCGGCCCGTACCGACGAGGAGGCGAACGGGCGGACCAGCCCCGAGGAACTGATCGCCGCGGCGCACTCCAGCTGCTACAACATGGCGTTCTCGAACATCCTCGCCAAGGCCGGCAACGCGCCGACCAGGCTCAACACGCGTGCCGACGTCACCTTCGTGCCCGGCAAGGGCATCACGGGCATCCTCCTGACCGTCGAGGGCGAGGTGCCGGGCATCGACGGCGCGGCGTTCGCCGCCGCGGCCGAGGACGCCAAGAAGAACTGCCCGGTCAGCCAGGCCCTGACCGGTACGACGATCACGCTGGACGCCAAGCTCGTCTGACGGACCGTCGGGGGGGGGGGGGGGGGGGGGGGGGGGGGGGGGGGGGGGGGGGGGGGGGGGGGGGGAAACGCATCCCTCTGGTGGGATGGTGGGTGAGGGGCGGGGGGGGGGGT
>NZ_JBVJWO010000056.1:0-33876 GCF_055602345.1 Streptomyces sp. NPDC037401
TTGCGCCAGACGATGGCGGGGGGAGGGGGGCTAGCCAAAAAGGTTCTGCGGACAGTGGAGGCAGGGCCGGGGGGGGTGGCTTTCCCCCCCCCCCCCCCGGGGGGGGGGGCCCCCCCCCCCCCCGCCCCCCCCACTCCCACCTCCCATGGGTACGAAGACCGATGATCGAGATCTTTCCCTGGCCCGTCGCGGTCACACTGCTGGTCGGGAGCCTGCCGGGCGCGTTCGCCAGAGCGTCGTAGGCGCTGCGCATTCGCAGCTCCACCTGTACGAAGCGGTGGCGGCCCTGGGGCAGCGGCCCTGGTGGGTGTCCAGCTCACCACCACTGGGCCTCGGCTGCTCCACCGCTTGGCCGCTCGAAGCGCCAGGGGTACCCGCGGGCCTCCCACTTCCCGGCTGACGGGAGACCGGACACAACCAGCGGACGCGGCGGACAGCCCGTGGGAAGCTTCCCTCTGAGAAAGCCCTCCTGCCAGGAGCCCCTTCATGAGCCACCACCCCCATTCCGGCCAACGCCGAGCGAACCTCCGCGCTCGCGTGCGCTGTCCCGTCTCACCGCTCGCCGCTATGGGAGTGATCCTCACGATCACCGGTGCCGCCCTCTACACGACGCCTGGTGAGCGGCCGGGAATCGTCGCCGCCGGCGCACTCGTTCTGTCGGCCATTGCCGCTTGGTGGTGTGCCTCCCGCCAGGGATGATCACGACCTGACACCGAAGTGTTCATGGGCCGGGTGCGGGGCAGACAATCCGACCTCAAGTCGATACGGTGTAAAGAACGTGTCAAGAGCTGGCGCGCGGTGTGCCGGGAAGTCTGGTCGGCGTCCCTAGGGCAGTGCGCCCTTTCCTGCCGACGCCGAAGGCCAACCGCGATGCCCGCCGACCCACGTGACGCCTCTTCCCCCCGCTCGCCGCTCCCCGGTGTCCCACCCGGGCCCGAACGCACCATCACCGCGGCCGCTCCCCGAACCGAGACAGTCGGCGCGGACGGACACGACATCTGATGGCCGGTGGTGACACCTCGCTGTTGGCGCCGGTGATCGTCATCGCAGCCCTGGTCATCCGGACAGCACTCACCGAGCTCCGGGATCCCGGCAGTGCCCGGCGGCAATGGGCATTCGCCACGAACGCCCGGGCCATGGCGACCGGCGCGACGGTCGCCGCGGCCATGACCTTGATCGGCGGTCAGCGTTTCGGTTGGGCGGCCGCGGCCTGGGCACTTCTCGCCGGGGCACTCACCGCATTCCTCACCGGCCGTGACACTCCTGACCTCACCTCTACGGCAGCGCCGAGCAAGGAGCAGGCCATCTCGGAACGACAGGTCGGAAAGGTGATGGCCGCGGTTGGCGCGCCCCTCACCCTGGCCGGAGTGGCAATGCACTTCCTGCCCGGCCCCGGATTCCCCTTTCTCATCATCGGCCTGGCCCTCCTCGTCACCGGCCTCGCCATGGCCGCCTCGGCACGCCGCCGGTAGCACCGCCGCCGCCCTCTGCCCTCCCACCGTCGAGCGGAGTCTGAAAACCATGACCTGGCAGTGCATCGGGAGTGGTGACCGCCCAGCGGCAGAACGGCACCCCTCTCCGGAAGAGACCGAACTGCACGCCACGCCCCTCCCCCGCCCGTTGTCACTCTCTGCCGGGTTCGAGGGCAATGAGCCCATCGCCGAGGCCCGGCTACTCGCCCGGTCCTTCCTGGCCGACGTACAGAACATCCATGGCCTGCGGGTCTCGGACCGCGCTCTGGACCTGGTGGAGCTGGTCGTCAGCGAGCTGGTCACCAACACCCGCAAATACGCACCCGGCCCCAGCCTGCTGACCCTCCAGGTCCGAGACGGCTGCGTGGATGTGACCGTCTGGGACAGCAACCCTGATATGCCGACGATCCTGCCTCCAGACCCCACCCGAGCGGGACAGCACGGCCTCGAGATCATCATGGCCTCCGCCCTGACCTTCCAGCTCCGCCGCGAACCCGTCGGAAAACGGATCACCGCCTCCATCCTGCTCGCCGACGATCTGGCCACGGACGAGGCAGGCCGCTGAAGGGCAAGAGTTCAGGTCCCTTCCGACCAGGCCCGGCAGAAGCACACGGGTTCGCAGATTCTCAGATGGGGAGAGGCAGGGACCGCGTGTCGTTGAGGCCCCTCACTGCACCGGTCGCGTATCGCAACGAGTCCGCGCGGTCCACACCAGGCTGGCATCGGCCACGTGGAGCCGGTCGAGTAGTGATACAGGCCGCCCCCGCACTGCAGGGTGCCGGACGTATCCGCACCGTAGGGCGAGAGAGCCGGAGTTCCTTGTGCCTGCTGCTTGTCCGGCGTGATATGGCGCGAGTATCTTCGTCAGCGGTGTGCCGGGAAGTCTGGTCGGCGATTAGGGGCCGCGTGCCCGCCGTACCGACACTGGAGGCCCCGCATGGTCTCGCCCGCATTTCGTACGGCATCCCTGACCAAGCGCTATGGCCGCGTACTGGCACTCGACGGGCTGGATCTGACGGTCCCGGCCGGCGAGGTGTTCGGCTTCCTCGGCCCCAACGGGGCCGGCAAGTCCACCACCATCCGGTTGCTGCTGGGGCTGGCCCGGCCCACCGCCGGCCGGGCATGGATCTTCGGCACCGACGCGGCCGACGTCGCGGTCACGCACCGGCGCCTGGCGTACGTTCCGGCCGATGTAGCGCTGTGGCCGCAGCTGGCCGGCGCCGAGATCCTTGAACTGCTCGCGCGCACGGGCCCCGGCACCGACCGGTCCTACCGGGACGAGCTGGTCGACCGGTTCGACCTCGACCTGTCCAAGCCGGGCCGGGCGTATTCGACGGGCAACCGGCAGAAGGTGGCGCTGGTGGCCGCGTTCGCCACCCGGGCACCTCTGCTCGTACTGGACGAGCCGACCAGCGGTCTGGATCCGCTGATGGAACGCGAGTTTCGCCGCGCGGTCCGCGAGGCCCGGGACAACGGCCAGACGGTGTTCCTCAGCTCCCACCAGCTCGCCGAGGTCGAGGCCGTCTGCGACAAGGTGGCGATCCTGCGTGCCGGGCGGCTCGTCGACGTCGCCACCGTGACGGAGTTGCGACGGCTGCACCGCACGGAAGTGGCGGTGTGCTTCAACGCGGCGCCACCGGATCTGGCCCAAGTGCCCGGCGTGGAGGCCGTCGAAATGACCGGCGCGGCCTCGGTGCGGTTCACCCTCACCGGCCCGCCGGGGGATGCGCTGCAAGTACTGGCGGCGGCGGATGTGGTCAGCCTCGCGGTGCGGGAACCCTCGCTGGAGGAGATCTTCCTCGGCTATTACGGCGGGGAGCAGCGGTGACGGCCGTCGAATCGCCGACCAAGCACAGCCGCCCCGCCACAGACGCGGGGCGGGCGGTGACTGCTCTTGCTCTGCGTCAGACCAGGCGCGGTGCGCTCGTCGTGATCGGGCTGGCGGCCGGAATGTCGGCGGTGGCGGTGGCTGCCTACGCGAGCACCGTAAAGGACCCTGCGGATGCGGCAGCGTTGGAGGCGCTGGCGGGGAACCCAGCGATCCGCACTCTGTTCGGCGAACCGGTGGCGCTGGACGATGCCGGTGGGTTCGCCGTGTGGCGCACGGGGACGGTGTTGGCGGTCGTGCTGGCCGTGTGGGCGCTGCTTGCCGCGACGCGGATCACCCGGGGTGAGGAGGATGCCGGCCGGTGGGATGTGCTGCTGGCCGGGCGGGTACCTGTCACGACCGTGGTGGCACGCCATGTCGCCGTCCTGGCGTCGGCGTCACTCGTCGCAGGTTCCGCCGTGTTCGCCGGCCTGGTCGCGGCGGGTGCCGCTGTGGGCGGCGCCGCGGTGCACAGTGCCGGGCTGGCGTTGTGCGGGGTGTTCTTCGCCGCGGTGGGCGCGACGACCGCTCAGATGTTCGCCACACGAGCGTCGGCCAGCGGCGCGGCGGTGGCTGTGCTCGGCATCGGCATGCTGCTACGGATGGTCGGGGACGGTGTCGCCGCCCTGGGGTGGCTGCGCTGGCTGTCGCCGTTCGGACTGATGGCGCTGACCCGCCCGTACGACGGGAACCGGGTCTGGCCTCTGATGGTCCTGGTGGCTGCTTGCCTGGCACTGGTCACCGGGGCCGCAGGCGCGGCCGGGCGGCGTGACATCCGCGGCGGCTACCTGCGCTCGCCCTCCGGCCGGGCACCGCGTATGTGGCTGCTCGGCTCGGTCCAGGCGTTCGCGGTGCGGCGGCTGGTGCGGCCTCTGGCCGCCTGGTCGGCCGGTGTCGGCGCGTACTACCTGCTCATCGGGGTGCTGGCCGTGTCCATGACGGACTTCCTTACTGGCAATCCGCGGTTCGCCGACCTCGCCGCGCAGGCCGGCTTCACCGGGCTCGGCACCGTACGGGGATACGCCGCCACGCTGTTCGCGCTGCTGGCCGTCCCGGCAGGGGCCTTCGTCGCGGTCCGGCTCGCCACGCTCGCCGCCGACGAAGCCGGTCGGCGCCTGACTCTCCTCTGTGCCCAGCCCCTCACCCGGGCGAGAATGCTCATCGCAGAGATCGCCGCCGCGCTCGGCGGCGTCATCGTGCTCACCACCGTCGCCGGACTCGCCACCTGGAGCGGGACACGGGCCGTGGGTGCCGACCTCGGCCTCCTCGCCGCGCTGGCCGGGGCCTGGAATGTACTGCCGGTCGCATTCCTCTGCCTGGGCGCCGGTGTACTCGCTCTGGGCTGGGCGCCACGCGCGGTCGCCGTCCTCGGGTCGCTCCCGGCCGCGGGCGGGTTCCTGCTGAAAGTCATCGCCGAAAGGTCCGGACTGCCGGCGTGGGTTGGCCAGTTGTCCCCGTTCGCGCACCTGGCCGCCGTACCCGGCGACCCGGTCAACTGGTCCGCGGCCTTCCTGATGACAGCCGTCGCCGCGCTCGCCGCGGCCACTGGTGCCATCGGCTACCAACTGCGGGACCTTCGCACCTGACCGCATGGAGTCTGCATCCCTCTGAGTCTGCGGCGCCCCCACCCCGGAACAAGCGGCCCGCTGAGCCGAGGTCACCACCTCCTGCGTCCGGGCCCTGCTCTCGTAGGGCCGGGGGCCCCGACCCGTGGTCGTCATGCTCCGCTTCCACGGCTGGACCGTCGAATCACACGCCACCGGCAGCCGGGTCGAGAACCAGTCCACTCAACCACTACAGCTCCGACGCGGACAGCTGGCAGAACGACGGCTACCACAGGATCTGGGACGTCATCAGCGGCGGCTCACGAAACCCGCTACCGGGGCACTGCTACCGGGACCGGACCACCTACCGGATCGCCTCACCGGCATCAAGTGGACCAAGACCGGCGGCTGGAGCTGGGCGCCATACCCACTCCTCGTACGTCTCCAGTTCAAGATTCGGCTCAGCCGCCCGGCTCAGCCCGGTGACCCGCGTCATACCCGACTCCCGTCAGCAAATCGGGGCAGCGTCCCGTTCAAGGGGCACGCGAACGAGCCAAGGGCAACGTCTTGAAGCACCGCATCGTCGTACCCGGCGCCGAATACACCGGGGCCTTCGCCGCCGGGAACCTGGCCCGTCGGCTCTCCCCGCCGACGCCGAGGCCGACGTCTTCGCGGGCAGCAGGGTACGGCTGCGCCTGGCGCGGGTCTCCGGCGTCGATCCCCAGCGCAGGACAGTCGCCGTGACCCGCGAGGACGGCGACGGCGAGCTCGCGTACGACACGCTTCTCTCCGCGCTCGGCAGCTCCGTAGCCCACCATGACGTCCCCGGCGTGGCCGAGAATGCCTTCGATGTGACCGGCCGGCCCTCGGCGCTGCGTCTGCGCGAGCGCCTGGCTGCCTGGGCGAGGGCGGCACCGTGCTGGTCGTCGGCGAGGGGCTGACCGGCATCGAGACCGCCACCAAACTCGTCGAAGACCCGCTGCCTGCGCCAGGTCTACCAGCTCGGCATCACCGTCCACGAGCCCTCCTGCATGGAAGCCGTCAAGCCGACAGGGGCGTTCGCCGCCGACGGTACGTCCATCCCGGCCGACGTGACCGTGTGGTCGGCCGGGGTCGCCGTGCACTCCATCGCGGCGGACAGCGGCCTGGAGGTCGCCGAGACCGGCCAGATCAGTGTCGACCGCAGCGTGTGCTCGGTCTCGCACCCGGACGTGTACGCCGCCGGTGACTGCGCCTACGCGACAGAGCCGAGGGGCTGCCGGGCGGGACCTTGGCTCCGATTCCATCCGAACAAACTGGGTAAAATATTGGAAAAGCGACAATAGCGGCGTTCTCCTTTACCCCGTCGGGAGGCGTAGTCGATGGCCCCTTGGCTGATCTGGTTGATCACCGCGGCTCTTTTGGGTGTGGCGGAGATCTTCACTCTCACCGCCGCACTCGGGTTGCTCGGCGGCGCCGCGCTGGTTACCGCAGTCCTCGCGGCGATCGGACTGCCCCTCCCATGGCAGCTCCTGGCTTTCACACTCGTGGCGACGGTCGGCTTGGTGTTCCTGCGCCCGATCGCCATGCGCCACCTGATGCCACGGGAAGGCGAGCGCTTCGGTGTGGAGGCCTTGGTCGGAGGAGCCGCGTACGTGACTGCCGAGGTGACGGGATTGAGCGGCAGGGTCCGCATCGGTGGCGAGGAATGGACGGCCCGCGCCTACGACGAGACGCAAGTCATTCCTACCGGAACAACCGTCGACGTCATCGAGATCAAAGGCTCCACCGCGCTCGTCTACCCTCGGGAGTGAACCATGGAGATCTCGGCGTTCCTCATCGTCGGCCTGCTCGTCGCGGTCCTCGCGGTGTTCACTGTGATCCGTGCGGTACGCATCGTCCCCCAGGCCCGCGCCCGCAACGTCGAACGGCTGGGCCGCTACCACCGCACTCTGAAGCCCGGACTCAATGTCGTCATCCCGTACATCGACCGCGTCTACCCGGTGATCGACCTGCGCGAGCAGGTCGTCTCATTCAAACCCCAGCCGGTCATCACGGAGGACAACCTGGTCGTCGAGATCGACACGGTCCTCTACTTCCAGGTCACCGATCCGCGCGCGGCGGCCTACGAGATCGCCAACTTCCTGCAGGCAGTGGAACAGCTGACCGTCACCACGCTGCGCAACGTCGTGGGGTCCATGGACCTGGAGAAGACTCTGACCTCACGGGACACCATCAACAACCAGCTTCGCGGCGTACTCGACGACGCCACCGGCAAGTGGGGGCTGAGGGTCAACCGGGTGGAGATCAAGGCCATCGACCCGCCGCAGTCCATCAAGGACGCGATGGAGAAGCAGATGCGGGCCGAGCGGGACAAGCGGGCCGTCATTCTCGGGGCCGAGGGGCAGCGCCAGTCCCAGATTCTGACCGCGGAAGGCGAGAAGCAGGCTGCGGTACTCCGCGCGGAAGGCAACCGGACAGCCGACATCCTCAAGGCGGAGGGTCAGGCGCGAGCCATCGACGAGGTCTTCCAGGCCGTCCACCGCAACGACCCCGACCCCAAGCTGCTCGCCTACCAGTACCTCCAGACGCTCCCGCAACTCGCGCAGAGCCCGGGAAACACGTTCTGGGTGATCCCCGGCGAGGTCACATCCGCTCTCCAGGACGTCTCCCGGGCCTTCAGCGAAGTCCTCCCCCAGTCTGCCGCCACCCGCCGGACGTCATCGGACGACTTGGCCATCCAGGCCGCGAACGACGCGGCGAAGGCGGCAGAGGCCGCTGCGGAGGCCCTCGCCGACGCAGCGGAAGCCGACGGCGCCACGACCGGCGCGCTGCCGTCCTCCCTCGAGACCGCGGGACGTCACCATCAGCCGGAGACGCCACCTGCAGGTCAGCCCGACTGAAAGCCCGCAACCCTGGTCTCGGTCGCGGTACGGGTGAACCCCGCTGCAGCGGGGAGGTCGTCACAGGTAGGGCCCACGGTTCCACAGCTTCACCACTCGTGCAGATAACTGCTGTCTGTCAGGTGGTACGCAGGGCCCCGAACGCCTCGCTGACCAGGGCGGGCAGTTCCTGGGCGCCGTCACTTTCGACCCAGGCAGCCAGTGCCGTGGTCACCGCGGCGAGGGCAGCCGCAGCAATGACACGGGTGGCGAGATCGCTCTCCTCCGGGTTCCGTGCCCGCAGAGCATCCGCGAACAGCCGCTGGGTTGCGTACTGGGTGTCCCAGGTGCGGGCGCGCAGGGCCGGCGTATCGAAGATCAGTCGCGTACGGGTGAGCAGCGTGTCCCTGCTGCCGGTGGCGTACACCGCCTCCAGGCCCTGACCGAGGGCGTTACGGAGGGCGGTGAGGCCGTCCTCCTGCGGCGGCCGCTCCTGGATGAGTCGGACGATCAGCGGGTCGTAGTCGTCGGACTCCACGACCGCTTCCTTGGTGGGAAAGTGCCGGAAGAACGTCATGTGGGAAACGCCGGCCGCGGCGGAGATCTCCTCGACGGTGGTGTTCTGGTACCCCTGCTCCAGGAACAGCCGCAGCGCGTGCTCCTGGATCGTCCGCCTGGTCTGCGCCTTCTTGCGTTCCCGCAGCCCGGGCGACGTGGGGGACGTACTCATGGGCCTGTCGCCTCCGGACAATCGTTGTGCCTGCTTCCTCCGCCGTTGACAAGTATGCGTTCCAGCGCCCTGCCGAGAGCTTCGGGGGAGGTTCCGTGCCGGGCGAGATGGCCGTCAGGTCGAACCAGCATGACGTGCTGCCGGCCCTCCACCGCCGTGAGGGTGGTGACGCGGTCCGCACCAAGGCGCCGACGGGCGACCACCTCGTGGTCGGCGCTGACCCCGGCGGGTGTGAGGAGGGCCCATCCGGTCCACAGTTCGGCGTACAGGCGAGTGCTGGTGCCGTCCTGGTGGGTGCAGGACCGGTCGGGTACCCGGTCGCCTTGCAGGGGGCCGGAACCGGGAACGTGGTGGCCGACGCCGAGCGGGCCGCCTCGGTAGGTGAGGGTCAGCTGAGAGGACTTCTCCCAGAGCCGGCGCTGCACCGAAGGCCGGTTCAGCAGGGGTACGAACACGTGATCTCGCAGGGTCCGCGCCAGAGCGGTCTGTCCGAGGATCATGCCCGTCATGGCGCTCGTGGACGCCAGGACCTCGCGGGCGACGTGCCTGCGTTCCGCCTCGTAGGAATCGAGCAAGCCGTCCTCGGAACGTCCGGTGGCGACGAGGGCGAGCTTCCAGGCGAGGTTCTCCGCAACCCCCAGACCGGTGTTCATGCCCTGGCCGCCGAACGGACTGTGGATGTGAGCGGCGTCGCCGGCGAGCAGGATCCTGCCCGCTCGGTATGACGATGCCAAGCGCCGGTGGATCCGGAAGGTGGATGTCCACAGGACCTCGCGCACAGCGCCCACCGGAACGCCTGCCTCCTTCTGGAGCAACTCCGTCAGCACCGTCATCGGTCCGGCGTCGGATCCGGCCGGCGCCGGGGCCATCAGCCGCCACACGTCCTCGCCCGGAAGAGGAAACACACCGAGCATCGTGTCCCCGCGCAGCCAGACCGCGACCGAGTCCCTGGGAATCGGCAGCCGGGCCGTCACATCCGCCAGCAGAAAGCGCTCGACGACAGGAACGCCCGGGAAGCCGATCCCGGCGGCCTTGCGTACGCGGCTGTGTGCGCCGTCGCATCCCACCAGCCAGGCAGCCCGCTGCTCGCCGTCGCCGAGGCGCAGAACGACCTGGTCCACCTCCTGGCGAACGTCCAGCAGCTCGCGGCCCCATTCGACCTCGACGCCGAGCACGGCCAGGCGGTCGCGGAGCCGCGCCTCGACTTCGGACTGGGACATGAGCAGGCCGGGTCTGGTCACCAACTTCGTGGGCTGCCCCACGGGGAGTCGCGCCATTGGCCTGCCGTCCACGTACGTGAGTACGTGCGCGATCGGCACGGATCGTTCCGGCAGGTCGCCGAGAGCCCCGAGGCGGTCGAGTACCTCGGCCCCCGGGGGCTGCAGACCCAGCGCTCGGGAGGTCATCGCCGGTCCGGGCGCTTTGTCCAGCACCCGGACTGCGACTCCGGCAGCCTGCAGTCCGCAGGCCAGAGCGAGTCCGGTCGGCCCGGCACCGGTCACGACGACGGTCGTCGAAGGCATCGACACCATCTAAAGTTAGCAACTAACTAATGTTAGATGCTAACGCAAGTGTCAGATCCCGCATCCTGCAGCGGCATTAAAACGGCGTAAAGATTGCCAGCGGTCAGCAATGTGGGCAGGCCCGGGCTTGACGGAAGATGCCTCAAGAACGGGATGGCCCAGGCGTTTGATGCCGGGCTCCGGAAACATGTGGTCACGGCAGGGGGAAGCGTGGACGAGTACACCGAGGCCGCTTCGGGCTCCCCGACCCCGCTCTTCCCTGATGAACCCGGGCCGTCCCGGCGCTGCTTCGCCGGCTGACCGGAAGCGGTCGGGACCGGGCAGACGCGGGATCCGGCCCAGCACGGGACGGCCGCAGTGGGGCGTCCCGGGGGCCGTCCGTCACTCGTGGGCAGCCACTCCGCTCCGGCATCGCTGCCGCCCGCCACGCCGGGGATCTCGCGGACGGCGCCTTCCCGTAGCACCTCTCAACGACATACGGCGACAGCTCGGCCTCACGGCCTGCCCGCCGCCGCTCAGCTACGCACTTTCATGGGGGAGTTCTCGTGGATGCCATATCAACGGGCCTTGGCACGCTCGTCATCGTCGTCATCGTCGTCGCGATCGCCGCGCTGATCGCGGTGACCCGGCTGTTCCGCAAGGTCGAGCAGGGCAAGGCCCTGATCGTCTCGAAGATGCGGAAGGTCGACGTGACCTTCACCGGACAGGTCGTGCTGCCCGTACTGCACAAGGCCGAGGTCATGGACATCTCGGTGAAGGCCATCGAGATCTCCCGCACCGGCCGCGACGGACTGATCTGCCAGGACAACATCCGCGCCGACATCCGGATCTCCTTCTTCGTACGCGTCAACAAGACCGCCGAGGACGTCATCAAGGTCGCCCAGGCCATCGGAACCGCACGGGCCAGCGACAAGGCGACCCTGCAGGAGCTGTTCAGCGCCAAGTTCTCCGAGGCGTTGAAGACCGTCGGCAAGCAGATGGACTTCACCGACCTCTACACCATGCGCGAGGAACTGCGGTCCCGGATCATCGAGATCATCGGCATCGACCTCAACGGCTACAGCCTGGAGGACGCGGCCATCGACTATCTGGAGCAGACGCCCCTCGCGCAGTTGGACGCCGGCAACATCCTGGACGCCCAGGGCATCCGCAAGATCACCGAGCTGACGGCCATCGAGAACGTCCGTACCAACGAGTTCCGCCAGCACGAGCAGAAGGAGATCACCCGGCAGAACGTCGACGCCCGCGAGGCCATCCTGGAGCTGGAGCGCCGACAGGCCGACGCCGAGACCAAGCAGCGCCGGGAGATCGAGACCGTGCGGGCCCGCGAGGAGGCCGAGACGGCCCGCGTGGTGGAGGAGGAGCGCCTGCGGGCGCAGGGAGCCTTCCTCAAGACGGAGGAGCAGCTCGGCATCCAGCGGGAGAACCAGGCCCGCGAGGTGGCCGTGGCGCAGAAGAACCGTGAGCGGGTCATCGCCATCGAGAACGAGCGCATCGAGAAGGACCGGCAGCTGGAGGTCATCGCGCGGGAGCGGGAGACGGAGCTGACGCGGATCTCCGCCGACAAGGAGGTAGAGATCCAGAACCGGGACATCGCCGAGGTCGTGCGCGAACGCGTCGCGGTGGACCGTACGGTCGCCGAGCAGGAGGAGTCGATCAAGCGGCTCCGGACGGTCGAGGAGGCGGAGCGCACCCGTCAGGCCGTGGTCATCGCCGCCGAGGCCGAGGCCCAGGAGCGCCTCGTCAAGGACATCAAGGCGGCGGAGGCGGCCGAGCAGGCCGCCGTGCATCGGGCGGCGGAGGAGCTCACCCTCGCCGAGGCCCGCAACAAGACCGCTGACCTCGATGCCCGCGCCAAGATCCGTCTCGCCGAGGGCATCCAGGCGGAGGCCGCCGCCGAGGGCCTGGCCGCGGTGGCCGTACGGGAGAAGGAAGCGGACGCGATCGAGAAGACCGGCCGGGCTGAGGCCGGGGCCACGACGGCGCGGCTGAAGGCTGAGGCCGACGGCGCGCGCGAGATGGCACTGGCCGAGGCGACTGCGATCGGCGAGAAGCTGAAGGCGGAGGCCGAGGGCCTGGCCGAGAAGGCTGCGGCCATGGCCGCCCTGGACGAGGCCTCGCGCGGCCACGAGGAGTACCGGCTGCGGCTGGAGGCCGAGAAGGAGGTCCGGCTCGCCGGCCTCGACGTGCAGCGGCAGATCGCAGAGGCCCAGGCCACAGTGCTCGCGACGGGGCTGGAGAGCGCCGACATCAGCATCATCGGCGGCGAGTCGGCGTTCTTCGACCGGATCGTCGGCGCGATGTCGATGGGCCGGGCCGTGGACGGGTTCATGGACAACTCCCAGACCGCCCGGACGCTGGCGGAGCCCTGGCTGGACGGCTCCGGATCCTTCACCGGGGACCTGACCAAGGTGCTGGGCTCGGTCTCCACATCTGACGTGCAGAACCTGACCGTGTCAGCGCTGCTGATGAAGCTCATGCCCGCCGGCTCGGGCCAGGTGGACGAGCTGATCGCCAAGGCTCGCCAACTGGGCCTGGCCGACGTGCCGGTGAGCGGGCTCGCAGGTGCCGTCACCCCTGCCAACGGCGCCGTCAACGGCACCGCCAAGAACTGACCGACACGGGGGTGCGGTCAGAGGCCGCGGAGCCGCCACGGAGGGGGCGGCGGCTCCGCGACCGCGTCATCACCTTGAACGACGGGAGCTGAACCAGATGACCACGGCCACGAGTACGGCCTCGGCTACGGGGCCGGAGACGGCGTCCGGGGCGAACGCGGGGTTGAACGCCGCAATGGACGCCGGTACGTACGAGGTGCTGCGCGACCGACTCACGGCGCAGGCCACGGAGCTCGCCCGCCGTACGGAGGCGCTGAACATCGCCAGGATCGAGGAGTTTGGCTCGACCGGCCTCGCACTCTCGGGCTCCGGCCGTTTGCGCACCGAGGAGAACCGGACGGCCCGCGACCTCGTCGCGGTTGGAGGCGTCCTGCTCTTCGGCTGCAACGGTGCCGCCGCCACCGGTCCGGACCGCGTCGTGTCCGACGTACTGGCCCTCTACGACCGCGATTTCAACCCGCTCCCTGCCGATGCAGCCCCCGGCCTGCTCGACGACCCCGACTTCGTCAGGGAGTTCAACGCGCTCCACCGCTACTTCCGGGAGGCGCGGCTGCTCCAGCTGCGCCGGGTGGACGGCAAACTGCTCGCCGTGTTCCGGACCGGGGAGCTGGCCGAGGACATCCGCGTCCTGCGCTGGTCGCTCACCCCGGACGGCCGAGCCCGGTTCCTGGACGCCCAAGGCGAGCGCGACTACGTACTCCCGCCGGCGTACGACGTGGCATGGCGGGAGACCACCCGACAGGACCACGTCCAGGGCCGCCACCCGCACGTCTCCATCGACGGTCGCCTCTTCGTCTCGACGGTCGGCGGCGCGCTCACGGTGAAGACCGAGGACGACACCGAGTCGGAGGAAGGCGTCCACCACGAGCCCGTCCACCAGCCGCTCCAGTCACTGGCCGACGCCGAGATCGCGTACGCCGCCGTGGGCCCGCTGATCCTGCTCCGAATCCGCCCGTACAAGGAGGAGGCGCGGCGACACCTGGTTTTCAACTCCGTGACGGGCACGGTGGTCCGGCTCGACGGCATCGGGCAGTCCTGCCGGCGGCTGCCGGACGACGAAGGCATCGTCTTTCCGGGTGGCTACTGCCTCGGCTCCGGCACGGTCCGGACCTTCGACCCCGCTACCGCGGACCCAACAGGCCTGGAGTTCGAACGGACCGTCCGCTCCCCCAACGGCGAGGACGTGCTGTTCGCCTTCCATGCCCGCGCCGAAGGGCGCACCCTACTCCTCCCGTACAACGTGATCCGCAAGGAGGTGTCCGCGCCCATCTCCTGCCAAGGCCACGCACTGTTCGACGACGGAACCCTCGTCGTCCTGCGGGCCGGTACGGACGAGCCGGCCCGAACACACCTGGTTCAGACCTGGCAAACCCCCTTCACTTCCGACGTCCACCCCTCACCGGCCGGAAACGGTCTCCTCGGCCGGATCGGCAACGCCGACTTGGTCCGGGGCATCGCCGACTGCCTGGCCGTCGCCCGCCAGGCGACCGAGACCAGCTCCACGCCTGGCGGCCCGGTGTACGAAGCACTGCTCGCCGCCTGCGTCCGTACCGCCGACCAGCATTCCTGGCTGGGCGACACGGAGGCCGGTGACCTGCGCAGTTCGCTGGAGGCGGTCCGGGCCACCGCCGAGCAGGTCCTCGACGAGTTCACAACCGTCACGGCCCTCACCCGGCAGGCGGCCGAAGCCCTCGCCGAATCCGCCCAAAGCATCGCGCGACTGGTGCGCCGCGTCCGCGGCGAGTCACCGGCCACCGCCGAGGAGTGGATCGAGCGCATCGCCGAACTGCGCCGGGCCCAGGGACACCTGCTGACGCTCGCCGAGATGCGGTACGCCGACACCACGGCCGTCGAAACCCTGAGCGAGGATGTGACGGCCGACATCGCCGCCGCCGGGCAACGCGCCGTGGCCTTCCTCTCGCGCGAGGACGCCTTCGACGCGCACGCGGTCGAGGCCGGACAGCTCGCCGCCGACGCCGAGACGGTCCCCACCGTCGCCGAGACCGTCCCCCTCCGCGAACGCCTGGAGAAGCGGAGCTTCGGCCTTCAGGCGCTCGCCGAGGTGGTCGCGGACCTGGACACCGGTGACGCCAGGGTCCGTACCGCCGTCCTGGCACGCATCGCGGAGGTCCTCGCAGGTGTGAACACGGCCCTCGCGGCGGCCGCGGCCCGGCGCCGGGAGCTGCTCGACCGGGAGGGACGCGCCGGGTTCACCGCGGAGTTCGCCCTGCTCGGCCAGGCCGTCAACGCCGCCTTGGCGGCGGCCGGCACGCCCGAGGAATGTGCATCCCAGCTCGCGCGCCTGCTGCTCAGGCTGGAGAACCTGGATGCGCGCTACGCCGAGCACGACGGGTTCCTGGCCGAAATCGCCGAGAAGCGGTCCGAGGTACACGACGCCTTCGCGACCCGCCGGCAGACACTCCAGGACGCCCGCGCCCGGCGCGCCGAAAGGCTCGCCGACTCGGCACGACGCGTGCTGGAGACGATTGCCCGCCGGGCTGCGGCACTGGACAGCGCCGACGCCGTCCACACGTACTTCGCCTCCGACCCTATGGTGGCCAAGGTCCGCCGCACGGCCGACGAGCTGCGCGAACTGGGTGACACCGTGCATGCGGAGGAGTTGGCGGGCCTGCTCTCGGCCGCCCGTCAGGAGGCCGGGCGCGCGCTGCGCGACCGTACGGATCTGTTCGCCGACGGCGGCGAGACGATCCGCCTCGGCCGGCACCGGTTCGCGGTCACCCGGCAGGCCGCCGAACTGACCCTCGTACCAGATGGGGACGGCCTGGCGTTCGCACTCACCGGCACCGACTACCGCCGCCCCGTCACCGATCCCCAGTTCGCCGCCACCCGGCCGTTCTGGGAGCGGCTGCTGCCGTCCGAGTCTGCCGGGGTGTACCGGGCCGAGTACCTGGCGGCCAGGTTGCTGGCCGAGCACGGGAGCGCCGCGCTCGCCGCCGCCGACCTGGATCTCCTGGTACGGCAGGCCGCCGAGTCCGCGTACGACGAGGGCTACGAAAGAGGCGTGCACGACCACGACGCGGTCGCCATTCTGCGCGTGCTGCTGGACCTGCACGAGACCGCTGGGCTGCTGCGCTACCCGCCCCGGGACAGGGCGGTCGCCACCCTGTACTGGGCACATGGCGCGACCTCGGAGGAACGCTCCTCTCTCACCCGCCGGGCCGTCTCCCTGGCCCGGGCCCGCGACACCTTCGGTCCCAGTGCGGCGCTCGACACCTTCCAGGGTGAACTTGCCCGGAGGATCGTGGCCTTCGCCCCCGACACGACTGAGCCGGCCCGCGCAGCCGGGTACCTCTTCGAGGAGCTGGCCTGCGAACCGGCCGGGTTCGCGGTGTCCTCAACGGCCCGCACCCTCCTCGACAAGTTCCGCCGCAGCGTGGGCGCCTCGCCCTATGACGAGGACCTCGCCGCCCTCCCGGATCTCGCGGCCCGCAGCCAGCTCGTCGAAGGCTGGCTCACGTCCTACGCGGCGGCCTGCGGAGAGGACATCGCCGACGACGACATCTCCGAGGCCGTCGCCGTCGAGCTGTGCCCTGGGCTGGACCGCTACGACGCCACCGGCGGCGCCACCGCGACCGTATCCGGGCTGCTCGGCTCCCACCCCCGGATCAACGGACGTTCCCTCGTCCTGCGCCTGGACGAATTCCTCGCCCGTAACACCGACTTCGCGACGCACGAAGTGCCGGGCTTCCGCGCCTACCAGCGGCAGCGCGGTGTCCTCGCCGCGGTCGAGAACGAGCGGCTCCGAGTCGATGCCCACCGTCCGCGGATCATGTCCTCCTTCGTCCGCAACCGGCTGGTCGACGAGGTGTACCTCCCTCTCATCGGCGAGAACCTCGCCAAGCAGATCGGAGCGGCCGGGAAGGACAAGCGCACAGACAGCAGCGGACTGCTGATGCTCATCTCGCCGCCCGGATACGGCAAGACGACGCTCGTGGAGTACGTTGCCGAGCGCCTCGGGCTGCTCCTGGTCAAGATCGACGGTCCCTCCCTCGGACACCGCACGACCTCCCTCGACCCTGAAGCGGCCCCGGACGCCACCGCCCGCCGCGAACTGGAGAAGATCGCCTTCGCGCTGCAGGCCGGCAACAACGTGATGCTCTACCTGGACGACATCCAGCACACCTCGCCCGAGCTGCTCCAGAAGTTCATCCCGCTCTGCGACACGACCCGTACGCTGGACGGCCGCGACCTGCGGGGCAAGCGGTTCGCCGTGTGCATGGCCGGCAATCCGTACACCGAGTCCGGGCAGCGCTTCCGCGTCCCCGACATGCTCGCCAATCGCGCCGACGTCTGGAACCTGGGCGACGTCCTCACGGGGAAGGACGACGCCTTCGCGCTCAGCTTCGTCGAGAACGCCCTCACTTCCAACCCGGTACTGGCGCCGCTCACCGGGCGCGACCGCGCGGACCTGGAGCTCCTCGTCCAGCTCGCCGGCCGGGACCCCGCCGCCCGCCGTGACCGGCTCTCCCACCCCTATCCCCCGGCCGAACTGGACCAGATCCTCGCCGTGCTGCGTCACCTCCTCACCGCGCGGACAACGGTCCTGGCGGTCAACGCCGCCTACATCGCCTCCGCGGCCCAAAGCGACGCGAGTCGAACCGAACCGCCGTTCCGGCTCCAGGGCTCCTACCGCAACATGAACAAGATCGCGGCCCGGCTCTCGCCGGTCATGAACGACGCCGAGTTGACCGCGCTCATCGACGACCACTACACGGGGGAAGCCCAGACCCTCACCGCCGAGGCCGAGGCCAACCTCCTCAAGCTCGCCGCGCTGCGCGGAACCCTCAGCCCGGAGCAGGCGGGCCGATGGGCCACGATCACCGCGTCCTACGTCCGGAGCCAGGCCCTCGGAGGCCGGGGCGACGACCCGCTGACCCGGGCGGTCGCCGCACTCGGCCTGCTCGCCGACCGAATCGCCGCTGTGGAGAGCGCCATCACCCGAGCGGCGGCCCCCGCCCTCCTGGGCGGCCGGCACGCCGCGCGGGAGGGTGACCACGGCCTAAGGGGATGAGGGGCGGGACGGTCACGTCAGGTTCCGGCGCCGGTGTAGCGGCCGTGGTCGTGGGCGAAGGCTTCGAATACCTCCCGCGCCGAGCCCCCGGTATGCAGGAAGCGCTCGTCGAGGATGGCGGCCAGGTCCTCCAGGGCTGCCCGCAGGACGGCGGCGGACAGCCGCACATCCGGGTGGCGGGCGCCTGCGGCCTGGCCGGCCAGGTTCATGGCGCAGGTGATCTGGCAGGCGAGGGAGGTCCGGTCGTCGCCGTCGTGGAAGTAGTAGGACTCGGCGTACTGCTGGAAGTCGACGGAGACCACGGAGACGGCGGAGGCCAGGCCGTCGAGGATGGCCGCGCCCGCGTCGGCGTCGATCTGCTCCGTCGTGGGGTGGGTGCGGGCGAGATGGGAGAGGCGCAGGGCGAGGGCGCGGCGGCGGGCCAGCGCGGGGTAGATGCCGAGCGTCCAGGCCACCGTGGCGCTGAGCAGGGCGAAGCCGACGAGGGCCTCCATGGGGGCGAGCACGCGGAGCCAGCCGTCGGCGGGCGCGATGTCGCCGAGTCCGAGGGTGGAGATGTGGACCATGGACACGTACAGGGCGTCCACGAAGCCGGCGTGCTCGGCGGGCTTCAGTCCGGTGGCGTAGGTGAACGCCTGCGGCATGTGCGGCCAGTAGATGAGGGTCCATCCCAGGACGGCGGTGAGGGCCCAGACCGCGACCACGACCACCATGGCGAAGGGCCCTGCGATCCCCGAGGCCCGGCGGCGCAGTGGCAGGGAGGCGGCCAGCCGCCACAGGGCCGTCATGACCAGGCGGCTGAGACCGCCGTGGCGCGTGGGATGCCACAGGGTGTGGAACACGTCCCGCAGGACCAACAGCACCAGGGCCGCGCCCGCGAAGGTGATCAGCCAGTTCATGCGGACTCCCTACCCCGTCACTCGTCGCCTCAGCGCCGTGGCCGGCCTCCCGGGGAGCCCTCGCCACGCATGCCGCGTCCGCTCAGCAAAACCTCAAATCCGGATAACGATCGCATCACCGGCCCTGCAAATCGCACACCCTCCGCCCGCAGCAGTGATCTGCGTCACTAAAGATCTCGTAAAGGCCGTGCTATGAATACGCAACTCCGCTTCGGCACCACCCCTCGCCGCTTGCGGAGAGCCGGCACGCACCGGCCACGTACGAACCAGGGAAGTCCCGCTCCGAGTCCACGGATCGAGACGACCAGGGTCGCCGACCGGACAACGGCGTTCGCTCAAAGCCCGCATCCACAGCCGCCGCACCGCACTGCGCCGGCTCTGCGCCATCGAGGTTTTGCCAGATGTCACTCGACACCATCACCACCTCCGTAGACGAAGCCGTCAGCGGATTCTTCGAGCCCATCGCCAAGTGGCTCGGAGACATCGTCTTCTACTCCGTCCCCGTCAACGGGACACAGATCCCGCTGATCGTGGCCTGGCTCGTCGTGGCCGGTCTGGTCTTCTCGGGCTGGTTCGGCCTGGTGCAGATACGCAAGTTCCGCCTCGCCGTGAACGTGGTGCGCGGCAAGTACGACGAGGACGGTTCGGCGGGTGAGGTCAACCACTTCCAGGCGCTGACCGCGGCCGTCTCCGGGACCGTCGGCCTCGGCAACATCGCCGGTGTCGCCGTGGCCGTCTCCATCGGCGGTCCGGGCGCGACCTTCTGGATGATCCTCTGCGGTCTCCTCGGCATGGCCACGAAGTTCGTCGAGGTCACCCTCGGCGTGAAGTACCGCGAGGTACACGCCGACGGCACGGTCTCCGGCGGCCCGATGCACTACCTGCCCAAGGGCTTGGCCGACCGCTTCGGCGCCAAGGGCCTGAAGCTGGGCAAGGTGCTGGGTGTCCTCGCCTCGGTGATGATCCTCTTCTTCGGCCTCTTCGGCGGCAACCTCTTCCAGGTCAACCAGTCCTACGCGCAGCTCGTCTCTGTCACCGGTGGCGACAGCGGCATGATGGGCTCCTCGGCCGGCGCGCTGTTCTTCGGCATCCTGATCGCCGCCCTGGTCGGCATCGTCCTGCTCGGCGGCATCCGCTCGATCGCCTCCGTGACCAGCAAGCTCGTCCCCGCGATGGCCGGCATCTACATCGTCGCCTGCCTCGTGGTCATCCTGGTGAACGTCTCCGCGGTGCCCTCCGCGATCTCCTCGATCATCGAGGGCGCCTTCAACCCGCAGGGTGTCGCCGGTGGTGTTCTCGGCGCGCTGATCGTCGGCTTCAAGCGGGCCGCGTTCTCCAACGAGGCCGGTCTCGGCTCCGCCCCGATCGCCCACTCCGCGGTCAAGACCAAGCACCCCGCCAGTGAGGGCCTGGTCGCGCTGCTGGAGCCGTTCATCGACACCGTAATCATCTGCACGATGACCGCCCTGACGATCGTCATCGCCAACCCGGCCAGCTGGGGCGAGGCCCGCAAGGGCGAAGGCCCGGGCGGCGTGACCATCACCTCCGACGCCTTCGCCACGGTCCTGCCCTGGTTCCCGTACATCCTCACCATCGCGGTGATGCTGTTCGCCATCTCCACCGTGCTGACCTGGGGCTACTACTGCATGAAGGCGTGGACGCACCTCTTCGGCCGCAGCAAGACCAGCGAGCTGACCTTCAAGGTCTTCTACACCCTGTTCGCGGTCGCCGGTTCGCTGCTCACCCTGCAGACCCTGATCGACATGGCCGACGCGGTGCTCTTCATGCTCGCCGTCATCAACATCATCGGCCTGTACCTCCTCGCCCCCGTGGTCAAGCGGGAGCTGAACAACTTCCTCGAGTTCGTCCGCCGCCGCGACGCCGGCCTCGACACGGACTCGGACGAGGACGAAGACCAGGAGCCGGTGAAGACCACCGTCTGACCGTCCCCCCGGCGGCCCGGCTCCTGAGCGGGCTCGTACACACCTTGCGCCTTGGTGTGTACGAGCCCGCTCATCTGCGTTTCAGCAGGTGAGAACCCCTCTGGTGGGATCCGGCGACCCGGGATAAGGTGTAAAGAACGCGTCAAGGGGCAGCTGCCTGCCCGCGACGCGCGGTGTGCCGGGAAGTCTGGTCGGCGTCCTTGGGGCCGTGTGCCCATTTTCAGCCGACGCCCCGGAAGGCCACCCCCATGAGTGATCAGCGCCCGCGTATCGTCTTCGGCCTGATGCCGTGGCCCGAGCGGCAGGCCATCGCCTCCGCCCTGCGCACCGAAACCGTGGGCGGGCTGGTTCTCCTCGCCGCAGCCGTGATCGCGTTGATCTGGGCCAACACCCCGTTCAGCGGCACCTACGAGGCGATACGCGACTTCCACTTCGGCATACCCGCCCTCGGCCTGGACCTCTCGGTCGGACACTGGACCGCCGACGGACTCCTCGCGGTCTTCTTCCTCGTCGCCGGCATCGAACTCAAACGCGAACTCGTCGTCGGCGAGCTCCGCACCCCCGCAACAGCGGCCCTCCCCGTCATCGCCGCGTTCTGCGGCATGGCCGTGCCCGCCGCGCTCTACGCCGCGACCGCCTGGGCAGGCGGTGGCAGCCTCGACGGCTGGGCGGTGCCCATGGCCACGGACATCGCCTTCGCGCTCGCCGTCCTCGCCGTCATCTCCACCCACCTGCCCGCCGCGCTGCGCGCCTTCCTCCTCACCCTCGCCGTTGTCGACGACCTCGGCGCCATCCTGATCATCGCGGTCTTCTTCACCAGCGACCTCAACCTCTGGGCGCTCGGCGGGGCCTTCGCCGGACTCGTCGTCTTCTACCTCCTCCAGCGCTACCGGGTCCGGGGCTGGTGGTGGTACGTGCCCCTGGGCATCGCGATCTGGGCGCTGATGTACAACGGCGGCGTCCATGCCACCGTCGCCGGCGTCGCCATGGGACTCATCCTGCGCACCACCCGCGACAAGGGCGAGACCGCCTCCCCCGCATCCCGGGTCTCGCACCTGATGCACCCCTTCTCCGCCGGTGTCGCGGTGCCGCTCTTCGCCCTCTTCGCGGCGGGCGTCAGCATCTCCGGACCCGCCCTGGCAGAGGTGTTCACCACCCCCGAACCGCTCGGCGTCGTCATCGGACTCGTCGTCGGCAAGGTCCTCGGCATCTTCCTCGGCACCTACCTCGCCGCCCGCTTCACCAAAGCCGAGCTCAACCCCGACCTGGCCTGGGCCGATGTCCTCGGGCTGTCAGTCCTCGCAGGCATCGGCTTCACCGTCGCCCTCCTCATCGGCGAGCTCGCCTTCCCCGGCGCAGCCGTAGGAGAGCACGTCAAGGCGGCCGTACTCATCGCCTCCGTCACCGCCGCCGTCCTGGCGGCCGTACTGCTCCGCCGCCGCAACACCGTCTACAAGCGCCTGTACGAGGAAGAGAACCTCGATGCCGACGCCGACGGCATCCCCGACATCTACCAGCGCGAATCGAAGGCTCCTGCTTCCTGACCCGGCTGAACGAAGAGGGGCATCAGCACGAACCCGTTCACCGGAGCAGCGGGCCACGTGTGACATCCCGCCTCAGCGACTTCAGGAAGCGGGCCCCTCATGCTGTACAGCGCCCTGGCGCGGGCCGTTGAAAGAGGGATCGCACGCTGTCCCGCCCTGAAGCCTGCATGGCGCCCGTCAGCACCGCTCTCGCTCTGAAACGTTCGCAGCCATCATGACCAACCCCGTGAACAAGCAGGACAGTCCGATGAAGAGCACGGGGAAGCCGGGCTCTGGCAGGACGTACACGAGGGCTCCCACCAACGAGAGAGGCACCCCCACAGCCACGAGCAGCCTCCCGGCACGGAATTCCGTGGCGTTTGCGCGGAGCCAGATCCTGACTCGGGTACGGAGGGTCATCGTCACCGTTCACCTTCTGGAACGAGCCGGCGAGCAGCCCTGAGTGCCAGCACCAGAAAGGCGACTGCCGCTCCATCGCAGGCGACGCCCACCACTGCGCCCGCCGTGACGACCCCCAGTGGAGCGTCAGCCATCCGCGGCAGCGTGGTCAAAGGCGCCTGCAGGTAGAGGCAGAGAATCGCATAGGCGTACGACCTGCTCACCTCTCGCGTGCCCAGGCGGGAAGGTGTCCAGCCGACGAGCAGGGCAATCGCAAAAGGCAGCAGGAGCAGCGTCGCCGCCGCGAGGGCGAGGGCGTACGCCAGATTTCCGTTCATGGGTACCTCTCCGGTGCGGATGCCCACGCTACGCGGTCACGACCGTGAAGCTGCTTGCCGGAACCCGGCAGTACGGACGGTGGGGAACTGCCGTCAGGATCCCGTCAGGAAGGCGTAAGGGTCGTATAAAGTAACCCCCGGTGTGCCGGGAAGCCTGGTCGGCGAACAAGGGATAGCTCTCTTCGCAGATCAGGGGGGACTCTGTCATGCTTCTCGTCGCCGTCTTCGGTGTGGCGCTGCTGGTTGCGGTGCTGTTGTCCGGGCTCGCCGCCCGCACCGTGCTCTCCACGTCGCTGCTCTTCCTCCTGGGAGGCGCGCTCGTCAGTGACGGCTTCCTCGGCCTGATCCACATCACCCCCGACAGCGAAATCGTCGCCGTGACCGCGGATCTGGCCCTGTTCGCCGTGCTGTTCACGGACGGCATGCACGTCTCGTTCCCCAAGCTCCGGGAGAACTGGAAGAACCCGGCCCGCGCACTGGGACTCGGCATGCCCCTGGCCATGGTGGGCATGGCCCTGGTCACCCACTACATCGCCGGCCTGGACTGGACGACCTCCTTCCTCGTCGGCTCGGTCCTGGCGCCGACCGACCCGGTGTTCGCCTCCGCCATCGTGGGGCGGAAGGAAGTCCCTGCCAAGCTTCGACAGCTGCTGAACGTCGAGAGCGGCATCAACGACGGGTTGGCGCTTCCGGTCGTCCTCATCCTCATCGCCGCCGCCGGCCCGACGGCCTCCCACTCGAAGACGTCGATCGGGTCGATCGCCCTGGAGCTCGGACTCGGCCTTGCGTTCGGTATCGTCCTGCCGCTGGTGGTGGCCGGCCTCGTGCGACTGAGGCTGCTGGGCGCCGAGCCCAAGCTCCAGCCGCTGCTGCCACTCGCCACCGGCATCATTCTCTATGGGCTCTGCCACCTCACCCACGCCAACCCCTACCTCGCGGCGTTCTCCGCGGGCGCGGTCCTCGCCACGGTGTCGCCAGAACCCAAGGCCGCCTTCGAACCGCTGGGCGAGTCTCTGGCGGAGCTGGCGAAGTTCGCTGCGCTCCTGGTCTTCGGCGCTCTCCTGACGCCTCAGCTGTTCGGCGACCTGTCCGCGGGCGGGTACGTCGCGGTACTGCTGGCCATCCTCCTGATCCGGCCCGCATCACTGCTGCTGTCGCTGCTCGGGACCCGGCTGGAGCGCCGGGAGAAGCTCGTCGCCGCCTGGTTCGGCCCCAAGGGCTTCGCCTCGGTCGTCTACGGACTGCTCGTGCTCCAGGCGGGTATCCCCCAGGGCGAGCAGGCATACACCCTCATCGCCGTCTGCATCGCCTTCTCGATCATCGCCCACAGCAGCACCGACGTCCCAGTGGCCCGGCTGTTCCACGTCGAGGACATCGCGGGAATCCCCGGCGGCGAGCAGGACCGCCGCACCGTACCCTCCCAGGAGTCCGCTCATGTCCGCGCGTGACCTCGCCGCCCCCTACCCCTGCGTGACGACCGCCGACAGTGCTGACGACGCCGTCCGCCTGCTGGTCGCGCACAGCCTCCCGGCTCTGCTCGTCCTGGACACGAACGGCATGCCGCACGCGGTGGTTCCGGTGTCCCAACTCGTGCGCCAGCTGGTGCCCGATGCGGCGGTGGAGGATCCGCTTCGTGCCGCCGTCCTCCGTGACGAGCACTCCGCGCAGCGGTTCACCGGTCTGGTGGGGCGGACTGTCGCCGAGTGGTTGCCCCGACACGGCTTCCGCGCGCAGTGTGTGGGACCGGACGCCACCGTCGCGCGGATCGCGGAGGTCATGGCGCGCAAGCGCACCCCTCTCGTGCCCGTCATAGAACGCGTCGACGATGACGACGTCCAGATGCTGGGGGTCGTATCGGCGGACGCCGTACTGCACCATCTCCTCGCCGCCTCATCCGACACCGGCACCACCGGGACCCCGCCTCGAGCACCTCGCCCGAGACCTGCTGCCCAACACGATCCGCAGCTGTTCCTACGGTCGTCCGTCAGGGATCCTGATTCGGCCTACGGACCCAGGGCAGACGTGGCTCCGACTCCGGGCGGTTACGCCGTGCCGTTCGGCGTCGCCGAACCCAGTCGCCGATTTCGCCGGTAGCAACCAGGAGGGCCGCGGAGGCGGCGCTCGACGTGAGGCCGGCTGGATAACCCGTCACCCGCCCCAACAGCCAGAGGGCCAGGGCGAGCACAGCCCACCAGACGGTGATCGATACGACTTCACGTCGCCTGCGGTACGTGCGACGTGGCGTGGCGGGCACGGTGTCCGGCCCCTGCGCAAGGGGCCGCGACCGGACGGCGCTGATGCGCAAGAGTGGCGACGCCCAATACCAGGCAGCCGGCGACTGCGACTATTCCGCCGGCCGCCGTACAGGCCACTTCGCTGCCAGATCTCAAGGCCTCAGCCCTGCGACCGTGGGCCTGACGCTTCGCCGTGAGCCAACCGGAAAGGGACCTTGGAGTACACCATGGTCGCCGCAGCGGTAACGGTCGCAACGGCCGCCAACGCTGGGATCCCCAGCAGCGTGGGCCACTGACGCATCTCGTCACTGCGGCAGACTCGGTCTTGGGGGGACGATTCGACGAACGGGCCCCGGCACAGGTCCACGGTCCGGGAGTGGCAGTAGCTCAGAGCGGCACGAGAAGTGCAACATCGAGCGGGACCCGGGCGTGGTACTCGCCTGGCTGTTGCTGTCCGTTCCCTTCGCTGCCACCGGTCTGTTCCAGTTCGCTTCGGGCTCCTCAGCGTTGTGTATCAGCGAGCAGATGGTGGAGTACGCCCGCCTGGCAACCCTGCCCGAGGAGTGAGATCGGCGCGGCGCGTGTTCGCGGGCGGGGACCCAGACCCCGATGGGCAAGGGGAGCGCCCACCGGCGGCCGGCCCCGTTGGTTGCGGGGCAGCCTGAAGCCGTGCCACTACTCCTTCGCCGGCCACCCCAGCAACCGGGCTCCGATTACCGCCGTCTGGAGGGTGTAGCGGTGAGACGGCTCACCGGGGTCGATGTGCGTCAGGCTATGGATGCGCTCCAGGCGATACGTCAGGGCCCGCACACTGAGCGAGAGTCTGCGGGCTGCCTCCACCGCTACGCAGCCGCTGTCGAAGTAGGCGGTGAGAGTGTCGATCAGGGGCTGCGCCCCACCCCGGGCCTGCTGAAGCGGGCCGAGCGTGCTCTCCACCAGGTCGGCCATGGCCTGCCGGTCCCGCGCCAGCACCGGGTAGACCAACAGGTCGGAAGCGTGCAGCACCGGGTCGTCCAGTGCCATGCGGTCCGCCAGGTCGAGTGCGTTCAGCGCCTCTTGATAGGAGTGGACGACGCCACCGGGTCCTGGATGGGAGCGGCCGATGGCAACCCGGCCGCCGTCTGTTGCGGCATACGCCTGCTTGGCGAAGAACGCCAGCACATCCGGTTTGTCTCCCGGCGCCACGCAGATGAGGCGTCCGTCCTTGGTGGTGAGGAGCGTGCTCTGGTCGCCGAACCGGGCCAGGACTGCGGTTTCGATGCCGCGCGCGACCGGGTAGCCGTCACCGTACGGTTCCGGGCCGATGGCCACCGCCACCGCGTGGGCCTGTGACAGTCGCAGTCCGAACCTTTCAGCGCGTTCGGCGAGACGGCCCAAGTCGCTGCCGCCGTACAGGAGGTCGTCGATGAACTCACGCCGAGCGGCTTCCTCTTGTCGCACCGCGTGCCTTTGTGCCCGCTCATACCCTTCGGCGAACGCGTCGACGGCCTGCTCGACGGCGGCCAGCAACTGATCGCGGCTCCTGGCCGGCAGCGCACCCTGGACCGCTCGCGCCTCACCGAGGTGGGCCCGGACGAGTTCTCGCAGCGCAAGGCCGGCTTCGGCTGCCTGCACACCCTCGGACCGCCGCTCTTCAATCTCGTCCCGGGTGAGCCGACGGCCGGTGGCACAGGCGTCCAGCAGGATCTTTTTGTATCCCGCCAGAAACTCCTCCGCGGCCGTCGGCTCCACCGTGCGCTCCCCCGTGCATCTTGACGTGTTCTTGACTCCGCCCAAGGGTGCCATGCCGGTTCCGGTCCACCGCAACCGGCATCAAGAGCGCGTAAAGGCTGCCGGAAATCGGCAATGCACGTTGCGACGAAAGCGGGAAGGATCAGGCCTTGAGGGTTCGGCTTCCCGCAGGTTGCCGGATTCGGCTTGCCTTGGCTGGGAGCGATACAGGCCTATACCCGTCAGTGCCACGGCCTCGCTCACCGCTCCCAACTGAGAGTCCGCCGCTTCCGATCCGTGCCACCGCCACAACAGCTCCATGCTGATCCGCCTGCGCTGTTCAGCCGAGACGGCCATGACCATGAGGGGCCAGGTATGACAGGGGCAGTGCATCCTTGGGGCGTGTCGATGTCTCCTGGCAGCCAACAGGCGGAGTCCGCCGGGCGGATGGTGGTCTGCGGCGACGACGGGCTGGCCCACCGACTGGCTGCGGAACTCGAGGGCGTCTACCACGAGCACGTGACCCTCGTGGCCCCGCCGAGCAGTGCCGCTCAGCCCGGCCCCCGTGAGGGGGAGGGCCGCGAGCCCTCACGGCGTTTCCTCGGATGGGTTCCTGCCGCCCGCAGCCGATCCGCCCCGGCCCCGGACAGCCACCCGGCCGCGCCGGGCATCCGGATCTTCGAGGCGACCGAACCGGACGAAGAAGTATTGATCGCGGCCGGCCTGGTTAGCGCCGCCGCCCTCGCACTCGTCTACCAGGACGACGAGACCAACGTACGAGCCGCACTGGTGGCGCGCCGGCTCAACCCCAGGCTGCGACTGGTGATCCGGCTGTACAACCGGAAGCTGGGGCAGCATCTGGAACACCTGCTGGACCAGGCGGCGATCGTCGCGGAGCCCGGCATCGACCTGCGGGAACTGGACTCGTCGACCACGGTTCTGTCGGACGCCGACACGGCTGCACCCGCCCTGGCCGCGACAGCCGTAGCGGGGACCAGCAAGGTGGTGCAGGCGGACGGACTGCTGCTGCGTGCGGTGGAACGCACCCCGCCGGGCCGGGGACAGGTAGCCGATCCGGGCCTGTGCACCCTGGCGTTGCTGTCCGCCACCACGAGCGACCCCGCGGGCAGCGAAGGCTCGGAAGCCAGCGGGAGTGAAGGGCCCCAGCTACTCCCCGACGACAGCGCGGTGGCCGCAGCGACCGGCCGCGGCATCATCGCGCTGGAGACCGTCACCCACGAAGGCCCCGTCCCGGCCACGCGCCGACTGAGCACGACGGCGCCTCCCATGGGATCGATCTTCTCCAAGCGGCTCCGCTGGTCGCTGGCCGGACTCTTGGCCGCCGTCGGCGCCCTGACCGTCGCGGCGTGGTGGGTCACCGGAGACCATCCCCTGCACGCCGCCTACATGATCCTGCTGGACATCTTCGCGATCAACGATCCCGCCGTCGACGACCAAACCGGAAGGCAGATCCTCCAGATCCTCGCCGGCCTGACCGGAATGCTGCTCCTTCCGATCCTCGTGGCGGCAGCCCTGGAGGCACTCGGCTCCTTCCGCAACGCGGGTGCGCTCCGGCGTCCGCCCCGGGGCCTGACCGGGCACGTGGTCCTCCTCGGGCTGGGCAAGATCGGAACGCGGGTCCTGGCCCGGCTGCGCGAACTGCACATCCCGGTGGTGTGCGTGGAAGCGGACCCGGACGCACGCGGAGTCGCCCTCGCCCGGGCCCTGCGGGTACCGGTCGTCCTGGGCGACGTCACCGAGGAAGGGGTCCTGGAGAGTGCCCGTATTCACAAGGCCGGGGCTCTGCTCGCCCTGACCAGCTCCGACACCACCAACCTCGAAGCCATGCTGTACGCCCGGTCCGTCAGGTCCGACGTACGCGTGGCTCTGCGCCTGTACGACGACGACTTCGCGACCGCCGTGTACCGCACCCTTCGCACGGCGCACCCCGAGGCCCTCACCCGCAGCCGCAGCGTCACCCACCTCGCGGCGCCCGCCTTCGCCGGAGCGATGATGGGCAGGCAGATCCTGGGGGCCATCCCCGTGGAGCGCCGTGTCCTGCTGTTCGCCGCGGTGGAGGTGTCCGGTCACCGCGAGCTCGAAGGCAGGACCGTTGCGGAATCCTTCCGGCCCGGGGCCTGGCGCGTCATCGCCCTCGACACCGCAGCTCCCGAGGAGCGGCGCCCGGACCTGGCGTCCACGCCCGACGGTGATCGCGACTCCTTCCCCGGCCTCGTCTGGGATCTCCACCCCGGCTACGTACTGAAGGCTCAGGACCGCGTGGTGATCGCAGCCACCCGACGCGGTCTCGCGGAACTCCTCGGACGCCGGAGCAACCCGGTGACGGGCGCATGACGGATTTGCCTGTCCGGTCAACGTGTTGTCCACGACGGTCACCGAGGAGGCAAGATGCAGTACGTCTGGCTGGGGGCGCTCACCGCGTTTGCTCTGGCCATAGCGATAAGCGGTGTGGTCGAGCTTCTCACCGGGTGGATCCACCCATGGGAACGCGCGCGGGTCGTACGTCCCGTGCCTCATGGCCTCGGTCAGATGCTTACGGGAAGCGGCCTCTGCTTCATTTTCGGTGTGTTCGCCTTCTCGCCTACAGGGGACGTACTCCTTTCGCTGATGGCAGTGGGCGCTGGGCTCTTGCTCACCGGAACCATCTTGGTCAGTGTGTCCAGGTTTCCATGACGTCCGCCAGGAGTCCCCGATGTCGACTTCTTTTTTTCACCGAGCCTCGCCCGGAGCGCTGCGGTGATCCTCTGCCGCGCCGCAGGACCGGAAACGCCGCTGTTCGCCTTCGCGGGCGTCCTCACGACCGGCGGCGTCCCTCTTTACCTGCTCGGGGCTGAGACCACCTGGGTATTGGCCATCTGCACCTTCGTTCTGGCAGGCGCGGCCGGCCTCTGGTGCGCCGCCTGCCATTGCGGCTGAGCCGCACCCTGCCCGCCGCTCCGACTCGAGACGGCTGGCGGGGATGACTGCCGACCGCGGTGGGGAGGTACGAGACCGACGTTGCCAAGCCGAGCCCGGACCTCCTCCCCCGGCTCGCCGCCACGATTGCACGGATGCCGTTCTTCATCGCCGGCTGGCCCGAGTGTCCTTGCTGCGGTCCGCCGCCCGGGATGGACACCGGCAATGCGGCAAGAGCTGCCGCGCATGCACGATTGTGGCTGCAGACAGAGACCGGGGGTGTTCAGTGGAAGCAACGACGGCCCGCAGCGTCGCCCGTGCACGCATTGGATCGGGCCTGGCGGTAACGCTGCTACTGCTTCCCTTCGGCTGCTACGGACTGGCCCGCATCGGAGCAGTCCCAGAGGGAACACCGATCGTGCTCGGCCTGCTGTCCGTGATCGCCGGCTTCGTGCTCCTCCCCGCCCTGTGCGAAGAGCGGGCTCCGTTCCGACGCTCGTCGTCGCGTCTGACCGCACACACCTTGATCGGCGAACGGTCCGTCGACCTGAACCGGATCACCACGGTCCGGCTCCTGACGACCTTTTCGTACGGCAGCGCCTACCGCACCCTGGTGGTGCGCGATACCCATGGGGTGCGCCTGGGAATCACTACCGAGACAAGCCGTAGGCAGCTGCGCCGAGCGATCGAGAAGGCGGACGCGAACGCCGCGCCGGGTGTCTCCGTGCCCCGCGTAAGCCGTGCGGCCCGGTCACATCTGGGCCTTGCCCCGGGGCGAGGTCTCGTCGTCCACACGGCTCTCGCCTTTCTGTTTCTGACGGTGTCCGCCAGCCTGTACGTGACCGTTGTGCTCCGACTCGGCGGGCAATAGACCTTGCCCCACTGCATCAACATGTGGGCCGGTCGAGCACGAGAGATGCAGGCGCTTCAAGTCCTCCTCCGCGCCGGCCGTGTGGTCAGGTGCGGAGGTCGCGTAGTCGGTAGCCGATGATGCCGACGACTGAGGCGAGCGTGGCGGCGGTCGTCATCAGCAAGGCCGCGGGCCAGTTGACGGGTTCGCCGGGTACTGCGGCCAGGTGCGCGAATGGAGACAGTCGGCCGACCCATGCCGGCCAGTCGGAACTGTCGGCGATGACTTTCAGCAGGAATCCGCCTGTTGCCAGGAGCGATCCGATGAGGGTGACCGCACGCGGGGCCCAGCCCAGGGCGAGTACACCGGCGCCGAGGCAAAGGAGGGCGATGGGCACGACGTTCCATGCCCCGGACAGCGCGGCCGTGAGGCCGAGTTCGGCACCGACGGCCTGTGTCCCGCTCCAGGTGGCGAGGCCGGAGACGGTGGTGAGCACGATGACGCCGCCGAGGGCGGCGGTGATCTCCGCGGTGAGCACTCTCGTGCGGGTGAGGGGCTGGGCGAACAGGAGCGTGAGGCGTCGGCCGGTCTCGTCGGCGGCGAGCGTGGCGAGGCGGACCGCGGCGAAAGCTCCTGCCGGGACGGCCAGCAGCGCGAACAGTGTGGCGGTGTAGCCCTGGACGGTGCCGAGCCCGGCGAAGCCGGCCTGGGCGGCGAGGTCCGCGAAGTGCGGGTTGTCGGTGAGGAAGTCCGCCATGGACACGGCCAGTACGCCGATGAGGAGGTAGTAGGCGCCGACACCGGCCGACCAGGCGGCCAGCGGCCGCACGAGCCGCCGTACCGCGAACGCCTGGACCGAGCCGAGCAGCCTCATGCGCGGGGCCCGGCCGGAGGGAGCGCGCAGGTAGCCGTCGCGGATGTCGCGCCGCCCTGCCGCAGCCGCGGCTGCGGCGGCGAGCACCAGGCCGGCGGCGGACAAGGCCAGCAGTGGCCAGATCCGGTTTCCGTCGTAGGGGCGGGCCAGTGCCGTCAGGCCGAACGGCGAGAGCCAGCGCAGCCACCCCAGGGCGGCGACACCGTCGCCGACCATCCGAAGCAGCATGCTGATGCCGAGCACTGCCACCGCCGCGCCGCTGGCGGACGCCCGGGTGGCGAACACCTGGGCGGCCATCGTGCCCACCGCGGCGAAGAACACCCCGCTCAAGGCCAGCCCGGCACTGTGCACGGCGGCGCCGCCCGCGGCTGCACCTGCTGCGGTCAGGCCTGCGAATGCCGCCGTGCCCGCGAGGAGCGACGCCGCGATCAGGACGGCGAGGTGGCGTGCCACCACCGTGGTGACCGGCAGCCGCCCTGCGAGCAGGACATCCCACCGGCCGGCGTCCTCCTCGCCCCGGGTGATCCGCGTTGCGGCGAGCAGCGCCCAAACGGCCAGCACGACCCCCAAGGCCGTCCCGGTGCGCCACACGGCGAACCCGCCGGCATCGTGCAGCGCGAGCGGTTCGCCGAACAGAGTGCGGATCGCCGGGTTGCCCGCCAGTGCCACCAGTGCTGCGGCATCCGTAGGGTCCTTGACTGTGCTGCGGTGGGCGGCCACCGCCACCGCCGACATCCCGGCCATAAGCCCGGTAACGACGAGCAAGCCGCGTCTGGTCTGGCGCAGAGCCAGAGCCGTCACAGCCCGGCCCGCCACGTGACCGGTGCCTGGGTGCTCGGCCGGCGGGGAGACGGGGGTCACCGCTGCGTCCCGCCGTAGTAGCCGAGGAAGATTTCCTCCAGCGAGGGTTCGCGCACCGCGAGGCTGACCACGTCCGCCTCCGCCAGCTTTTGCAGCGCGGGCCCCGGCGGGCCGGTGAGGGTGAACCGCACCGAAGCCGCGCCGGTCACCTCAACTTCCTCCACGCCGGGCACGCAGTCCAGGCCTGGTGGTGTGCCGGTGAAGCTCGCCGTCACTTCGGTGCGGTGTAGCCGTCGCAGCTCCGGCACGGCGGCGACGTCCACGAGTTGGCCGGTGCGCAGGATCGCCACCTTGTCGCAGACGGCCTCGACCTCGGCGAGCTGGTGGGAGCTAAGGAAGACGGTCTGGCCGTTGTCCCGGGCCTCGCGGACCGCGTGGCGGAACTCGCGTTCCATCAGCGGATCCAGACCACTGGTCGGCTCGTCCAGGACGAGCAGGGGTGCCCGGGTGGCGAACGCGGCCACCAGTGCCACCTTCTGGCGGTTGCCCGTCGAGTGGGCCCGGCCCGGCTTGGACAAGTCGAGGTCGAACCGCTCGACCAGCTCATCCCGGTAGAGCCGGTCGGTTCCGGGGCCCGTGCGGGCCAGCAGCTCCAGCATCTCGGCGCCGGTCAGCTGTGGCCACAGCGCCACGTCGGCCGGTACGTACGCCAGGCTCCGGTGCGTCCTGGCGACGTCGGCCGCATCGGTGCCGAAGATCGATGCCCGGCCGCTGGTGGGGCGGGCCAGTCCCAGCAACAGCCGGATGGTGGTGGACTTGCCGGCGCCATTGGGGCCGAGGAAGCCGAACACCTCGCCGGCCGGAGCACTCAGATCCAGCCCGTCCAACGCCAGGACACGGCCGTAGCGTTTGGTCAGGGATTGCGTACGCAGGGCGGGCGCGACCATGAGGGTCTCCAGAGACGGCGCGGCGGGCACAAGGCCCCTAATCGCCGACCAGACTTCCCGGCACACCGCTGGTGAACATACTCGCGCCACATCACACCGGACAAGGCATAGGACCAAACGGCTGCGCTGCCTTCCGCACTGCGGGGCGGACAGCGTTTCGTGGCCGCTAACGCGGCGTCCGGCCGCCCGACCGAGCCGTCCACCGTCTCCGTGTCCAGTCACCGGCCTCGCCGACCGTGACCAAGACAGCGGCGGATGCGGCGCACCCGGCAACTGGTGCGGGGTACCCAAGAGCAGTGCCGGCAAGCCACAACAGACCGGTGAGGACCGCCCACCAGCCGATAACGGACCAGGCGACAACCCGTCGGCGCGGCTTCGGTGTCATCGGACGCCGCTGTTCAGGGTGCGGAGGCGGGCCAGGCCGGCCAGCAGGCATCCGGCTGCCCCGACGATCCCGCCGGCAGCGGTCAGGGCCAGGCTCATCTCCGGGGAGGCCCCGGCGAGGCGCGGGATCGAGTTCAGGGGTGCTACGGCGTAGAGGGCCAGGAGCGCCCAGCCGTGGGCCCGCACCGGCGCGAGCCGGGCCCGCAGACGGGCAGGTGCCCGGCCCGCGGCCATCGCCAGCCCAGCGGGCAGCAGGGTGATAGAGAAGATCGTCAATCCGATCCACTGCCACATCATTGTTGTCGTTTCCTGTCGGGTGCTAGGAGTTGTCGTCAAAGTGTCACGCCCACATCAGGAGCGATGCGAGGGTGACGGCTGCTTGGTAGGACTGGGCGGTCTTGTCGTACCGGGTGG
>NZ_JBVJWO010000057.1:0-33357 GCF_055602345.1 Streptomyces sp. NPDC037401
AGACCACGGAGAACCCCGCCACCCCGACCCACCGCAAACCCGCCCCCATCACCCCGCCCACCACTCACGTCCCCGACCTACCGGAACAGGCCGCCGACGCCGACCACGCATCACCCGACCGCAGCAGAAACTCGGGCCAGCCGACCGGGCGCGTGGGCCGAGCCACGGCGTCGGTGCGCGCTGCTGGGCTTCGTACGGACTTCAGGCTGAACACGTGGGGATGCCCCTTCGGTTCGTGTGTGCAGGGCACGTCCAGCCTCCGCGGCCAAGATCCACCGGACCATCCGGACAGCGGGCCCGGAGGCGGTGGGGGAACCCGTACCCCCACTCCTTGAACGTGTTCAAAAAAGGCCCTACAGTGATGCCCGTCAGCCTTTTGAACACGTTCAAGGAAGGCGGGGGGACATGGACCTCACCGTGGTCGCGTACGTCATCTACCTGCTCATCAGCGTCGGACTCACCGTCTGGGTGGCCCGCACGCTCAGCCGCAACGGGCGGATCTTCATCTCGGACGTCCTCCAGGGGAACGAGAAGCTCGCGGACGCCGTGAACCACCTGCTCGTGGTCGGCTTCTACCTCGTGAACCTCGGCTTCGTCACGCTCTACCTCCGCGCCGCCGGCACCATCACCGACGCCCGCACCCTCTTCGAGGCCCTCTCGGTCAAGCTCGGCGTCGTCCTCCTCGTCCTCGGCTTCATGCACCTCGCCAACGTCTACGTCCTCAACAAGATCCGGCGACGCGGCACCATGGAGCGCTCGAACACCCCGCCCGTCGCCCCGCAGGGCTGGACCACGCCTGCCGGAGCCTGAGACATGACGCCCGTACGGCGCCTGACCGTCCTCTACGACGCCCACTGCCCGCTCTGCGTGCACCTCAGGCAGTGGCTGCTCGGACAGCGGTGGCTCGTACCGCTCTCGCTCGTGCCCGCCGCTTCCTTCGAGGCGCAGCGCCGCTTCCCCGAGCTGGACCACGGGGCGACGCTGCGCGAGATCACCGTCATCGGCGACCGGGGGCAGGTGTTCACCGGCACCAACGCCTTCATCGTCTGCCTGTGGGCACTGGCCGAGCACCGCCCGAAGGCGCACTGGCTGGCCACCCCGGCCGGTGCGCCCTTCGCCAGGGCCACGATGCTCGCCGCCGCGAAGTGGCGGGAGGCCACCCGCGGGAGCGCGGGAGGCGAGGACTGCACGGACGGCACGTGCTCGGTGTCCGGCCCGCCCGGCTAGGCTCGGACACCGTGACAGACACGAAGTCCCCTGACGCGAAGGCCCCTGGCGCCAAGGCTGCCGACACCAAGGCCGCCAAGAGCGAGCAGACCCGCACGCTCATCCTCGAAACCGCGCTCCGGCTGTTCCAGGAGCGCGGTTACGACAAGACGACCATGCGGGGCATCGCCAAGGAGGCCGGTGTCTCGGTCGGCAACGCGTACTACTACTTCGAGTCGAAGGAACACCTGGTCCAGGGGTTCTACGACCGGATCGGCGCCGAGCACCAGCGGGCCGTCAGGCCCCTGCTGGACAGCGAGACCGACCTGCAGACCCGGCTGGCCGGCGTCATGACGGCGTGGCTGGACATCGCGGCCCCGTACCACGAGTTCGCCGCCCAGTTCTTCAAGAACGCGGCCGACCCGGAGAGCCCGCTGAGCCCGTTCTCGGCGGAGTCGGAGCCGGCGCGGAAGCAGGCCATCGACATCCACCGCGAGGTGCTGGCGGGCGCGAAGACCAAGGTCCCGGCGGAGCTGGCCGACATCCTGCCCGAGCTGATGTGGCTGTCGCAGATGGGCCTGGTCCTCTACTGGGTCTTCGACCGCTCCGAGGGCAGCGAGAAGACCCGGCGGATGGCCGAGCGCGGTGCCGCGCTCACCACCCGCGGCATCGTCCTCGCGCGCTTCCGCGTGCTGCGGCCGCTGGTGCGCGAACTCCACGAGCTGTTCGACGACTTCCTCCCGGGCATGGCGCAGACGGCCGCCGCGGGCAAGAAGCAGGCAGGAGCGGGTTCGGGATCCTGAGCCCGGATCCCGAACCCGGATCCCGAACCCGGATCCCGAAGGATCCTGAGCCAGGGTCCTGAGCCGGAAGCGCCGGAAGCGCCGGGACCCCGCCGTCACGCCTGGTACGAGGCCAGTTCCACCACGGTGATGTCGGAGGGCGCGCCCACGCGGACGGGAGGGCCCCAGGCGCCGGCGCCCCGGGAAACGTAGAGCTGCGTGTCGCCGTACCGCTCCAGGCCCGCCACCGTCGGGTTGGCGAGGTCGGCGAGGTAGCTGCCGGGCCACAGCTGGCCGCCGTGGGTGTGCCCCGACAGCTGGAGGTCCACGCCGTGGGCCACCGCGTCGTGGATCACGATGGGCTGGTGGGCCAGCAGGACCGAGGTGCGGCTGCGGTCCCGGTCGCCGAGCGCCTTCACGAAGTCCGGCCCCTGCCCCTCGCGCTCGCCCGCGACGTCGTTGACGCCCGCGAGGTCGAAGCCGGGCAGTTCGGTACGGGCGTTCTCCAGGGGGTGCAGGCCCAGCTCGCGGACGTGGTCGACCCACTGCTGGGCGCCGGAGAAGTACTCGTGGTTGCCGGTGACGAAGTAGCTGCCGTGCCGGGCGCGGAGCCGGGCCAGGGGCTCGGCGGCATGGCCGAGGTCGGCGACGTCGCCGTCGACCAGGTCGCCCACGATCGCGATCAGGTCGGGCTGGGTGGAGTTGACCGTACGGACGATCCGCTCGGTGTGCGCCCGGCCGAGGACGGGGCCGAGGTGGACGTCGCTGACGACGGCGATCCGGAAGCCGTGCGCTGCCCGCGGGAGCTTGGCCAGCGGGACCGTGACCCGCTTGACCTGCGGCCCGCGCATGACGCCGTAGGTCCCGATGCCGACGGTGGTGGCGGCTGCGGTGACGGCCGCGCCGGCCAGGGTGCGGGCCACGAAGGTACGGCGCGTGAGGTCCGGGGCGGCCTCCGCGGCGGCTGCCCCGGCGGGTTCCGGCGGCGCGGGCGCGGTCCCGGGCTCCGGCGGCGCGGGCGCAGCCGCCGGCCCCGACGGAACGGGCAGCGGCGCGGGCGGCGTCACCGGCTGCGCGGCGGTGCGCTTCGCGAGGCGGCGGAGCCACAGGGCGCGGACCGGCTCGGCCACCAGCAGGGCCATGACCACGTACAGGAGGAACGCCAGCCAGTAGTAGCCCGGCCAGGAGACCGTCTGCTGGAGCCAGAAGGGGGCGCCCGCGCGGCCCGCGACCAGGGCCGCGACGGCCAGCAGCGGGAGGACGAACAGGGCGTACGTACCCGCCCGGCGGGCCCGCCCGCCGGGTGCGGTCGTGTCGCGGACCAGCCGGATCCACAGCCACCGGTGGACCAGGACCAGCAGGCCGAGGACGGCCAGGGCGACGAGTGCGAAGACGAGCACGGTCATGCCTGGTCCCCCGCACCGCTCGCGTCACGTGATTCGCGCCGCACCGCCCGCACGCCGCGCAACCCGATCAGACCGACGGCCGTCCCCAGGAGAAAGGACGTGACGGCGAGCGTCAGGTGCACCCAGAAGTACGCCGTCGGATCGCCCGCGTCGTCGAAGGCCAGGCCGCTGCCGTCCTTCCAGAGGTTCCGTACGAAGGACACCCAGATGAACCAGCTCCATACCCCGAACGAGAGCAGGAACCAGGAAGCGGCACGGCTGAGTTTCATACCTTCAGTATCTGTTCCGTCCCCAGGACGGCCGCGTCGGGGTGGGCTGTACCGGCGTCGCTTCCGGCGGGTTGGCCTAACCCTCTCGGCATCCTCCCGGACTGCATGTACGTTCACCTGCGTGTCTGCCAAGAAGACCGCGCTGACGGTCGCCACCGCCGCGCTGCTGCTGCCTGCGCTCGCCCTCGGACCCGCGCATGCCGCGCCCACGCCGCCTCCGGACCCCAAGGGCCAGGCCAGGAAGCAGCCCGCGCCGCCCGCCTCGATGTCCACGGTCGGCGGAGCCCGGCTGGGCCTGCCCGGAACCCAGGTCAACCAGGGGCCCGGGGTGCCGGTCCTGCCGGCCTCGCTGACCGGGCGCTCGTGGATCGTGGCCGATGTGGAGTCCGGCGAGGTGCTCGCCGCGCACAACGCGCACTGGCGGCTGCCCCCGGCGTCCACGATGAAGATGCTCTTCGCCGACACCGTGCTGCCGTCCCTCCCCAAGGAGCAGATGCACAAGGTCACCGCCGCCGAGCTGGAGGGCATCGGCTCCGGCAGCAGCCTGGTCGGAGTCAAGGAGGACCAGGAGTACTCCGTCCACGACCTGTGGCTCGGGGTGTTCCTGATGTCGGGCAACGACGCCGTGCGCGTCCTGGCCTCGATGAACGGCGGCGTGGAGAAGACCGTCAAGGACATGCAGGCCCACGCGGAGGAGTTGCAGGCCCTCGACACGCATGTGGTCTCCCCGGACGGGTACGACGCCCCGGGCCAGGTGAGCAGCGCCTACGACCTCTCGCTGATCGCGCGTTCCGGCATGCAGAAGAAGGACTTCCGCGAGTACTGCGCGACTGCCACGGCGCAGTTCCCGGGCGAGGCCAAGCCGGGCAAGCAGCGCCCGACCTTCGGCATCCAGAACACCAACCGGCTGCTGACGGGCGCGCACGGGATCACTCCGTACAAGGGCATCGCCGGTGTGAAGAACGGCAATACGACGATGGCCGGGTCGACGTTCACGGGTGTGGCGCAGCGGGGTGACCGCAAGCTCCTGGTCACCGTGATGAACCCGAGTGCCGGCAGCGGCAATCCGGTCTACGAGGAGACCGCGGCCCTGTTCGACTGGGGTTTCGCCGCTGCCGGGAAGGTGAAGCCGGTCGGCGAGCTGGTCCCGCCGAAGAGCGCCGACACCACCCCGCACGGCTCGCCCGCCCAGTCGCACGAGAACACTCCGACGACGGCGGCCGTGGAGGAGACGAGCGGCGGCTTCGCCACGGCGCTGGCGGTCACCGGCGGGGCGCTGGCGGTGCTGGCCGGCGGGGTCTTCGTGGTCAACCGCCGCTGGCCGAAGGGCCCGCGGGGCCGCCGGGCCGCCGGTCAGGACTGACCTGCTGCCCGTCCGGTTCTTCTGCCGGGTCGGTCGGCTGTTCTCCGGGCTCCGCCTCTTCCTCGGAGGCGGGGCCCGTGGCCGTCCAGGCCGCGCAGAACAGCAGCAGCTTCGCGGTGAAGTTGATCCACAGCAGCAGGGCGATCGGCACGCCGAAGGCGCCGTACATGCTCTTTGCCGCGACCTCGCGCATGTAGCCGCTGAGCAGCAGCTTCAGGAGCTCGAAGCCCGCGGCGCCGATGAGGGTCGCGGTCAGCAGCCGGCGGCGCGGCGGCTGGACGCCGGGGAGCAGGGTCAGCAGGTAGAGCAGGAGCAGGAAGGCGGCGAGGACGCCGACGGAGAAGGCGGCGGCTCGCAGCACGATACCGCCCGCGCCGTCCCGGGGGATGCCGAGCCATTCGGCGCTCTTGCCGACGGCGCTGGCGCCGACGACCGAGGCCGCGGCGGAGGCGAGGCCGGCGCCGCCGAGGCCCAGCAGCACGAGCCCGTCCTTCAGCTTGCGGACTACGGGGTTGTCCTGCTCGTCGTCGTCGCGCTCCCAGACCGCGCGGAGGCAGTCGCGCATGGAGCCCACCCAGCTGATGCCGGTGACCAGCAGGATCGCGCCCGCGACGAGGCCGATCGTGCCGGCGTTGTCGACGAGGGCGCCGATGTCGAGCTGGTCGGAGATCCCGGGGACCTGTTCGGCGAGGTTGTCCTCCAGCCTGTCGAGCTGCTCGGTGCTCAGGAGCGCCGCTCCGACGGCCGCGGCCACCGTGATGAGGGGGAAGAGCGACAGGAAGCTGGTGAAGGTGATCGCGGCGGCGAGCCGGGTCCAGTGCGTGCGGTCGAGCCGTTCGTACGAACGCCAGGCGTGGGTCCGCATCAGCCGGGTGAGCAGCGGGCCGATCACCGGGAGCCTCTTCAGCCAGTCCATGGGCCCACGGTAGACGCGTTTGGCCTAGGGATCGGGGAGCACCGGACCGAGCGCCATGAGGTGGGGTGAAATCACCAGATTCGTCCAGTTTGGGCGCTACGGTCGGGCTCATGATGAAGCCCGCAGCCGTTCCACCGTTCCGCTCCCTGGTGCTGCGGTCCCTCCGCTTCCGGGCCCGCCGGGCCCGTCAGGCCTGCAGCCTCGTCGGCTCGTCCAGGTGGGCCGGGACTTGCGCCGGGACCCCGGCGGGGCCGGTCCCGAAAGGGTAGTCGCGCAGCTTGCGCCAGACCCCGTCGGCGCCCTGCTCGTACAGGGCGAAGCTCTCGGAGATCCAGTCCGCCTCGAAGTCCGCCAGCTCGCTGTAGGCCCGGTCCATGGCCTCTTCGGAGATGCCGTGCGCGACGGTGACGTGCGGGTGGTACGGGAACTGCAGCTCGCGCTGGAGCGGCCCGGCCGGGTCCCGGACCAGCCCCTGGAGCCGCGTGCAGGCGGTCGCGCCCTCGACGACCCGGACGAAGACCACCGGCGACAGCGGGCGGAAGGTGCCCGTGCCGGCCAGCCGCATCGGGAAGGGGCGGCCGGCCGCGGCGACCTCGGCGAGGTGGGCCCGGATCGCCGGGAGCCGGTCCGCCTCGACCTCGGTGGGCGGGACGAGGGTGACGTGTGTGGGGATGCCGTGCGCGGCGGCGTCCCCGAAGCCGGCGCGCCGCTGCTGGAGCAGGCTGCCGTACGGCTCCGGGACCGCGATCGAAACGCCGAGCGTTACGGTCCCCACGTGTTCTCCTCCGTCGTCGGTACGAGTGTGCTGCCGCCCAGTGTGGGGGCAGCACCCCCCTTACTGCCAGGGTCGCAGGTCGCCGGGTGTGCCTCCGGCCCTCCCCGGCCGTATCGAGGCGCCCGGGTCAGTGCTTCGCGGGCAGGAATCCGAGTCGGTCATAGGCCTGCGCGAGGGTGTCGGAGGCCACGGCGCGGGCCTTCGCGGCGCCCTTGGCGAGCACGTTGTCCAGCTCGGCCGGGTCGTCCAGGTACTCCTGGGTCCGCTGCTTGAACGGTGTGACGAACTCGACCATCACCTCGGCGAGGTCGGTCTTCAGCGCGCCGTAGCCCTTGCCGACGTACTTCTCCTCCAGGACCGGGATGGCGGTGCCGGTCAGCGTGGAGTAGATGGTGAGCAGGTTGCTGACGCCGGGCTTCTTCTCGGTGTCGAAGCGGATCTCGGCCTCGGTGTCGGTGACCGCGCTCTTGATCTTCTTCTCGGTGACCTTGGGCTCGTCGAGGAGGTTGATCAGACCCTTGGGGGTGGACGCGGACTTCGACATCTTGATCGCCGGGTCCTGGAGGTCGTAGATCTTCGCGACCTCCTTGACGATGTGCGGCGCCGGGATGGTGAAGGTCTGCCCGAAGCGCTGGTTGAAGCGCTCGGCCAGGTCGCGGGTCAGCTCGATGTGCTGGCGCTGGTCCTCGCCGACCGGGACCGAGTCGGCCTGGTACAGCAGGATGTCGGCGACCTGGAGGATCGGGTACGTGAACAGGCCGACGGTGGCGTTGTTGGCGCCCGACTTCGCGGACTTGTCCTTGAACTGGGTCATCCGGCTGGCCTCACCGAAGCCGGTGATGCAGTTCATGACCCAGCCGAGCTGCGCGTGCTCGGGGACGTGGCTCTGCACGAAGAGCGTGCAGCGGTCCGGGTCGAGACCGGCCGCGAGGAGCTGCGCGGCGGAGAGCCGGGTGTTCGCGCGCAGTGCTTCGGGCTCCTGCGGCATGGTGATCGCGTGCAGGTCGACGACCATGTAGAAGGCGTCGTGCGTCTCCTGCAGGGCGACGTACTGGCGGATGGCTCCGAGGTAGTTCCCGAGGTGGAACGAACCGGAGGTGGGCTGGATACCGGAGAGCGCGCGAGGACGATCAGAGGCCATGGGCCCATTCTCTCAGGTGCGGGGGCTGACTCCGGCCTCCGCTGGCCGGAACCCTGCGGGTCGGACGTGCGTGTGAGGCCGGGATCACATCCCGGCGGCCCGCGGCGGGCGGAGGGTGACCGAGTACCGGGCAGTAGCGGCCCGGCCTGATCTGGTCCCGGCCGAGCGACCGCTTTCCCGCCGCCCCACGCCGCGGGCCCGTCGTACCGCCCGGCCGCCGCCCCGGAGATCACGGGCGGCGGCCGGGCAGGAAGTCTGCGGCACGGCTCAGGCGAGGGGGAGGCCCGGGGCCGGGTACGCCGCCATGAGGTCGGCGACCTCGGCGCGGATCACCGCGAGGGCGTCCTCGTCGGCCTTGCCCGCGGCGGCCACCGCGCGGGCGATCCAGTCCGCCACGGCCGGCATGTGGGACGCGTCCAGGCCCCGAGAGGTCAGCGACGGCGTACCGATCCTCACGCCCGAGGGGTCGAACGGCTTCCGGGGGTCGTACGGCACGGTGTTGTAGTTGACGACGATCCCGGCGCGGTCGAGCGCCTTCGCGGCGACCTTCCCCGGAACGTCCTTCGCCGTCAGGTCCATCAGGATCAGGTGGTTGTCCGTACCGCCCGACACCAGGTCGAAACCTTGTTCCAGGAGGGCGTCCGCCAGGGCGCGGGCGTTGGCGACCACGGCGTGCGCGTAGTCGCGGAAGCCCGGCCGGGAGGCCTCGTGCAGCGCGACCGCGATGCCGGCGGTCGTCTGGTTGTGCGGGCCGCCCTGGAGGCCCGGGAAGACCGCCTTGTCGATGGCCTTCGCGTGCTCCTCGCGGCACATCAGCATCGCGCCGCGCGGGCCGCGCAGGGTCTTGTGCGTGGTAGTCGAGACCACGTCGACGTGCGGTACGGGCGAGGGGTGCGCGCCGCCCGCGATCAGGCCGGCGATGTGCGCCACGTCCGCGACGAGGACCGCACCGGCCTCCTGAGCGATCCCGGCGAAGGCCGCGAAGTCGATCGTGCGCGGCAGTGCGGTGCCGCCGCAGAAGATCACCTTGGGCCGCTCCCGGAGGGCGGTGTCGCGCACCTCGTCGAAGTCGATCAGGCCGGTGTCGGGGCGTACGCCGTACTGGACGCCGCGGAACCACGAGCCGGTGGCGGACACGCCCCAGCCGTGGGTGAGGTGGCCGCCCATCGGCAGGGCCATGCCCATGACGGTGTCGCCGGGCCGGGCGAACGCCAGGTAGACGGCGAGGTTCGCGGGCGAGCCGGAGTACGGCTGGACGTTCGCGTGGTCCACGCCGAAGACGGCCTTGGCGCGGGCGACGGCCAGGGACTCGACCTGGTCGATGTTCTGCTGGCCCTCGTAGTAGCGGCGGCCGGGGTAGCCCTCGCTGTACTTGTTCTGCAGGACCGTGCCGGAGGCCTCCAGCACGGCCGCGGACACGTAGTTCTCGCTCGGGATCAGGCGCAGGGTCTCGGCCTGCAGGCGCTCTTCGGCTCCGACGAGCGCGGCGAGCGCGGGGTCGGTGGCGGCGAGGGCGGGATGGCGCGCGGTCATGGCGGCGTCCTCCGGGGTCGTTGTCGGTGCGTACCCCGCGACGGCCCAGGCGAGCGGCCCGCGAATGCGGTCGTGCGCGCACGGCTCCCCCGGAGTTCGTTCTCCGTACGCCAGTCGCCGTGCGTGTGCCCCACCCTAGCGGGCGCGCCGCGCGCAGAGGTTTCTTCGTCCGGCATCCGAGCGACGATAGAAATTGACATCCTCCCCGCCCTGAAGGACGGAGATTCCTAGCTCACTTCGCCTGACACCTAGCAGGTGGCAGGGCTTACAAGATCAGCACCAGCCGGGTTGAGACCAGCCCGGACGAGCATCACGCGGGCGGAATTCTTGTCCCTGGGGGACGGGACTCCGCATGCGGTGCACGTATACGTTCTCTCGGAAAGAGGTAGCGCGTGCTCGGCTCTCGCTCCGCACTGTGCGCAGTCCATGGTGGTGTGCGCGGGGTGTACGAGGTGTACGGTCCGGCCGTGCTTGCGGCCCATCTCGATCAGGGCCGTCTCGGTGGTGCCGATCGCGGCGTCGGCTGCTTTGCGGGCCATAGTGGACTTCGCCAGGAAGCGCGGCTTGAAGTCCTCCACGGCGAGAACGTCGAAGTCCCGGGCGAGGGACTCGGCCCACTTGCGGCCGGTGTCCTGACGCTGCCGGGCGATCTTCTTCGAAACATTCGCCGCCAGCTTGCGGGCCTTGCGGTACCCGGCCGTGTCAGGCCGGTTCTTCGGAGTCCGGCGGCGGGCGCTGCGGTACCGACGAACCCTCACGCAGCCAACTCGTGGACTGCCGGGCCCCGGTCAGCATCCCGTCGAGCTGCGCCGGACCACACGTCGTGTGCTCGGTGGCATCCCGATTCAGGATGTGGACCGTGCGGGACATCGCCACACACTCGTTCCACACCCACCGACACCGCGCCCACTCGGCTTCGAGCCGGCCGTGCGCGGTAGACGACACGCGAAGCCGGTAGGTGTACCGAGCGCGCCCAGCTCCGTCGACTACCGGTGTCGACGTCATGATCGGAACCTAACAGTCCCCACTGGCAATTGAAGGAAGGGCAGGTCAGAACAGATGTGCAGACGACCCCGCCGCTTCGCGGCTCCGGCCCAAGGATCCATCCCTCCCCCGCCTGAAGGCAGGGCCCCCCGGGAAGAAGAAGGGTGACGCCACCCACGTCGCCCGGCCAGACGATCGGAGACCCCGTGTCGACTACAGCAGACGCCATCCGCTCCGCCGAGGAACACAGCGCGCACAACTACCACCCCCTGCCGGTCGTCGTCGCCTCGGCGGACGGCGCCTGGATGACCGACATCGAGGGCCGCAGGTACCTCGACATGCTGGCCGGGTACTCGGCCCTCAACTTCGGGCACGGCAACCGCCGGCTGGTCGACGCGGCAAGAGCGCAGCTGGAGCGCGTGACCCTGACCTCGCGTGCCTTCTACCACGACCGGTTCGCCGAATTCTGCGAGCGGCTGGCGGAGTTGTGCGGCAAGGAGATGGTCCTGCCGATGAACACGGGCGCCGAGGCCGTGGAGACGGCGGTGAAGACGGCCCGCAAGTGGGGCTACGAGGTGAAGGGGGTGCCGGACGGCCACGCGAAGATCGTGGTCGCGGCGGACAACTTCCACGGCCGGACGACGACCATCGTGTCGTTCTCGACCGACCACGAGGCCCGGGACCACTTCGGCCCGTACACGCCGGGCTTCGAGATCGTGCCGTACGGCGACCTGACCGCGATGCGGGCGGCGGTCACGGCGCACACCGTGGCGGTGCTGATCGAGCCCATCCAGGGCGAGGCGGGGGTGCTGGTCCCGCCGCCGGGCTACCTGGCCGGGGTGCGGGAGCTGACCCGGGAGCGGAACGTCCTGCTGATGGCGGACGAGATCCAGTCGGGGCTGGGACGTACGGGCCGGACGTTCGCGTGCGAGCACGAGGGCGTGGTCCCGGACGTGTACGTCCTCGGCAAGGCGCTGGGCGGCGGCATCGTGCCGGTGTCGGCGGTGGTCGCGGACCGGGACGTCCTCGGGGTGTTCCGGCCGGGTGAGCACGGCTCGACCTTCGGCGGCAATCCGCTGGCGTGCGCGGTGGCGCTGGAGGTCGTCGCGATGCTGCGGACGGGCGAGTACCAGCAGCGGGCCTCGGAGCTGGGCGACCACCTGCACCGGGAGCTGGGGCTGCTGGTGGGCGGCGGCGCGGTGACCGCGGTCCGGGGGCGCGGGCTGTGGGCGGGCGTGGACATCGCGCCCTCGCACGGCACGGGCCGCGAGATCTCCGAGAAGCTGATGGAGCGCGGGGTCCTGGTCAAGGACACCCACGGGTCGACGATCCGCCTGGCCCCGCCGCTGGTGATCTCCAAGGAGGACCTGGACTGGGGGCTGGACCAGCTGCGGGGGGTGCTGGGCGCGTAGGTCGTGTCGTCGGCGGACCCCCCGCCGGCCGCGGCGGGGGCCCGGCTCAGAGGATCACGTGCGGCACGAAGCGCGCGTACTCGTCCGTGATCAGGCCCGCGGACTCCCTGATGCCGAGGCCCGCCGCCTCGTCCTCGACGACCCACGCGCCGAGGACGACGTGGTTGCCGTCGAACGCCGGCAGCGGGGCGAGGGCCTGGTAGACGCAGGCCTCGTCGTCCCGTACGGCGGGCTCGGCGCCGGCCGGGTGGACGGTCACGCCCGCGCCCTCCCGGCCGAGCAGCGGCTTGGCCACCCAGCCGGTGGTGCCGGCGAGGTCCCGCGGCCCGTCCAGATAGGCGGGGAGCAGGTTCGGGTGCCCGGGGTACAGCTCCCACAGCACGGCCAGCAGGGCCTTGTTGGAGAGCAGCATCTTCCAGGCGGGTTCGATCCAGCAGGTGGTGCCGGAGCCGCCGCCGTTGTCGAGGGTGTCGAGGACCTGGGGGCCGAAGGCGTCGGTGGCCAGCCACTCCCAGGGGTAGAGCTTGAAGCAGCTGCGGATGAAGCGGAGCCGGTCGTCCACGAAGCGGCCGGACAGTCGGTCCCAGCCGATCTGCTGGACCGGCAGGGCGAAGGTCTCCAGTCCGGCCTGGGCGGCGGTCTCCTGGAGGTAGGCGACCGTCATCAGGTCCTCGCCTAGCTCGTCGGCGTCGGAGTGGGCGAAGTGCACCGGGCCGGGCGGCAGCAGCGGGGCCTGGCGCCGCCAGGCGGCGACGAGCCGCTCGTGGAGGGAGTTCCACTGGTCGGCGCCGGGGAAGCGCTCCTCCATCCAGAACCACTGCGGGCTGGCCGCCTCGACGAGCGAGGTGGGGGTGTCGGCGTTGTACTCCAGCATGACGGCCGGCCCCGTGCCGTCGTAGCGCAGGTCGAACCGCCCGTACAGCGAGGGCAGTTCGCTGCGCCGCCGCCAGGACTCGGCGATCAGCGCGGCGAGCTGCGGATCGGTGATGCCCAGGTCACCGAAACGGTCCTGCTCGACGATGTGCGCGGCGGCGGCCAGGCACATCGCGTGGAGCTCCTCGACGACGCCCTCCAGCGCCTCGACCTCGGGCAGGCCGAAGGAGTAGTACGCGCTCTCGTCCCAGTACGGGCGCAGCGAGTCGTCCGGGTACCGGGTGAGCGGGTAGATCAGCCCCTGCTCCTCGACGGTCTGCTGCCAGCCGGGGCGGGGCTCGATCGTGTGGCGGCGCACGGGTCAGCCGCCGCCCGAGCCGGAGCCGGACTTGCCGATGCCGCCGCGGGTGACGGCCGACTTGTCGAAGCTGCCGCCGGAGATCTTGCCGTTGCTGACGCTGCCGCCGTAGTAGTACGAGCCGCGGCCGCCGCTCTTGCAGTCCTTGTCGGGGAGCTTCTCCATCGTCTTGCGGTCGGCGCACCGGCGGTCGGGCTCGGAGTCCGAGCCGCAGGCGACGAGCGTCGCGGCGAGCATGCCCATGCCGCCGAGCACGACGGCTCCCGAGCGGAACCTGCGCCGCGTCCTGTCCTGGTCCATTCCGGGTCCTCCCCCTGGGTGTGTCGGGGTCCAGAGTAGAACCGGCCGACGAGCGGCGGAATCCGGCCGACCGTACCGGCCTCGACTAGAGTCGTTTTGTGCTGTTCGGGATGGTGTGCGCGCTCGGTTCCGCGGTCTGCTTCGGCACGGCTTCCGTCCTCCAGGCCGTGGCCACGCGCGCGACGGCGCCCGGCACCGGCTCCGGGGTGGACGCCCGGCTGCTGCTGCGCGCCGTGCGCCAGTGGCGGTACCTCGCCGGCCTGTCCCTGGACGGACTGGGCTTCGTCCTCCAGATCGTCGCCCTGCGCTCGATCCCGATCTACGCGGTCGGCGCGGCGCTCGCCGCGAGCCTCGCGGTCACCGCGGTGGCCGCGTCGCGGCTGCTGAAGGTGCGGCTCAGCGGTACGGAGTGGGCGGCGGTCGGGGTGGTCTGCGCCGGCCTCGCCATGCTGGGGCTGTCCGCCGGCGAGGAGGGCTCCGAACCGGGCCCGCCCGGACTGGAGTTCGCCCTGCTGGGCTGCGCGGTCGCGGTGCTGGTGGTGGGCGCGGCGGCCGGCCGCCTCCCGGACCGCCCGCGCGCCCTGGCGCTGGGCCTCGGCGCGGGCGCGGGCTTCGGGGTCGTCGAGGTCTCGGTGCGGCTCATCGACAGCCTGTCGCCGTCCCGTCTGCTGACGAACCCGGCCACGTACGCCCTGCTGCTCGGCGGCGGGGCGGCCTTCCTGCTGCTCACCTCGGCCCTCCAGCGCGGCTCGGTCACCACGGCCACGGCCGGCATGGTGCTGGGCGAGACGGTGGGCCCGGCGCTGGTGGGCGTGATCTGGCTGGGCGACAGTACGCGCGAGGGGCTGGCCTGGCTCGCCGTCACCGGTTTCGCCGTCGCCGTGGCCGGCGCCCTGGCCCTGGCGCGCTTCGGCGAGCCGCCCGAGGCCGCGGAGAGCGCGCAGCCCGCAGCCGCCCGTCCACGGTGACAACCGGCCGAATTCCGGACAGGGTCAGGCCCGAGGTCATACAGTCCGTGCCATGTTTGACATCCTCGCCGGCATAGCCGGGTTCGGCGGCGTGGCCCTCGGCGTACTGTTCCTCATCTTCCGGGACTTCGTGCGCAGGCTCATTCAGCAGAGGCTGTTCCGGACCCTGACAGCACCTCAGGCCACCGGCCTGTTCGCAGCGGTGATCGTACTGACCTTCGCCATCGCCGTCCTGGGCATCTCCACGACCCTCTCGGGCGAGGGTGCGCAGCAGTTCCTGATCCTGGTCGGCATCATGCTCGCCTTCCTCCTGCTGGTGCTGCTGCTCGCGAGCCGCTTCGTGACCGGCGGGCGGGCCGGCCCGCAGGGCCCGGCCGCGGCGGAGGAACGGACGATGGCCAAGGTGGCGCGGCTGGTCGCCGCCAACGAACCCGCGCAGGCGGCCCGCGCCCTGGAAGCACCGGGAACCGACCGCCAGAGCGAGGAGTTCTGGTACTGGAAGGCCCGGATCGCCCTGGCCGACTCGAACTTCACCGTGGCCTCCGGCTACGTGGACGAGGCCCTCAAGTACGACCCGCGGGGCGAGCACGCCCTCGCCCTCAAGATCAGGATCCTGCTGGTCGGCCGCGACCCCGCCGACCTCGACCGGGCGCTGCGGCTCGCCGCCGACAGCGAGGGCATCAGCGCCGAACTGGACGTCTGGCTGGCACGCCTGCGGGCGGAGGGCATGTTCGACGTCCGGGTGAGGACGAACACCGAGCTGGACACCCGCTGCCCGCTCCCCGCCCGCCACGGCTGGACGACGGCCTGACGCGTACGGCACGACCGGGCGTACGGGACGACGGACGACCGACGCCCGGGCGTACGAGACGACGGACGACGAAGGAAGCGAACTGGTGCGCATGCCGAACGACCCCTCGCACACCGCGAAACCCGCCGTGTTCTACGTACCCCGGCCGCAGCACGACCGCGGCCCTTGGGACTGGGCCGGTCCGGACGCCGTGCAGGAGGGCCTTGACCGGACCCTGCGGCGCGGACTGAGGCTGGAAGCGGGGCCGTGCCACGACCCCGCCGAGGTGGACCGCTTACTGGACCGCCTGCCGAACGCCGTGGTCGTGGTGCAGCCGCCCGTCGTGGCCGCACGGCTGCGGCAGGACCTGCGGAGCCCCCTCACCTTCCTCGAGGCACTGCTCGGTCTCGGTGTCACCCTCCGGGTCTGCAACGACCGTCCCGACCCGCTCGCGGCCGCGTACGACGGGCTCTCGGACGGCCGTGCGGTGCTGCTGTCCGCCCATCCGTTCCACGAGCAGGTGACCGCGGCGGAACGCGCGCGCCGGCGGCAGGACGGGGAGGCGTACGCCGGGCGCTGCGGCCTGCGCGTGGCGGAGGTCGTCGAGGGCATGGCCTCGTACGAGTTCTTCGTCCGCGCCCCGCATCCCTCCCCGCGATCGGCGCTGGTCTCCACGGTCCTGATCCACCCGGAGGTCCTGCGCGCCGAGACCGACGACCTCGGCAGGCGGCGCCCGCCCGAGGACGAGTTCCGGCGCTGGCTGCGGCGGGGGCACGTACTGCACGCGGCGGGGCGGGCTCCGGGCACGGAGGAGGACGGGGAACGGGCGCGGCTCGAAGCCCGGCGGCAGCAGATCCGGGCGGAGGCGCTGAGGGACCAGGAGTACTGGCACACGAACGCGCTCGAACAACGCACGCCGGACGAGGACGCGGTCAGGGCAATCCGAATGGAGCGCGCACGGGAGTGCCTGGAACGGGGGGAAATCCGACACTTGACATCCGCTGCGGGCCTCGATCACCACATCGCCGACGACGACGCGATGCTCGGCCACTACGACGACGGCTGGTCCGGTACCGAGTACCGCCGCATCTCGCAAGGCGGCGTCCTCCGCGGCACCGGGCGCGGATCCCCCGGCACCCCCGCCCGCCCGACCGATCAGCCCCTCCCCCGCGACGGGCTGTTCACCCGCCGCAGCACCGCCTTCGGCACGCGGTCCGTCCTCGGGGTGGCCGATCTCATCGACAGCGGGATCCTGATCGGCCAGGACCAGATCCGGTTCGACGACTTCGTCGCCGCCCGCACCGATCAGGTTCCGGGGCCGCCCCCGGGCGAGGGCCTCGCCGTGAGCCACGGGCTCGTACGGGCGCCCGACGAGGCCAAGGCCCACAGGGCGACCACGCACTTCGTCGAGATCGCCCTGAAGGCGGGCGAGAACGCGCCGGAGCGGACGGCCGCTCAGGAGCCGCTGGCGGTGAACTTCGTCTTCGTCGTGGACACCAGCATCTCCATGAACGGCGAGAAGCTCGACACGGTGAAGACCTCGCTCCAGGAGATCTACGACCGGCTGCGCCCGGAGGACTCGCTCGGCATCATCACCTTCGCCACCGACGTGTCCACGGTCCTCCAGGGGACCCGCAAGCGGGACCTGCCGCCCGAGCGGTTCGCCGCCGTCGTGGCCGGGCTGACCGCCGGCGGCGGGACGGACATCAACCTCGGCCTCCAGTACGGCATCGCGGAGATCGCGCGGCGGGCGAGCAGCGGACGCACCGTCAACCGCCTCTACCTGTTCTCCGACGGCGACCCGACCTCCGGCGAGCGCAGCTGGATCACCATCCGGAAGAACGCCGCGGCGAAACTGCGCGGCGACCTCACCCTCTCCTGCTTCGGGTTCGGCGCGGACGCCCGGATGACCGAGCTGTCCGCGCTCGCCGGGACCGCCGGCGGGCACTCGACCTTCGTCACCCGCCCCGAGCAGGTCCGGTCCGGCCTGCTGGAGGACCTCGAACGGCGTGACCACCTCGCCGCGATCGACATCCAGCTGCGCATCGACGTCGGTCCGGCGGTCACGGTCTGGCACCTGTACGGGCACGACCTCGTGAGCGATCCGCGGGCGCGGGCGCGCGTGTTCCGGGAGGCCGGGGAGGCGGCGCGCCTCGCCCGGAAGGAGTACGGCACCGAGGCGCTGCCCGATCTGATCACCGGCGAGAAGGGGATCCGGATCTTCGCACCGGACCTGGCGTTCGGCGAGACGTACTGGGTCGTGCTGGAGGTCCGGGTCGACGACGACCGGGAGCTCGACGCGCTCGGCACGGCGACCGTGCAGTACGTCGACGCGCTCGCACGCGACAGCCGTCACCTGGAAATCGGGCTGGCGCAGGCGCCGACGCTGGCCGAGGAGACCGTGACCGTGCACGCGGTCGGCCTGTGGACCAGCGAGGTCACCTTCCACGCACTGGACGACCTGTACGAGAACGACCGGGACGCGGCCGGGCGCCGGCTGACCGAGCACATCGCCGTCCTGAAGCGGGTCAACGAGACCCTGCCCGCCGCCGAGTTCGTGGACGACCAGGTGACGATCGGCAAGCTGCTCACCCTGGCCGACTCCCTGGGGACGGCCATGTCCTTCACGGACGCGTCCGCGCCGGCCTCCGCCATCCGGGTCATGGACCGGTTCGGTCGGGTGCGGTCGGGCCTCCCGGCGCTCTGAGCCCCGCCGGGCCGGCCGCCGGGCCGCCCGCCAGGGCCTCGCACAGGGCGGACAGCGCCGGGGCCCAGGCGCTGTCCGGCGGGGTGGCGTAGCCGACGACCAGGGCCTCGCGGGGCGGGAGGCGGGCCGCCGGGTGGCGGAAGCCGGACAGGCCGCGGACCACCAGGCCGAGGCCCGCGGCCGTGCGGACCGCGGCCTCCTCCGTCGTACCCGGCGGCAGTTCCAGCACCGCGTGCAGGCCCGCCGCCACCCCCGACACCCGTACCGCCGGGGCCCGTTCCGTGAGCGCCGCCACCAGCTGGTCCCGGCGGCGCCGGTAGCGCAGGCGCATCGCGCGGACGTGGCGGTCGTACGCGCCCGAGGCGATGAACTGGGCCAGGGTCAGCTGCTCCAGCGCCGACGAGACCCGGTCCGCCGCGCCCCTCTCCGCGAGCACGGCGGCGGCCGTGTCCGGCGGCAGCACCATCCAGCCGATCCGCAGGCCCGGGGCCAGCGACTTGCTCGCCGTGCCGAGGTACACCACGCGCTCCGGATCGAGGCCCTGGAGCGCCCCGACCGCCTGCCCGTCGTAGCGGAACTCCCCGTCGTAGTCGTCCTCCAGGACCAGTCCACCGGTGGCCCGCGCCCACCGCGCGAACTGTGCGCGCCGGTCCGGCGGCATCGCGTCCCCGGTGGGGAACTGGTGCGCGGGAGTGAGCAGCACCGCGCCGGTGCCGCGGCCGGGCAGCTCCGCGCCGCCCATCGGCACGGTGCGCAGGCCGGCCTTCTCCAGCACGTCCCGGTGGATGTCCAGTCCGTAGGGTTCGACGGCCACGGCGCGCACGCCGCGGGCCCGCAGGACCCGGGCCAGCAGCATCAGGCCGTGCCCGAAACCTGCGCAGATCACGAGCCGTTCGGGATCTGCGTACACCCCGCGCGCCCGGGCCAGGTACTCGGCGAGGATGCCGCGGAGCTCGGGGCGCCCGCGCGGGTCGCCGTAACCGAAGGCCTCGTGCGGGGCCTCCGCGAGGGCCCGCCGGGCGGCCGCCAGCCAGGCCGCGCGCGGAAAGCCGGCGAGGTCGGGCGAGCCGGGCGTCAGGTCGTACGCCGGACAGCGGCGGGCCGGTGTGCGGCGCGGCGGCACGGGGCGGGCCGCGACGCGCGTGCCGGAGCCCTGGCGGGCCGTCAGCCAGCCCTCCGCGACGAGCTGGGCGTAGGCGTCGGCGACGGTGTTCCGGGCCAGGCCGAGGTCGGCGGCGAGCTGGCGCGAGGACGGCAGCCGGGTGTCGGCCGGGAGCCGTCCGCCGCGGACCGCGTCGCGCAGGGCGGCCACCAGACCCGCCCGGACGCCGCGCCCGCCGGGCCTGCCGGCTTGACCACCACCGGAGAGCTCCAGATGCAGGTCAGCGCCGAAAGTGGCCCACGAATCCGTCATGGGAGTGGACCATATCCGCCCTGGCCCGCCCTCGTACGGTGGACACATGACCACGAACGCCACGCACACCACGAGCCCCACGAACGCCACGGACTCCACGAACGCCACCCCCGCGGACGCCGCGGAGCGGGCGCCCGAACAGCCGATGCGCCTGAACTGGACGAAGCACGCCCCCGAGGTCTTCCGGGCCATGCTGGCCCTGGAGGCCGCCTCGAAGAAGCACCTCGACCCGGCCCTGGTCGAGCTGGTCAAGATCCGCGCCTCGCAGCTCAACCACTGCGCCTACTGCCTGGACATGCACAGCCTCGACGCCCTGGAGCACGGGGAGACCCCGCAGCGGATCATCCAGCTGTCCGCGTGGGAGGAGTCTCCGCACTTCTACACCGCGCAGGAGCTGGCCGCGCTGGAACTCACCGAGGCGGTGACCCTGCTGACCGACGGCTTCGTCCCGGACGAGGTGTTCGCCAGGGCCGCGGAGCACTTCGACGAGACCGGGCTGTCCCACCTGCTGGGCGTGCTCGCGACGATCAACGCCTGGAACCGCTTCGGGGTGGCGTGCCGCCTGACGCCCGGCCACTACACCCCCGGGATGTACAAGAGCTAGGCGTGTTGTCCCGGATCCGGCCGGAGGTGTCTCCTGGGCCTCAGGAGACGGTGAAGGCGGCGACGGCGGTGGCCAGCACCTCCTGGGTGTGCGGCCATTCGTCGGCGGGGGCCCGGACCAGGACGGCGTACTTCTGGCCCGCGGGCGTGAAGAACACCCGCTCGATGCCGCGCCGGCGCGTGCCCGTGTCCTTGCTGTCGTACTCGTACACCAGCTCGGCCGCGGGCTGCTCCCCCGTCTCGGCCGGGAGTTCGCGGACCGAGACCTCCAAGTACCCGGGGTTCGGGGACAGCGTGCGGGAGGCGCCCCGTACGGCCTCCAGGGGGCTGAGGTCCGCCTCGTCGACGCGGAAGACCTGGAGCAGCGATTCGCGGTCGTCGGACCGGAAGAACACCCCGGTCGACTCCTTGCTGCGTGCCCAGTCCCGCGGCACGGCGAGGGTGAAGCCCTCCGGGTCCTCCGCGAGCCGGTACCCCTCCGGGAGGCTGCTCCCGGAGGGCGACGGGGACGGGGTGGGAGAGGCTGGGGCGGGCTCCGACTCCCCCGGCGCGGGGTCGGCCGGGGCCGGCGAGCCGGACGTGGCCGGGGCAGTGGCCTGCGCCCGGGGCGCCGGGTCGCCGTCCCGCTGGACCAGCCACACGGCGGCCGCGCCGCCCGCGAGGGCGGCGACGGCCACGGCGGCGATCACCGGGGTGAGGCGGGCGGACCGCCGGGCGGCGGGCCCCGCGGCCGGACCGGCCCCGGGGCCCGGGAACGGCGGCAACGGCGGCAGCGGCGGCAGCGGCGGCAGGGACACCTGCCCCGGCGGGGCCGGCACGGACGGCAGCGGGGGCAGCGGCGGGAGGGCGGGGAGCGGGGTGCCGGCCGTCACGGTCGGCTGCCCGGCCGGCCCGGCCGGAGCCGGGGGAGGCATGGGCGGGGCCGGGGGCGCGGAAGGCCCGGGAGACGCGGGGGCAGCCGGAACGACCGGAACGACCGGCGCCGACGGCGGGGCAGGGGCCTGCCCGGCATCCGGGGCGGCCGGTTCCGGGCCGGTCTCCCAGCTCTGCGTCAGGGGGTTCCACCGCGGGACCCCGCTACCGCCCTTGGCCACGCCTCAGCCTCCCAGCAGTGCGGTGACGGCCGTGGCCACGGTCGCGCCCGCCGCGAGGAACTCCACGACCGGGCCCGCGCCGGTCAGCGCGTCCCGCAGCCGGGCCAGCCGCCCGGGCGCGACCGCGCCCTCGGCCTCGATCTCCCGGGCCGTCTCGGCCAGTTCCGCGTCGAGGGCCGCCGTCTCGGGCCGGGCGGTCACCCGGGCGAGGTCCGCCCTGAGCTCCCGTACGGCCGCCAGCAGCTCCTGCTGGCGCGGGTCCGCGGAACCCGCGTAGTGGTGGTTCACGTTGCTCGCCGAACCCCCCGCGCCGAAGTTCACCGCGCTGCCGGAGATGTCCCCGACCTGGAAGGACGGAGCCGGTGTGCCCTGTCCGGCGTCCTGTGCGTCACTGCCTGCCACCACTGTCCCCCTGGTTCTTGTCCCCGCCCGGCTGGTTGAGATTGTGCGCGCTGCCGTTGGCGCCGAAGTTGACGGCGCTGTTGCTCATCGAGCCGACGTACGTCGCACCCGCGGCCAGGTTGACGATCTTCTGCTCGAACTCCCCGGTCTGCCATCCCGCATCGCGCAGGGCCAGTTTCACACCGGCGGCCACCCGGTCCTGCATCGTTTTCAGGTAGCGGTCGATGTCCATGTTCTGGAACACCGAGGCGTCGTAGTCCGAACCCAGCTCGCGCACCGACAGGTGCGGGCCGGTGGGGCGCGCGCCGCCGTTGCCCTCGATGAGGATCCGCCATGCGCTGACCAGTCCGCGGCCCAGGGTCGCGAGCGCGCCGCCGAGGGCGCGGGGGGTGTGCGTGGCCGCCCAGACCGCCTTGCCGAAGGGGTTGTTGTTCCGGTAGCGCTGCGCCAGCTCGTCGGCCTCCTGGAACAGCTCGCGCACGGGGAAGAGCGCGTGCGGGGCCAGTTCCAGCATCAGCATCCCGCCCTGCGTGTGGACGCGTACGAAGACGGTGACGACCACCTCCTCGTCCCAGCCGCCGACGCGGATGCGCAGGAAGTGCCGGCGCTTCTCGCCGCCCTCCTCGATCGACCCGGCGCGGTGCACCCCGAAGTCCTCGGGGGTGTACGGGCCCTGGTCGCGGTGGAGCAGGCCGTTGGCCGGGAGGAAGACGCACTCGTCGACGACCAGCTCCCGCAGCCGGTCCAGGACGGCCGCCGAGGCCTGCGGGGAGCCGTGCGCGGAGGGCACCCGCAGGCCCTCGACGAGCGGCACGATCCGGCGCAGGATCTGGGCGTTGTCCAGCGCCGTGGGCTTGCGGTCGGGTCCGAGGTCGGTGCGCGGGCGCAGTTCCACGGAGAGGTTCCACGGCTGGAAGTACCCGCCGGCGCCGCAGAACGGGTTGTTGACGCTGTACATGACCAGGGGCCAGTGCTGCTCGGTGCGGATCCGCCGCTGCACCTTGCGGAACCGCGCCCCGGTGGCCTGCTCGGCCGGGTCGTTCGCGAGGTCGGGGTAGCGCTGCGGGGACAGCTCGGCGGCGAGGACGCGGGCGAACTGGCCGCGCTGGGCGGCCTTGAGGGCGGCGACGCACGCGAAGAGGGCGAGGATCCCCCAGGCGGTGGCCTTGCCCATCTCGTCGCCGAGGTTGCCGGCCGGGACGAGCAGGTCGCCGAAGACGTCCGTGGGATCGGACGAGGAGTCGCCGTAGCGCGAGTCGGACGGGCCGAAGAAGCCGGACGAGTCGCCGTAGCCGTCGCTGTCGTCGCCGCCCTCGGCGGTGAAGGCGGCGACGACGAGGGCGGCGAAGGTGAGGAAGAACAGCGCGCGGGCGTAGAAGCGCAGGAGGAACGCGAAGATGCGCAGGTAGACCCCGGCGCCACGGGTCTTCTCGGTGACCCAGCCGGCCAGGTTCAGTCCCAGGCAGGGGACGACGAGCACGAGGAACAGCCAGTCGGTGAGCAGGCCCCCGAAGGCCCACAGCGCGACTATCGCGGTGGCCCAGAGGAGTTCGGCGCGGCGGGCGCGGAGCGCGTGCGCGAGGACGCGGGCGGCGTCGTAGCCGTACGAGGGGGCGGCGATCCGCTCCTCGTGGACGTACAGCTCGTCGATCACCCGGTCTCGGTAGGCGCCGTCGAGGTACGTCCCCGCGCACAGCAGGCGGCCCGCCTCGCTGGCGGTCGGGGGTACCGGTGGCTTTCCGAGCAGCTGGGGGTCTCCCCAGCCGCCCGGAGGCTGGTGGGGCACGGCAGTCTGGGTCACCGTGGCACCCTAGGCCCGCAGACTTACGGCCAACAGCGGTATTCACGCCAAAGCGCCCCGGTGAGGTTTACCGGGGCGCTTCGGTCGATCGGAGCGGCGGGCTCCGACCGTATGTTCAGCCGGGCGGGCAGATGCCTCAGATCAGGCCGAGCTCGCGGACCGCGTCGCGCTCCTCGGTGAGCTCCTTGACGGAGGCGTCGATGCGGGTGCGGGAGAACTCGTTGATGTCCAGGCCCTGGACGATCTCGTACTTGCCGTCCTTGCAGGTGACGGGGAAGGAGGAGATGAGGCCCTCCGGGACGCCGTAGGAGCCGTCCGACGGGATGCCCATGGAGGTCCAGTCGCCCGCGGCGGTGCCGTTGACCCAGGTGTGCACGTGGTCGATGGCGGCGTTCGCGGCGGAGGCCGCGGAGGAGGCGCCGCGGGCCTCGATGATCGCGGCGCCGCGCTTGGCGACGGTCGGGATGAAGGTCTCCGCCAGCCACTGCTCGTCGTTCACGACCTCGGCGGCGTTCTTGCCGGCGATCTCCGCGTGGAAGATGTCCGGGTACTGGGTCGCCGAGTGGTTGCCCCAGATGGTCAGGCGCTTGATGTCGGAGACGGCGGCACCGGTCCGGGCGGCCAGCTGCGAGATCGCGCGGTTGTGGTCCAGGCGGGTCATCGCGGTGAAGCGCTCGGCCGGGACGTCCGGGGCGGCGGCCTGCGCGATGAGCGCGTTGGTGTTGGCCGGGTTGCCGACGACGAGGACCTTGATGTCGTCCGCGGCGTGGGCGTTGATGGCCTCGCCCTGCGGCTTGAAGATGCCGCCGTTGGCGGCGAGCAGGTCACCGCGCTCCATGCCCTTGGTGCGGGGGCGGGCGCCGACGAGCAGCGCGACGTTCGCACCGTCGAACGCCTTGTTGGCGTCGTCGGTGATCTCGATGCCGCGGAGCAGCGGGAAGGCGCAGTCGTCGAGCTCCATGGCGGTGCCCTCGGCGGCCTTGAGGCCCTGCGGGATCTCCAGGAGGCGCAGGTTGACCGGCACGTCCGCGCCGAGCAGGTGACCGGACGCGATGCGGAAGAGCAGCGCGTAGCCGATCTGGCCGGCGGCGCCGGTGACGGTGACATTCACAGGAGTGCGGGTCATGGCCTTCTCCGTTAGACAGCTGGCGGTGGGGCGTCCCCGCCCCATGTGCTGGCGGACGCCGCTTCCCTGTGAATCTTGACGTGAAGAGACATCCGCGGTCAGGCTATCGGACCCGGGATCCCGCCGACCCCCACCCCCGTGTGGTACGTCGCACACGGCGGCAGGAGTTCGAAGGCAGAGCCGGGGTTCCGGCCGCTGAAACCGCGCCGCGCAGTCACCGGGACGGGTCAGCGGCGCGTGTCGGCGCGACCGGTTCACCCGCGCGCGGGTGACGGCGTACCGGCCATCGGCGCGCGGGTCAGCGGCGTACGCGTCAGAGGCGTACGCCTCAGCGGACGGTGAAGCGGACCGCGTCCTCCAGGATCGGGATCTCCAGCCACGGCTCGGGCTCGGCGACGAGTGCCAGCAGCGTGATCGCCACGCCGAGCAGCCCGTACGTCACCATGTCCGTGAACCGCGACCGGACCGCGAGCATGCCCACCGACGGCAGCACCCGCCGCAGCACCGCGGCCGTGATCAGGGCCGCGCCGATGACCAGGCAGCCGATCCGGAACCGGTCGAACGCCGTGATGAGCAGGCCGGCGGCGGTGGCGCCGAGGACCGCGAGCATCGGCCACTGGCGCGCCGGGGCCGGCGCGTCGCCGGGCGCGGCGCGCCCGCCGCCCTCGGGGCGGGCGGTGTCCCGCGTGATGGACGGGAAGCGGCGGGAGCGGCGCGGCTCCGGCCCGGGGCCCCGCTCCGGGCCCGTGACGGGGTCGCCCTCGCGCTCAGCCAGCACGGTTGCCGCCCTGGCCGTTGCCGGTGTTCTCGGTGCTGTCGGCGCCCTCTTCGGCACTGCGCTCGTCCGCGATCCGCTCGGCGACGACCCGGTCGGCCGCCTCGTGCCCGGCCACGTCCCGCTCGTCGGCGAGGCGTTCGGCCGCCGAGACGACGTTGGCCAGCAGCTGAGCGCGCGTCATGGGCCCGACTCCGCCGGGGTTGGGCGAGATCCACCCGGCCACCTCGGCGACCCCCGGGTGCACATCGCCGACGATCTTGCCCGCGTCGTCCCGGCTGACGCCGACGTCGAGGACGGCCGCGCCGGGCTTGATGTCCTCGGGCCGGACCAGGTGCGGCACACCGGCCGCCGCGACCACGATGTCCGCCTGCCTCAGCTGCGCCGACAGGTCGCGCGTGCCGGTGTGGCACAGCGTCACGGTGGCGTTCTCCGACCGGCGGGTGAGCAGCAGGCCGATCGACCGGCCGACCGTGATGCCCCGTCCGACGACGGTCACCTGCGCGCCGTCGATCTCCACGCCGTGGTGGCGCAGCAGCTCGACGATGCCGTACGGCGTGCACGGCAGCGGGCCGGGCTCGCCCAGCACCAGCCGGCCCAGGGACATGGGGTGCAGGCCGTCCGCGTCCTTGGCCGGATCCATCAGCTCCAGCACGCGGTTGGTGTCGATGCCCTTGGGGAGCGGCAGTTGGACGATGTACCCCGTGCACGCGGGGTTCGCGTTCAGTTCACGTACGACCGCTTCGATGTCCTCCTGCGTGGCGGTGTCGGGCAGTTCACGCTGGATCGACGCGATGCCCACCTGGGCGCAGTCCTTGTGCTTGCCGTTGACGTACCAACGGCTGCCGGGGTCGTCGCCGACGAGCAGTGTTCCCAGGCCGGGGGTGACGCCCCGCTCCTTGAGAGCCGCCACGCGGGCGGTCAGTTCGGACTTGACGGCAGCTGCCGTGGCCTTGCCATCGAGAATCTGGGCGGTCATGTGTCCATCCTCCCGGATGGACCCGTCCCGGTTCCAGTTCGAGGGCGCGCGGCGGGGTTGAGGTTGCACTTGCACAACGGGTCGTGCACCCGACTGGACAAGAGCAGCGGGTCCGACCACGATGGCCGAATTAGTAGTGCCGCGGGCAGTGCCGGGGGGCGGACCGCTCAGTTCGTTTAGTTCCTCCACACGGGCCGCGCGTCCCCGCACTTCCATCGGAGGAACTCCAAAAGATGAGCTTCGGCGACCCCAACAACCCGTACGGTCAGCAGCAGCAGCAGCCGCAGGGCCAGCCCGGTTACGGCTACCCGCAGCAGGCCCCGCAGGGCGTTCCGGCTCAGGGTGGCTACGGCTACCCGGGCCAGCAGCCGTACGCGGCCGCGCCCGGCTACCCCAACCAGGCTGCCGTGCAGCAGCAGTACGCCGGCTGGGGCTCCCGCTTCGTCGCGCGCATCATCGACGGCCTCATCGCCGGCCTCATCCCGGGCATCCTGATGTTCGCGGGCATGGACGCCACCACCGGTGAGATCGGCGGCCTGTACTTCGTCGGCCTGATCCTCGCGCTGGGCATCTGGATCGGCTTCGCCTACCTGCTGGGCACCACCGGTCAGACCCCCGGCCGCAAGGCCGTCAGCATCCAGGTGCTGAAGGAGTCGACGGGCCGTCCGCTCGGTTTCGGCATGGCGTTCGTCCGCGGCCTGCTGGACTTCATCAACGCGCTCCCCTGCTACCTCGGCTACCTGTGGCCGGCGTGGGACGCGAAGAAGCAGACCTTCACCGACAAGATCGTCGGCAGCGTCGTCGTCAAGAAGTTCTGACGCCGGGAAGCTCTGACGACAGGGTTCTGACGTCGAGGAGTTCCGGCGCCACGGCGCACGGCCCGAGGGCCGTATCCCCCGCTGGGGATACGGCCCTCGGCCTTTTGGCGCTGCGCGCGGGTGTCAGTGGAAGAAGTGCCGCGTACCCGTGAAGTACATCGTCACGCCCGCCGCCTTCGCGGCCTCGACGACCTGCTCGTCGCGCACGGAACCACCCGGCTGCACGACGGCCTTGATGCCCGCGGACGTCAGGATCTCCAGACCGTCGGGGAACGGGAAGAAGGCGTCCGAGGCGGCGTACGCGCCCCGCGCGCGCTCCTCGCCCGCGCGCTCCACCGCGAGCTTCGCGGAGTCGACGCGGTTGACCTGTCCCATGCCGACGCCGACCGAGGCGCCGTCCTTGGCGAGCAGGATCGCGTTGGACTTCACCGCGCGGCAGGCCTTCCAGGCGAAGGCCAGCTCGGCGAGCTCCGCTGCGGAGAGCGCCCCGCCCGTCGCGAGGGTCCAGTTCGCCGGGTCGTCGCCCTCGGCCTGGAAGACGTCGCTGTGCTGGAGCAGCACGCCGCCGCTGATCGGCTTCAGGTCGCCCGGCTGGTGCGGGTGGCCGTCGACCTTGAGCACGCGGATGTTCTTCTTCTTGGCCAGGACCTCCAGGGCCCCGTCCTCGTACGCGGGGGCGGCGATGACCTCGGTGAAGATCTCGGCGACCTGCTCGGCGAGCGCGACGGTCACCGGGCGGTTGACGGCGATGACGCCGCCGAAGGCCGACAGCGGGTCGCAGGCGTGCGCCTTGCGGTGCGCCTCGGCGACGTCCGCGCCGATCGCGATGCCGCACGGGTTGGCGTGCTTGATGATCGCGACACAGGGCTCTTCGTGGTCGTAGGCGGCCCGGCGGGCGGCCTCGGTGTCCACGTAGTTGTTGAAGGACATCTCCTTGCCGTGCAGCTGCTCGGCGTTCGCGAGCCCGCCAGGCTGGCCGTCCGTGTACAGCGCGGCGGCCTGGTGCGGGTTCTCGCCGTAGCGCAGGGACGCCTTGCGGTCCCAGGCGCCGGCCAGGAACTCGGGCAGCACGGCCGTGTCCCCGGGGGCCTCGGGCGCGTACGCGTTCGTGAACCAGGAGGCGACGGCGACGTCGTACGCGGCAGTGTGCTGGAAGGCCTCGGCGGCCAGGCGCTTGCGGGCGGTCAGGTCGAAGCCGCCGTCCTTGACCGCTGCCAGCACGTCGGCATAACGCTCGGGGCTGGTGACCACGGCGACCGACGGGTGGTTCTTGGCGGCGGCGCGGACCATCGAGGGGCCGCCGATGTCGATCTGCTCGACGCACTCGTCGGGGGTGGCGCCCGAGGCGACGGTCTCCCGGAACGGGTACAGGTTGACGACGACGAGGTCGAACGGCTCGACACCGAGCTCGGCCAGCTGGCGCTGGTGGTCCTCCAGGCGCAGGTCGGCGAGGATGCCGGCGTGCACGCGCGGGTGGAGCGTCTTGACCCGGCCGTCGAGGCACTCGGGGAAGCCGGTGAGCTCCTCGACCTTGGTGACCGGCACGCCCGCGGCGGCGATCTTCGAGGCGGTGGAACCGGTGGAGACCAGCGTGACGCCCGCCTCGTGCAGCCCGCGGGCCAGCTCCTCGAGCCCCGTCTTGTCGTAGACGCTGACGAGCGCACGGCGGATGCCGCGCTTGGTACCTTCGGCGGTCACTGGATCGTTACCTTTCGTCCCTCAATGCGGTAGCCGTGCCGGGCCAGGCGCCCCACGACATCGACGAGCAGCCTGCGCTCGACTTCCTTGATGCGCTCATGGAGAGCGGCTTCGTCGTCCTCGTCCCGGATCTCGACCACACCCTGGGCGATGATCGGACCGGTGTCCACGCCGTCGTCCACGAAGTGGACGGTGCAGCCCGTGACCCTGGCGCCGTAGGCGAGGGCGTCACGGACCCCGTGCGCGCCGGGGAAGGACGGCAGCAGTGCGGGGTGGGTGTTGACGAACCGCCCCCCGAACCGCGCCAGGAACTCCTTCCCGACGATCTTCATGAACCCGGCGGACACCACGAGGTCGGGCTCGTACGCGGCGGTCTGCTCGGCCAGCGCCGCGTCCCACTCCTCGCGGGTCGCGTACTCCTTGACCGGGCACACGAAGGTGGGCAGTCCGGCTTTCTCGGCACGCTCCAGACCGGCGATCCCGGCGCGGTCGGCGCCGACGGCCACGACCTCGGCGCCGAAACCCTCGGCGCCTTCCGGGTGGGCGGCGATGGCGTCGAGCAGAGCCTGGAGGTTGGTGCCGGAACCGGAGACCAGCACGACCAGGCGGGAGGCGGCCATGGGAGGCCCTTTCTCGCGGGGTGCGTCTTGTGTGGTCGTACAAAAACGCAGGGGCCCTCAATACGGGGGACCATACGAAGCGACGGACCGCCTGCAACGATACCGGCACACCGGACGGCCCCCGAGGGACGGGGTGATGGCCTGGGGGTAGCGTCTGGCGTACAACCGTCTCGCCACCTCGTCACCACGCCTCTCCACTCGACACAGGGGAAGAAACGCACCCGATGCCGGACCCACGCCAGTCCCCCACAGACGACAACCCGTTCGCGGCTCCGCCGGAGGACCGGCCTGACCAGCCGTGGCAGCCGCGCGACGGCGCGGGCGAGCCGGGCACGGGCGGCGACGGCAACCGCCCTTCGCAGGACCCCGGCACTCCGGGACCGGGCCGCTGGGACCCGACGGACCCGGCCCAGCGCCGCGCCCGCTACGCGCTCCTCGCCGGTATGTGGGCCTTCTTCTTCACGCTCTTCGGCGTCCCCTCGATGGGGCTGCTGCTGGGCTCGCTGGCGATGTACTGGGGCGTGAGCTCGCTGCGCGCGAAGACCCGCCCGGACGAGGCCCGGCCGCAGCTGACCGCTGCGGTGAGCGGCCTGCTGACCGCCTCGGTCGCGCTGGTCCTGACGGTGTCCACCTACACGGTCCAGCTCGTCTACAAGGACTTCTACGTGTGCCGTGACGACGCGCTGACGAAGACGGCCGAGCTGCAGTGCAACGACCTGCTGCCCGACCCGCTGCGCGACCTCATCGGCGTCAAGAAGTAGCGGGGCGGCGGCCCGCGGCACGGTCAGCCGCGGGGGCGCCGCGGCAGCACCCGCGCCCCCGCCGTCCCGGCCGCCAGCCGTGGCGGCTCCGGCCGCTCCGGCCGCTCCGGCTGCTCTGACTGTTCTGACTGTCCCGGCTGCTTTGCTGCCGGAGCCGTGGTCGGGGCGGTCGGCCGCACGAGCCGCACGGCCGGCTCCGGGGCCGCGGGTGAAGGCTCGGGATGCGGCGGGATGCCGGGTTCCGGGGCGGGGCGGGAAGCCGATCCTCGGAAGTCCGGGAACAGCGTGCCAGACGAGCGCCGCAGGGACTCCCAGCGCAGCTCCCGCGACCCCCTGTCGTGCCAGTTGCCGAGCTCCGCCACGTCCTCGGGCTCCAGCGGCGACCGCGCCGCGCCCCGGTCCCGCCAGGCCCCCACCACCAGGGCCACCGGCACCGACACCACCAGCGTCCAAGCGGCCGCGGCGCCGCCGACCGCCCACCACACCGGACCGAAGTCCGCCAGCGCCTGCGAGCCCATCGCGCCCCCGGCCGCCGCCGCCAGCGCCGCCGACAGCAGCCCGCAGACCAGCGCCCCGCAGGCCGCCGTGAGGGCGGTCTCCCGGAAGCCCGCGTCCTCCCGGGCGGCATCGACCGCGAACCGGCCCAGCACCACCCCGGCCAGCACCGGCACCCCGGCAGCAGCCCAGGTCAGCGGCGTGCCCGGACCCTCCGGCGGCAGCGCCGCCAGCAGCGGGAAGCGCGGCAGCGCCGCTTCGCCGGAGAAGCCGAGCGGAGTCGCCACCGCCGACCCGCCCAGCGCGAAACCCGGCCCGAGCCCGTACGAGGCACCCCACACGGCGGCGTTGGGGATCAGCGCCAGCGCCAGCAGCAGCACCGCGAACCGGCCCGACCAGACCCCGGTGAGCTGAAGGAAGGTTTCCTGGGCCGCTCCCGCGTGCCACACCAGCGAGGCACCGACCAGCAGCGCTCCCCCGCCCAGGAGGACGAGGGCCCCGGCAGCCCCGGCCCGGAGCGCCAGCGCGTAACGGGGGCGCGCGAGGTGTTCCCGTACGCCCCCGGGCACCCAGCCGGGCAACGGCCCGTACGGCCGGCCGCGCGCGGCCCACACCCCGCCCGCCGCGGCCGCGGCGGCCACCAGGGGGACGTGCCACGCGGCGCTCAGCGGGTCCGCGGGCATCGGCCCGCCCGCCGCATAGACCGTGGCCGCGGCACCCACCAGCAGGTATCCGCAGGTGACCGCGGAGAACACCGCCCCCGCCGACAGACCCTCGCCCTCCTCACCCTCGTCCTCGTACAGCGCCAGCCGGGCCGCTCGCCGCATCAGCCAGACCGGCAGCGCAACCAGCAGCAGCGGGGTCAGCCCCACCGGCGCGGGCACCCCGGAGAGGGTGTCGTACCTGATCAGCTCGGTGCCGTGGGCCAGCAGCCAGAGTCCGGCGGCGACATGGAGCGCACCGCCGGGACCGTTGTCGGGGTACGGCGAGCTGATCCACAGCATCATGACGAGCACGGCCAGGGAGCCGAGCCCCAGGCCGGCGGCGAGGGCGCCGCCCAGTACGCAGGCGGCGGCAGCGGGCGAGCGGCGGCGCCCGGACCGCGGGCCCGTCCCCGTCGGCAGGGACGGGGAGGGGGACGGGGCACGTTCGGTCACGTGGGTCACGACGCCATGGTCCCAACGACACGCGCTGGGGACGTGTAACAGGCGAATGATCGTGGTGTCGCTCAATATACGTTTATGTACTTTTTCGCCCAGGTCTGCGCCGCGGGGAGTCCGGCATGACACAGAGCGCCCACACCGCCTCCGACATGTCCCTGCCCTCCCCCGGGGAGCGGCGCCGACTGCGCGAATCCCGCGAGCTGAGCTACGACGAGGTCGCGGAGGCGGTCGGCGTGACCGCCACGACCGTGCGCTCCTGGGAGGCCGGGCGGTCCGAGCCGCGCGGGCGCAAGCGCGAAGCGTACGCCAAGCTGCTGATGCGCCTGCAGGTGCTGGACGAGCTGTCCGGCGACGGCCCGGACGCGGAGGCGAAGCCCCCTTCCGAGTCGGGGTCAGGGCCGGAGGCAGGGCCGGATACCGGCACGGAGGCACAGCCGGAGGCCGGGGCGCGGCCGCAGGCGGACGCCGAGCCCGCGCCACCGTCGGCGGAGGACGCGGCGGGCCCGGCCCGGCGGCCCCTGCCGCCCCCGAAGCCCGCCGCGGCCGGGACCGGCGCCGGCACCCGGCCGCGGGCCGCCGTCAAGCGCGCCGCGAAACCGCCGGCGGGGCAGGCCCGGCACGATGCGGGGCGCCACGAGCCGCAGCACGCCGCCCTCACCGCGGCGGGAGCCGCGGGCCGCACCCAGCCCACCGCCGTCGGCCGGCCGCACCCGGGCGCCGCGCCGGAGGCGGCAGCGGAAGCAGCGCCGGACACGGCTGCGGCCGCCGGCCCGGCGTCAGCCCCGGAGGCGGCGACGGAGACTGAGGCCGCGACAGGCGCACAGCCGGATCCGGAGACAGAACCGCAGCAGCAGCCTGCGGCCGTGGCCGGGCCCGCGCCCGCCCGCTCGGTCAGCCCCACCGAGGCGTTCGACGCGCTGTACGCCTACACCAGCCCCTTCCTGATCCGTCAGACCTATCTGCTGACGGGGCGTCGCGCCCTCGCGGTCGAGTCCGTCGAGCGGGCGTTCCGCCAGGCCTGGGAGCACTGGCCCGAAGTCGCCCTCGACCGCGATCCGGTGGGCTGGGTCCGCGCGGCGGCCTACGAGTACGCCCTCTCCCCCTGGCACCGGCTGCGCCGCGCCCACAAGCACCCCGACAAGCCCCCGGCCGACCCCGGCGACCGAACGCTGATGGACGCCATGCTGGCCCTGCCACCCCGGTACCGCCGCACCGTGCTGCTCTACGACGGCGTCGGCCTGGACCTGCCCGACACCGCGGCGGAGACGGAGGCCACCACCCCGGTCGCCGGCAACCGGCTCCTGTCCGCGCGCTCCGCACTCGCGCGGCGGCTGCCCGAGCTGGCGCAGACTCCGCCCGCCGCACAGTCCGCACTGCTGCGGGTGCGGCTCGGCGCGCTCGTCCCGGCGGTACGGCTGGAGGCCCGGCCCGCGCAGGCCGTCCGTACCGCGAGTGAGTACCGCGCCCGGTTCTGGGCCAGGGCCGCGGTCGGGCTCACGGCGGTGATCGCCGTGGCGACCGCGTACACCGCGACGACCGCTCCGACGCAGTACGAGCCCGTCCCGGCTCCGGGGGCGGCCGTGTCGGGCGTACCGCCGCACATGGGGCCGATGCGGCTCACCGAGGAGCGCCGGCAGCTGCTGGAGAAGCTGCGGGCGGAGACGGCAGGCGGCCCGGAACGCCTGGTTCCCAGGACCGGCTGACGGCGCTTCGGACACGCGAACGGCCGCGGGGGGGGGGGGGGGGGGGGGGGGGGGGGGGGGGGGGGGGGGGGGGGGGGGGGGGGGGGGGGGGGGGGGGGGGGGGGGGGTGGGGGGGGGGGGGG
>NZ_JBVJWO010000058.1:0-9432 GCF_055602345.1 Streptomyces sp. NPDC037401
CCCCCCCCCCCCCCCCCCCCCCCCCCCCCCCCCCCCCCCCCCCCCCCCGCCGCCCCCCCCCCCCCCCCCCCCCCCCCCCCCCCCCCCACCCGGGTGGGTCAGGCGACCGAGAAGGTCACGACCGACTGGTACGTGTCGGCGAACATGAAGGCGGGCAGCTGGATCATCGCGCCGCCGCCGACGGCGAACTCGCCACCGGTCAGCTCGTCCCCGCCGGGTGCGGCGGAGGCGACCTTGAGCGGCGTGTCCGTGATGGCGCCGGGCGCACCGGCGGTGCAGGCGCTCGGGCTGTCCGGGTTGGTCACCGTGCAGACCGGCTGGATGCCGAGCTGCGCCGTGGCCATGGCGTGTCCGGTGGCGGTGTTCAGGAACGGCGTGCGGGTGACCGTCAGGTCCCAGCCGAGGGTGCCGCCGCGGAAGTCCTGGACGGTGGCCGCGTTGAACTGGCCGACCACGGACTGCTTCTTGCCGTTGATGGTGACGGAACCGAAGTCCAGCGCGGGCAGTCCGGCGGTCGGACCGAGCGCCAGCGGTCCGGCGAGGACCTCGACGTCGACCGGGTGCGGCACGCCCACGGCGGGCTGGATCCAGTTGAAGGCCTTGCCCTCGGTGCTGCCGATGCGGACCTTGTCGGCCTTCTTGGTGAGCGTGAGGGAGCAGGTCGCGGCGCCGCCCGCGTCGGCGGATCCGCTTCCGGTGTCGCCGGTGGCCGCACCGGCCAGCAGGGCCTCACAGGTCACCGCGCCGGCCGCGAAGTTGGCGCCGGTGGCGACGACCGCGGTGCCGGGACCGCCGCTGTTGGGCGTCAGCTTGGTGGTGACCGGGTCCTTGGGCAGGGCCTCGATCGCGATCGTGGCGATGGGGGCACTGGGCCGCGGCTGCGGGAGGCAGGTGGTGGTGAAGACCGAGCCGCTGAGGTCGGCGTCGGTCACCGCCTGGTCGAGCCGGATCTCCAGCGTCGTGCCCTCGGTGCCGTCGGGGACCGTGATGGTCGACGAGAACGGCTTCGGGTCCAGCGGGACGCCGGCCACCACGGTCACCGTCTCGGGCGGGCTGGTGACCGTCTGCGTGGTGGCGCCGACCTTGAGGGTGAGCTTGGTGGTGTTGACCGTGGTCACGGAGAAGCCCGGGACCAGCGGGCTGGCGCCCGGGTCGATGGTGATCGGCACGACGTCGCCGGCTTTGGCCGAGTCGGGGACGGTGACGGTGTAGTTCTGGTTCCCCGAGCCGTCCGGCTGCGGCGCCGGGGCGTCGCAGACCGAGAACACGGGGGTGGTCGTCGTCGCGGCCGAAGCCGTGCCCGCCAGGCCCACCACGCCACCCGTCAGTGCCAGGGTCAGGGCTCCCGCCCCGGCAAGGATTCTTCGTCGGTAAGTCGTACTCACTGGGTCGCGACTCCTTCGTCGTGCGAACCCTCCCCCCACCCGCTGTGGGGGAGAGGCCGAGCCGGTGCGGTGGCCGACATTGACGCGTCGCGCCCACGAGAAGTCAATGACTACCCGGGGCCGGAAGGACACAGAAATTGATGTCCCATCAGACCGGGGTGGGGCTCTCCGGCTGCGGCCGCCGGCCGGACCCGGCCGGTCCGCCGGTCCGCGCGTCCTTGAGCGCCAGGGCCGCGGTGAAGCCGGGCGGCGCCGCCAGGTCGGTCACGGTCCATCCGGGCGTGTGCGCCGGGGCCGGCCCCGACCCGACGTACGGCTCGACGACGCCCAGCCCGAGGCCCGTACCGGTGCCCTTCAGGTACGCCTCCTTGCGCGACCAGAGCCGTGCCAGGGCCGCCGTCCGCCCGGCCTCGGGCAGCGCCAGCAGCTCTTGCGTCTCCCGCGGGTGCAGCGTGTGCAGCAGGTCCTTGACCACCGCCGGGCCGGGGGTGGCCTCGACGTCGACGCCGACGCACACCCCGGAGAACGCCATCAGGGCCACGTCCTCGCTGTGCGAGAGCGAGAAGTGCAGGCGGTCGGCCGGTCCGCCGCCCGGTCCCGCCGGGTCCAGGGCCGGACGTCCGTGCGGGCCGCCGCAGCAGGGGCACTCCTCGCGGACGAGCACGACCTGCTCGGGCCGCAGCCGCAGGTAGGCGCCGAGGAGCACCCGCAGGCCCACGTGCGCGGCGAGGTAGCGGTGCCGGTCGGCCGGCCGTACGAACGCCGCGGCGCGGGCCCGCTCGGCGTGGTCGAGCAGGGCGTCGTCGACCGGGAAGCCGCCCACCGTCTCCCGGTCGGTACGCAGGCGCCACAGTGCCACGGCCTCGCCCGTCGGCCGCCCCGCGGTGTCCGGCTTCCTCGCATCCAGTTCGTAGGTGCCCATTCGGCGAGGGTATGGGGCGGTCCTCAAGTCTGGTTCAAGCGGGTGCGTTCCGGCCGGTGGTCTGGCCGCTTTGGACCCCGGCGGCGCCCGGCAGGTTCTAGCCTGGCGCGATGAAGATTGCAGTGGACGACCTGTCGAGCCCCGAGATAGCGGCGTTCCTGGCCGCACACGTCCGGGAGATGCGGTCCATCACTCCGCCGGAGAGCAAGCACGCCCTGGACCTGGACGGGTTGCGTCGGTACGACGTCACCTTCTGGTCGGCGCGGGACGACGACGGCGCGCTGGTGGGCTGCGGGGCGCTGAAGTGGCTGGACGAGGAGCACGCGGAGATCAAGTCGATGCGTACGGCGCCCGACCGCACGCGCGCCGGGGTGGGGTCCTTCGTCCTGACGCACCTCGTCGGGGAAGCGCGCCGGATGGGGTACCGGCGGCTGAGCCTTGAGACCGGGGCGGCCGACTTCTTCGCTCCTGCGCGGGCGCTGTACGCCAAGTTCGGCTTCGAGGCGTGCGGTCCCTTCGCCGACTACAAGCCCGACCCGCTCAGCGTGTTCATGACCCGGACCCTGTGACGGGGGCGTATCCGTCGACACGTGCACATCCGTGCAGCTGCAAGCCTTTGACCCTTTTTCGGTCCCGCTCGCCGGGCGCATGGTCCTCACGGGCAGAAGTGCACCCGTTCCCTTCCGCGAGGAGAGCAGAGTTGGACACGAAGGAGACCACGCGCGCGCAGGCCACCCTGACCGCGGCGGAACTGCTCGAGACGGCCCGCAAGGCCGTCGAGCAGGGCTATCCGTGCGACGACCGGCTGGCGCGCGCCGCGCTGCACCTCATCGAGTGCGCCACGGACGTCGTCGTACGGCTTCCCGACCGTGACCTCGAATCCGCACGCGAGGCGCTGGGCCTGGCCCGCGCCGCCGTCGTGACGGCGACCTGCGCGGTGCGGGACATCCACGACGAGGCCCGGGAGACCCCCCGGTCCGCGTCCGGAGGCCCGCCCGCGGCCGCCCGGGTGTTCTGCGGCATCGACCGCTGACCGCACCCCTCGAACCGGGGCCCCGTGGCCGCGGCCGGCTTCACCGCCGGCCGTGACCGCGGGGCCCCGCTGCGTCTCCGGTGCATCTTCGGCAAGTGCGCCCGCAATTCACTTCGCTCTCGCTGCTTCTTTGGCACGTACAAACCGTCCCGGTACTTCTTTGGCATGTATCGGCTTTGGATTCAGACTTGTGCACTTCACAAGTCTGACCTTATTTCTGCGTGCTGCAGTTCGAAGAATGGAGTTGTGAGCGGGGAGGCCGCCACAACGCCGACTGCAGGAGCCCGACATGTGGATCACCGGTTACGAGACGAAGATTTCCGCCGCTCGCCACGCCGCCCGTTCCGCCGTGATCGCCGCCATCGCCACGCTGGCCGTCACGACCGCCGGCGGGGCGGCCTCCGCGGGCTCCGTCCTGGCCGACGGCAGCGGCAGCTCCGCGGTCACGCTCCCGGTCGGCGCCACGCCCGACGATCACGGCTGGGACTGACCACCGCCCAGCCGTCCGCACTGCGCCGTCCCGGCCGACCCAAGCGATCACGCACACCAACGAGGGGAACACCATGACCATCAGCCCGGCCCTTGAGACCGAGCCGACCGAGTCGACCGACATCAGGGCCTTCGGGCCCGAGATCGAACTGCGCAGCCACATCGCCGTGGAACTGGTCGACCACACGGCCTCCGACCTCGGTGTCGTACGCGCCGCCCGGGTGTCCACCGCCGGCGAGGAGGCGCACCGCGAAGAACGCGGCGACGAATACATCGGAGGGCTTATCCGGTATTTGATGCGCAGCCGCCACGGCAGCCCGTTCGAGCACAATTCCATGACGTTCCTCGTGCACGCTCCCATCTTCACGATCCGCCATATGATGCGGCACCGGATGTGGTCATTCAACGAGGAAAGCGCCCGCTACAAGGACCTGAAGAGCGTTTTCTACGTACCGGACCGGGACCGCGCCCTGAAGCAGGAGGGAAAGCCCGGCCACTACCGCTACGTGCCCGGCAGCGAGCAGGACTACGAGCTCATGAGCGAGGCCACCAGCGAGGCGTACCGGGCCGCGTACCGCGAGTACCAGCGCATGCTCGACGCCGGCATATCCCGCGAACTGGCCCGCATGGTGCTGCCCGTCGCCACCTACTCCACCGTCTACGCCACCTGCAACGCCCGCTCGCTGATGCACTTCCTCGGCCTGCGCACCAACCGCGCCGACGCCGCCTACGTCTCGCACCCGCAGCGCGAGATCGAGCTGGTCGCCGAGCAGATGGAGGACGAGTTCGCCCGCCTCATGCCGCTGACCCACGAGGCCTTCGAGAAGTTCGGGCGCGTCAGCCCCTGACGGACGGAGGTCCTCGCCATGCGCATCACCGTCTACGCGGGATCGGCTCTGGGCAACAGGGAGGCGTACCGCGAAGCGGCCGCGGCCTTCGCCAAGGAACTCGTCGCCGAAGGCCACGAGATCGTCTACGGCGGCGGGGCCGCCGGCCTCATGGGCGTGGTCGCCGACTCCGCCCTCGGCGCGGGCGGCCGCGTCACCGGAGTGATCCCCAAGCACCTCGTCGACGCGGAGGTCGCCCACCCGGGCCTGACCGAACTGCACGTCGTCGACACCATGCACCAGCGCAAGCAGCTGATGGCCGATCTGGCCGACGCCTTCGTCGCCCTGCCCGGCGGCGTCGGCACCGTCGAGGAAATCCTCGAAGCCTGGGCCTGGCTGATCCTCGGCCGCCACGACAAACCGATGGCCCTGCTGAACACCGAGGGCTACTGGGACCGCCTCCTGCGCCTGAACTGCCGGATGTCCTCCAGCGGATTCCTGCGCGAGAACGAGGTCGGAACCCTCGCGGCCGTGGGCGACGCGGCCGAATTCCTCGAACTCGTACGGGACTGGGAACCCCCGCCGCCGCGGTGGGGCTGAACGAAAGAAGACGCCATGTCGGTACTGAATGTCGAGAACGCGGCCGGCACGGCTGCACAAGTGACGGTCGTCGACGGATACGTCCCCGTCATCGACCTGAGTTCGGCGCGCACGGACCAGGCGGCCGACCGCCGGCTCGCCGCCGTGATCGACGAGGTCTGCCGCACCAGCGGCTTCCTCGTGATCGTCGGCCACGGCGTGCCCGAGCAGACCATCTCCGCGATGTACCGGGCCACCCGCGAGTTCTTCGCGCTGCCCGCCGACGTGAAGGCCGAGCTCCTGGCCGACCCGGCCGACCCGCTGATGCGCGGTTTCGGCCGCAAGGGCAGCCTCGCCGCGTCCAACGCCGACGCAGAGGTGGAGCAGGAGCGGTCGCTGCCCGACATCTCCGAGACCTTCACGGTCAACCGGCTGGGCGAGCCCGACGGGGGCAGCGCCCTGCCCGCGGACGCCGACCCGGCGCTGCGGACCCCGAACCGCTGGCCCGGACTGCCCGGCTTCGCCGAGTCGTACCGCGCGTACTACGCGGCGATGGAAGTCCTGGCCGCCGACATCATGCGGCTCTTCGCCCTCGCCCTCGGCCTGCCTGAGGACTGGTTCGAGGAGAAGATCGAGCGGCACATGACGAACCTGACCGCGAACTACTACCCGCGGCAGCCCGAACCCCCGGCGCCCGGCCAGCTCCGCAAGGGCATGCACAGCGACTGGGGCAGCCTCACCATCCTCTACCAGGACGACGGCCCCGGCGGCCTCCAGGTCCTCGACAAGGCCGGCCAGTGGCTCGACGTGCCCTACATCGACGGTTCGTTCGTCGTGAACATCGGCGACCTGATGGCGATCTGGACCAACAACCGCTGGGTCAGCACCGTCCACCGGGTCGTCAACCCGCCGCGGGAGCTGGCCGGGCGCGAGCGGTACTCCGTGCCGTTCTTCCACCAGCCCGCCTACGACGCCCTGATCGAGTGCATCCCCACGTGCACCGGCCCGCTCAACCCGGCCCGCCACGAGCCGGTGCGCTCCGGTGAGTACATCACCGGCAAGTTCCGCAGAGCGTACGGCGCGTGACCCGGACCCCCACCCCGGTGCTGCGCAGCCCCTGAGCACTCCCTGCGCAGCCCCTGAGCACCCCGGCGAAAGCGAGGTGAACCGGCACATGGCCAGAGCAGTGCTGTTGCTCGGTGCGGAGAACTCCGCCGCGCAGAGCCTGGTGGCAGCGGCCCAGCCGCTCGGCATCCGGGTGCACGCCGCGACCCACCGGGACCGCCACGGGCGGACCGCCCAGCGCCTGCGCGGCCGGCTCGCCGGCACCGTCTCCGCCGACCTCCGCTCCCCGGACCGTGCCGTCGGCCCCCTGGCCGACTACTGCACCCGGGAGGGCATCGGCGGAGTGGCGGCCAGCGGGGAGTCCTACTCCCCGCTGGCCGCCGCGCTCGCGGACGCCCTGGGCCTGCCCGGCCACCCTCCCGGCCGGGCGGCCGCCGCGCGCAACAGGTGGCGGACGGCCCAGGCGCTGCGGGAGCGCGGGGTGCCCTGCCCGCGCACCGTGGCCGTCGCGTCCCCCGAGGAGGCGGACCGGCGGCTGCGTGCCGCCGGGCTCTGTTACCCGGTCGTCGTCCGGCCCGCCGAGCGCGCGGGCGGCACGGGAGCGGTCCTCGTGGCTTGCCCGGAGGAGCTGCCCGTGGCCGTACGGCGGGCCGGCCGGGGCTCGGAGGTCCTCGTCCAGGAGTACCTGGACGGCCCCGAGTACCGGGTGGAGAGCGTGGTGTGCGCGGGCCGCTGCGGACACCTCGCGGTGCTGCGGACGTTCACCGGCGACGGCCGGATCCCCCACGAGACCGGGCACACCGTGCCCGCCGGCCTCGACGAGTGCACCCGGGTCTCCGTACTGGCCGCCGTGGAACGGGGCCTGGCAGCACTCGGCCTGCGGGACGGCATCGCCCACACCGGCCTGCGGGTGACGGCGGCCGGGCCGCAGCTCCTCAAGGTCGTGGCCGCCCCGCCCGCCGGACACCTCATGCACCTGATCGAGCACGCCACCGGTGTGAGCGTGGCCGGGGCCTACCTCCAGGCCGTCCTGGGGGAATGGCCCGACATCCGGGCGGAGCGCACCCGGGCCGCCGCGCTCCGGTTCATCGGCACCACCCGGCGCGGGGTGTTCCGCGAGCTGCGCGGGCTCGCCGCGAGCCCGTACGTCGCCGCCGTCCGCTCCTACGTGGAGCCCGGCGAGCGCGTCGGCGGAACCTCCGCGGCGTGCACCCGGCTCGGCCACGTGATCGTGTCGGCCCCGGACCCGGAGCTGGCCGACCTCCGTGCCGCCGAGGCGATGGCCGGCATCTCCAGCCTGGTCGACGTCTGAGACCCGGGACGCGAGACCTCCCGTACCGCGGCGGGAGCGCACCGCACCCCCCGCACCCCCGCACCCCCCCCGCACCCCCCGCACCCCCCGCATCCGTACGTCCCCACCCACGTCCCATCCGATCCGGAGGAAGACACCATGAAGGGAACACAGGGTCCGGCACGCCGGATCCTCGGCATCGGCTGGCGCCTGCACGGCGACGGACGGGCGCCCCGGCCCGGCGCCGCCGTGATGCCCGACGAGCGGCTCTCCTGGCCGCGCACGGTGGGCCTGGGCGCCCAGCACGTGGTGGCGATGTTCGGCGCGACCTTCGTCTTCCCCGTGGTGATGGGGCTCGACCCGAACCTGGCCATCATGATGTCCGGCGTCGCCACCGTGCTGTTCCTGCTCGTGGTGCAGGGCAGGATCCCCAGCTACCTGGGCACCAGCGCCTCCTTCGTCGGCGCGGTCGCCGCCATCCGGGCGGGCGGCGGAAGCACCGCCACCGTCACCGGCGCCGTGCTCGTCGCCGGCCTCGTGCTCGCCCTGGTGGGCCTGCTCGTCCACTTCGCCGGACCGGCGATGATCAACAAGGCGTTCCCGCCCGTGGTCGCCGGCGCCGTGGTGCTGCTCATCGGCCTCAACCTGGCCCCGGTCGTGGCCGACATCTACTGGCCCCAGGACCAGTGGGTGGCGCTCGCCACCATGTCCGTCGTGATCGCGGCGGGCGTGCTGTTGCGCGGCTTCTGGAGCCGGCTCGCCGTCCTCGCAGGGCTGGTCTTCGGGTACGTACTGTCCTGGGTGCTCGACCGGACCGCCGGCCCCCTCACCTCACCCGGGCCGACCGGCGAGGTCACCAGCCACCTGCGGGTACAGCTGGACGCCGTCTCCTCCGCCGACTGGTTCGGCCTGCCCGCCATGCAGACGCCCACCTTCTCCACCTCGGCCATCCTGCTGGTGCTGCCCGGCGTGATCGCCCTGCTCGCCGAGAACACCGGGCACATCAAGGCGGTCGCCGAGATGACCGGGAAGGACCTGGACCCCGTGCTCGGCCGCGCCGTCCTCGGCGACGGACTGGCCACCGCGGTCTCCGCGGCCGTCGGCGGCCCGCCGACCACCACGTACGCCGAGAACATCGGCGTCATGGCCGCGACCCGGGTCTACTCGACCGCCGCGTACTGGATGGCCGCGGCCGCGGCCCTGGTGTTCGGCCTGTGCCCGAAGTTCGGCGCCCTCGTGGCCGCCACCCCGGGCGGCGTGCTCGGCGGGATCACCGTGGTCCTGTACGGCATGATCGGGCTGCTCGGCGCCAAGATCTGGATCAAGGCGCGGGTCGACTTCGCGGATCCGGTCAACCTGGTCCCGATCTCCGCCGGCGCCGTCCTGGGCATCGGCGGCGTCACCCTCCAGGTGACGGACGACTTCTCGGTCGGCGGGATCGCCCTCGGCACCCTCGTGACCCTGATCGGCTACCACGCACTGGTCGCGGCCCGCGGCCGCAGGAAGGACGACTCCGCCGAGCAGGCGCAGCCGCCCTCGCCGGTGCCGTCAGCAGGGCCTTCGCAGGTCCCGTCCCCGGCGGCCGAACCGTCCCCCGGGACCCCGCCGCACACCGCGCCGCGGTCCGAGCAGGCACGGCTCGAATCGGCGGGCGCCACGGGCTGAGCGCGCCCCCGCAACACCGCTCCCACGGACGGGGGGGGGGGGGGGGGGGGGGGGGGGGGGGGGGGGGGGGGGGGGGGGGGGGGGGGGGGGGGGGGGGGGGGGGGGGGGGGGGGGTAAGGGGGGGGGGGGGGGGGGGGGGGAAGGGGTCAGGGAAGCGCTGGAGGTTCTCGATGTTG